>NZ_OY760437.1:1297796-1622245 GCF_963663625.1 uncultured Ilyobacter sp. | reverse complement strand
AGAGATTCTAAAAAATATATACGACATAGAAAGACTCATAGGAAAGGTAATAATGGGAACTGAAAACGGACGTGACCTTATTGCCCTGAAAAAATCCATAAGAGGTTCTCTAGAAATAATAAAAATACTAGGAAATAGACAGTTGTTTGAGACCGACCTGGAAAAACTTGTGGGGATATACAACCTCATAGAACGTTCTATAAATGAAGAGGCTCCATTCTCAGTGAGAGAGGGGGGGATGATAAAAAGTGGATACAATCTAGAGCTAGATGAACTCCACGATCTCTCTAAGAGTGGTAAAAACTATATACTAGAGATAGAAACAAAAGAGAGAGAGAGGACCGGGATAAAAAACCTCAAGGTGAAATACAACAAGGTATTTGGGTATTTTATAGAGGTAACAAGGGCCAATTCTTCTCTTGTGCCTGAGGATTATATAAGGAAACAGACCCTTACAAATGCAGAAAGATATATAACCCCGGAACTTAAAGATTATGAATCTAAGGTTTTAAATGCAAAAGAGAAAATAGAAGCTCTGGAATATCAGCTGTTTAAGGAGATATCCTCAGGGGTAAAAGAGGAAAACCGAGATTTTCAGGAGCTGGCACAAAACCTGGCTTACCTGGATGTGGTGACCTCTCTCTCAGACGTAGCCATAAAAAATAACTATGTGAAACCTAAAGTTTTTGAAGGGTTTTCTCTAAATATAAAAGGCGGAAGACATCCTATAGTGGAAAAACTGGTAGGTGCAGGAGAGTTTATAAAAAATGATATACTACTAGATGAAAAGAAGAGCATAATAATACTAACTGGACCAAATATGGCTGGAAAATCAACCTATATGAAGCAGCTCGCCCTCATAATATTAATGGCTCAAACAGGGTCTTACGTCCCGGCAGATTATGCCGAGGTAGGAATAGTAGATAAGATATTTACAAGGGTAGGAGCAAGTGATGACCTTGTAAGCGGTCAGTCAACCTTTATGGTAGAGATGAGTGAAGTGGCAAACATAGTAAACAGTGCCACAGAAAAATCCTTTGTAATTTTGGACGAGGTTGGTAGAGGAACCTCAACTTTTGACGGGATATCCATAGCCAGCTCAATAACAGAGTATATCCATGACAAGATAGGTTCAAAGACAATATTTGCAACTCACTATCATGAATTGACGGAATTGGAAGGGAAGCTAAAAAGAGCTGCAAACTACAGGATAGAAGTAAAAGAAACAGAGAGTGACGTAGTCTTCCTGAGAGAGATAGTAAAAGGCGGGGCAGATAAGTCTTATGGAATAGAGGTGGCAAGACTAGCAGGTCTTCCTAAAGAGATATTGAATAAAGCAAAGGCTACCCTTAAGTCTCTTGAGACCAAAAGGGCTCTAATTGAGAAAAAGATGAAGGGGGAACAGCTGTCTCTCTTTGGCGGAGTGATAGAATCAAAAGAGAACTCAGTGGAAGAGGAAAAAAGAGTACTGACACCAGAGGAGGAAAAAGCAATCGGTATCATATGTGATACCGATCTAAACGCACTAACTCCCCTTGATGCCTTGGTAAAGCTCAGCGAACTGAAAAAAATGTTGAAATAGGAGGCAGTTATGCTCAAGAAGGGTATCTACATTTTGGCGGGTGTCCTTGTAATTGTTCTGGGATACTTAAACTACTTTAAAGAAGAAAAGCCAATCGAAGTAAAGACAGATAACAAGGTGGAAACCTCTAATGTTACTTATGAATCACAGGGGTATCGTATAGAGGCCGGGACCCAGGTAGATGATATAGAGAGCAAGGAGACCAGTTTTAAAATGGCAAAGGCTTTTTTTGAAGATATGAGCCTGAAAGGTGACAACGTATTTATAGACAGTCTGAAAAACCTCGTTCTGAATGGGAATATAGAGGGGGTAAGTGTAAACGGCTGGAAATTTAACGCAGAAAATGCCAAATATGACAGTGACCTCACTACAATACATTCTGACACAGGTGTGACGGCATACAATGATGAGAAGAAAATAAAAGTTTCAGGGAAAAAGTTTGAAACTGACATCAGGATGAACTACGTAAACTTGGACGGAAATGTACTGATGGAAAGTGAAAAAATAAGTGTAAATGCTGACAAAGTAAGGTATGTTGATGCTACTAAGGTAGCCGATATAATGGGAGATATCAAGGTAAGAGGAGAAAACCTGAGTAAGGATAACCCCGGATACCTTTTAGGGGCATTTAAAAAGGCTAAATATAATGTAGAAACAAAGGTTTTAGAAGCCTGGGATCCATTTGTTATAGATTACAACGGAATAAAATTATACGGAGAAAAACTCATATATTATGAAAAAACAGGTGATTTTCTTGTATCTAAAAATGTCCGTGCTGAGAAAGATGGGTTTACTCTTTATATGGACAGTATAGAGCACAAATCACTGCAAAATACTGTAGTTTTTCACGGGAAGATCCATGGGGGAGACAAGATTTACACCTTGAAGGGAAATAATGGTTACTACGATACTCAGAAAAAACAGGTGGAATTAAAGGGAGATGTAGCAGTAACTTCTAAAGATGGCAAGGAACTAAGGGCAGACAGAGGGATCTATGATACCGAGACAAAAGTTTTGTATGCATATGGAGAAAAAAAAGATGTTGTTTATAAATCTCTAGATGGAGGAGCCACCTCTAGAGAGATGATATACAAGAGTGAAACTGAAGAGCTCTTCCTTGATAAAAAATATACCTTTGAAAACAATGAGTATATCAGCAAGGGTGAGAAATTCTACTACAACAACCTTACTGGAGCCGGAAAATCTGAAAAAGGCGATATAAAGAGCAAGGATTTTTATGGAAAAGGGAACCTTGTAGAGTTTAATACTCAGAAGAAATATTATGAAGCTACGGGAGATGCTTATTTTGAAAATACAGATTATTCTGTAGAAAGCTCCAAGCTGACCTATGATCAGGCTTCTGGTAAGGTCACTGTTCCCGGTAAATACGTTGCAAAGGGTAAGCTTAAAAATGAAATTTTTAGAGGACTTCAAGCTACGTATAATACCCAGTCAGGAGACTTTGTTTCTCCCGGAAGATTTGATGGAGAAAACGCCGATTATAATTTCCAAGGTATAGATCTCACATATAATAAGATTACCGGAGTAGGAAAGATAAACAGTGAGATATCCGTAACTGGGAAAAGAAATAATACCAGAATAACAGGAGAGAGAGGAGAGTTTAAAAACGGTGAATTTGCAGATATAATAGGAAATGTAGTTGTAGACAGCAAGGACCTCACCGCTACCGGAAACAAGGCCAGCTACAAGCAAAAGGAAGGTAAGATTTATATTCCTGGAGATATAAAGATGAAGGGGAAAAAATCTAACTTTGACGGGACTATGAGAGACGGAGTCTACGATACAGAGGAATCGATTTATACAGGAAAAGCTTTTAAGGGTAAAAGTGATGATACAACTGCTAACGGAGATACAATAAAATATTACACAGAGAAAGATTCATTTGAACTTATTGGAAATGTTGTATTAAAGGATCCTGAAACAGAGGTAGTGGGTTCACAGGCTGAGTATTTTACAAAGTCCAATGAGGTATTAGCTAAAAAACCTTTTAAGGTATTTTATGACAACCTTGTGATCAACTCTACAAAGGGTAAATTTAATATGGCCAGCAAGGCTTTGGACGGAGAAAATGTGGTGATCACTTCAGAAGTTGGAGAAAAACTCCAGGGAGACCATGTATTTGGTTCATTTACAGATAAAAAGGTTGATTTTGTGGGAAATGTAAAAGCTACCACTTATCAAATAGACAAAAAAACCGGGAAAAAGGAACCAGTTAACTTCCAGGGGAACTCAGCTAGGGTGTACTTCATAGAAGATGACGGCTATAAAGCTACCAGAAGTGAGATAAAAGACAAGGGAGTCTTTAAATATAGCGGAATGACCCTTTATTCAGATTATCTAGAACTAGACCTGCAGAGGAACCTGGCCCTAGGAAGGCAGGGAAGTCGTCTGGTCATGGAAAACGGAACTGAGGTGACCTCTGATATAGCAGACGTGAATCTCAACACAGAGGTGGCAAACCTTATAAACAAAGTTGTAATAACTAATTTCAGCAAGGAATCCGGATACACCAAGGCTACTGCAGACAGGGGTATAATAAAAAACAAGGAAAAAATCGCAGAGCTTGAAGGAAGGGTGAGGGCCGAGAGTCCTACTGCCACTATAGAGGCTGATAAAGGTATTTACAACATGAACACTAATAAATTCAAGGCAATAGGAAATGTATTTATAAATTATAAGACAAAATAAGGAGAGGTCTCCGTATGAAAAGCATAATAGCACAGGATCTGTGCAAGAGTTATAAAAAAAGAAGAGTGGTAAATGGCGTCAGTCTCGAAGTTAAAAAAGGCGAAATAGTGGGACTTTTGGGTCCAAACGGGGCTGGGAAAACCACCACTTTTTACATGATGACAGGAATAGTAAAACCTGAATCTGGAAAAGTCTGGTGCAACGAGGTGGATATAACAGAGCTGCCTATGTATAAGAGGGCAAATATGGGGATAGGTTATCTAGCCCAAGAACCTTCAGTTTTTAGAAATCTAACTGTGGAAGAGAATATCTATGCGATACTAGAGATGAGAAGCATCTCTAAACCTGAGATGAAGGAGACCATGGAGAAGTTGTTAGAGGAATTTAAACTGTCTCATGTATCAAAATCTCTCGGGTACTCTCTATCAGGTGGAGAAAGGAGAAGGGTTGAGATAGCGAGGACTATCGCAAACAATCCCGACTTTATTCTGCTAGATGAGCCATTTGCAGGAGTGGATCCCATAGCAGTAGAGGATATACAACAGATAATAAGATATCTAAAAGAGAAAGGACTAGGGATACTCATAACCGACCACAGCGTAAGGGAAACCCTGAGTATAACTGAAAAAGCCTATATAATGGCCCAGGGACAGGTTCTTATAAGTGGAACTCCAAAGGAGATAACCGAAAATGAGATGGCCAGAAAAATTTATCTAGGAGAAGGATTTAAGCTAGATTAAGTTTTGGTATCTTGGTAAGATATAACTAGTTTATCTAGTGTTCCTTTTTTTTAAGAGAAAAGGAACATTGAAGAATCTCAATAATTTAATCAAAGTTAAAGATAGAATTGTGATAGTTATAAATTGCAGCAGCTTTAAAAATTGCTAGAAGTTTTTAAAAATATAAATTTACTTTTGAAACGGAGGAAATATATGCTTACAGGTAATGAAATCAGGCAGAGATTTGTAGAATTTTTTAAAGAGAAAGATCATAAACACTACGAAAGTGCATCTCTTATCCCTGATGATCCTACACTTCTTCTTACAGTTGCAGGAATGGTTCCTTTTAAACCTTTCTTTTTGGGTCAGAAAGAAGCCCCTAATCCGAGAGTTGTAACTTATCAAAAATGTATAAGAACAAACGACCTTGAGAATGTAGGTAAAACAGCTAGACATCACACCTTTTTTGAAATGCTTGGTAACTTTTCTTTTGGAGATTATTTCAAAGAAGAGGCTATAATCTGGTCTTGGGAATTTATAACAGAGGTTCTAGGCCTTGAAAAAGAAAAAATGTGGATATCTGTATATACTACTGATGATGAAGCAGAAAAAATATGGATTGAAAAGTGTAATATTTCAAAAGATAGAATAGTAAGACTGGGAGAGGCTGACAATTGGTGGTCGGCAGGACCTACTGGTTCTTGTGGACCTTGTTCTGAGATCTATGTGGATATGGGAATAGAGTATGGAGGAGATGAAAACTCTAAACCTGGAGACCCTGAGGCAGACGACAGATTCTTGGAAATATGGAATCTTGTATTTACTGAGTGGAACAGAAAAGAGGATGGTTCATTAGAGGCTCTTCCAAAGAAGAATATAGACACTGGAGCCGGTCTAGAGAGAATAGCTTCAGTTGTACAGAAAAAAGTAAATAACTATGAAACTGATATTATATTCCCTATCATAAAAGAAGCCGGGAGATTGACCTTTTCTGAATATGGAAAAACTGAAAAGATTGATTTTTCTCTTAAGGTAATAGCGGATCATATAAGAGGGATAACATTCCTTATAAATGATGGAGTTCTTCCCTCTAATGAAGGGAGAGGCTATGTGCTGAGAAGGGTCTTAAGAAGAGCAGTCAGACACGGAAGACTCCTTGGAACATCTGAGAATTTCCTCTATAAACTGGTAGATAAAGTTGTAGATATAATGAAAGAAGCATACCCTGAAATACTTGAAAATATGGAACATATAAAGAAAATAATCAAAATTGAAGAGGATAAATTTTCTCATACCCTAGGACAAGGAATGCATATGGTAAATGATGAGATAGAAAAAGCAAAAGAGGCAGGTGAGAATAAACTTTCTGGGGAGATAACATTTAAACTTTATGACACCTATGGTTTTCCTTATGAATTGACAGAAGAGATATGCCAAGAGAAAAATATTGAAGTTTCTTTTGAGGAATTTAAAGATAAGATGGAAGAGCAGAAAGAGAGGGCTCGTTCTGCAAGAGAAGTAGTGATGGAAAAGGGGCAGGACAGCTTTGTGGAAGAGTTTTATGACAAATACGGGAAAACTGTATTTGAGGGATATGATAAACTTCAAAGTAAGGGTGTAGTTTACCATGTAGAAAATCTAGGCGAAAACAAAGTGATGCTTATTTTCAACAAGACACCATTTTATGCAGAATCTGGAGGACAGGCATCTGACCACGGAACTGTAACTGCTGAGGGGCTTTTAGGGAAAATAGTAGATGTACAAAAGCAAAAAGAGATCTTCATGCACTCGGTAATAATAGAAGAGGGAATGGAAATACTAAAAAAAGGGCTAGAGGTAACTCTAACGGTAGATGATGAGAGAAGAAGAGATATCATGAGAAATCACACTGCTACTCATCTTTTGCATAAAGCCCTGAAAGATGTATTAGGAGGTCATGTACAGCAGGCAGGCTCTCTTGTAGACGCAGACAGGCTTAGATTTGACTTTAATCATTATGAGGCTGTAAGCAGAGACCAACTAGAAGAAGTAGAAAAAATAGTTAACAGAGAGATATTCAGAAATACATCTCTTAAAGTGCAACATATGACACTAGATGAAGCTAAAGAAACTGGGGCTGCAGCTTTGTTTGGAGATAAGTATGGTGACATGGTAAGGGTCGTAAATGTACCTGGATACTCTTCTGAACTCTGCGGAGGAATACATGTAGACAGAACTGGAGAGATAGGACTGTTTAATATCCTTACTGAAACAGGTGTAGCAGCAGGAACTAGAAGAATAGAGGCTACAACAGGAGTGGCGAGCTATAAGAGTGTAAACAAAATGGAAAGGCTGATACTATCTGTATCTGATGCACTGAAGACCGACCCGAAACACCTAGAAGAGAAAGTGGAAAAAACTATAGAGGCATTTAGGGAAACCACCAAGGAACTAGAGGCACTTAAATCTAAGCTTGCTTCTTATGAGGCAAATTCACTCTTTGACAAGATAGAGGAGATAAATGGAGTTAAGATCCTTGTAAAAGCCTTTAAAAATAAAGAGGCAGATTCTCTGAGAGAGATAGTAGACAAAGCCAAGGATAAACTAGGAAACTGTGTAGTTGTTTTAGGAACAGATAATGAAAAGGCGGTATTTGCCGTAGGTGTAACAAAAGACCTGATGTCTAAGGTAAAAGCTGGAGAACTTGTAAAAGAGATAGCAAAAATAGCCGGAGGAAACGGTGGAGGAAGACCTGACTTTGCACAGGCTGGAGGTAAAGACGGGAATAAAGTCCCTGAAGCTCTAGAGCATGCGAGAAAAATATTAACAGAAAAACTTTAATCATTCTGACGGGGAGACCCCCGTCTCTTGGTTTTGTATAGTTATGTAAAAGAGAGGTCTAAAATGTTTAAAAAATATCTTGCACTTGATGTAGGTGATGTAAGAATAGGGGTTGCCAGGTCTGATGCCATGGGAATGTTTGCACATCCCCTCGAAGTAATAGACAGGACAAAAACGAAAGCCGTAAAAAGAATACAGGAACTATGCAGGCAGGAAAATACCAAGAGCATAGTGGTAGGAATACCAAAGAGTCTAGACGGCCAGGAGAAAAGGCAGGCTGAAAAGGTAAGGGAGTTCATAGAAAAACTGCATGCAGCTATAGAGGGGCTCGATATAATAGAGATAGATGAAAGGCTCTCTACAATTTCAGCAGAGAGAATGCTCAATGAAACAACCAACAAAGATGCCAGGGGAAAGAGAAAAGTAGTGGACAAGATAGCAGCTGCTATAATACTTCAGACATACCTTGACATGAAAAAATAGAAAAAAGGAAAGTGGGAGGACATATGAGAAAGGGAATGATTTTTAAACTGCTCTTTATACTGGCAATTCTCATTGGAGCAGGATGGTTGAGCTTTATGAAGCCTGCTAGGCTTGGTCTAGATCTAAAAGGCGGAGTATATGTAGTGCTAGAGGCGAAACCTGAGGGGGATCAAGTTATAGACGATGAGGCTATGACAAGACTTATAGAGGTGTTAGACAGAAGGATAAACGGTCTAGGCGTGGCAGAATCAGTGGTTCAAAGAGCAGGTGAAAAAAGAGTAATAGTTGAACTCCCTGGAATAACAAACAGCGAGGAAGCAGTAGAGCTAATAGGAAAAACAGCTCTTATGGAGTTTAAAATAGTAAATGATGACGGTACTCTTGGAGAAACTCTTCTTACAGGCGGATCTCTAAAGAAGGCTGCGGTATCCTATGACAAATTGGGAAGAGCTGAAATTCAGTTTGAAATGAATCAAGAGGGAGCAGTTAAGTTTGCTGAGATAACGAGAAACAACATAGGAAAAAAATTGGCAATAACTCTAGACGGAGAAGTTCAGACAGCACCTACTATAAACACAGAGATACCTAGTGGGAATGGAGTGATCACTGGGAATTATACTGTAGAGGAAGCAAAAGCTATGGCTACCCTTTTGAATGCAGGAGCACTTCCTGTAAGGGCAGAGATACTAGAGACAAGGTCTGTGGGAGCATCTCTAGGGGATGAATCTATAGCAAAGAGTACTACAGCTGCAAAAGTTGCTGTTGCACTAATAGGAATATTTATGGTTATTTTTTACAGGCTGCCTGGACTTATGGCAAATATGGCCTTGGGATTTTTTGGAATAATAGCTTTCGGAACTCTTAATTTTCTAGATGCAACTCTTACACTTCCTGGAATAGCGGGTCTTATACTTTCTGCAGGAATGGCGGTAGATGCCAATGTTATTATTTTTGAGAGAATAAAAGAGGAGCTAACACTTGGTAATACAATTCTGTCTTCTATAGATACAGGGTTCAAAAAAGCCTTTGGAGCAATATTTGACTCTAATATAACTACACTTATAATAACAATGATATTATTCACTCTAGGAACTGGACCTGTAAAAGGGTTTGCAATAACTCTGACAATTGGAATACTGGCATCTATGTTTACAGCGATAACGATAACTAAGATATTGTTAAAAGGTTTCGTAGGTATATTTAAAATAAAAAGGCCTGAATTATTCGGGGTTAGGGGGAGCTAATATTGAAAATAGATATTGTAAATCATACTACTAAGTGGCTTGGGATCTCGGCAGTTTTTGTAGTGTTTGCCATTGCAGGTCTTTTATTTAAAGGTTTAAACTATGGAATAGATTTTTCAGGGGGAAACCTTTATCAGCTTAAATTTGAAAAAAACATAACACTGGGAGAGGTAAACAGCTTCTTTGATGAAGTATCTAAAGACTTTCCACAGTTAGACGGAAAAAGCAGAAAGGTCCAGGTTTCAGGTGAAAACACAGTTATCTTGAGAACATCTGAAATGGACGAGGGGCAAAAGAATGATTTCCTAAAGAAGGTGGAGAATTTTGGGAAATATGACCTTCAGAAATCTGATAAAGTGGGGGCAACAATAGGGGAAGAGCTTAAGACCTCGGCTATTTATGCCTTGATTTTAGGATGTATACTTATAGTTTTGTATATCACTATAAGATTTGAGTTTAAATTTGCCTTAGCTGCAGTAATAGCACTGGTTCACGATGTTATTATTTCAGTGGGAGGAATAGCTCTATTAGGTTATGAGTTGAACACTCCCTTTATAGCAGCTGTTCTGACAATACTAGGATACTCTATAAATGATACCATAGTAGTATTTGACAGAATAAGAGAAACACTGAAAAGAAAGAATTCACCGGAACTTGGAGAGGCAATCAACATCAGTATAAATCAGGTTATGACGAGATCGATAAATACATCTCTCACGACCTTTCTTGCAGTAATAGCTATACTTATTTTTGGAGGGGAGAGTCTGAAGACTTTCATAACAACTCTACTTATAGGAGTAGTAGCAGGAACATACTCATCGATTTTTGTAGCCAGTCCGTTAGTTTACCTATTAGAAAAGAACAAAAATAAAGAAGCTATATTGGAAAAGTAATGATCAAGCCTTCCTTAGCAAATCAGGAAGGCTTAATATAAAAATATTTCTTGAAAATATTAAGGAGTGTTTTTGTATTAACAAAAAGAGGAGTGGGGTTTTTTGAGGGCTTGGGCAGATATAAATCTGGATAATTTAATATATAATCTAAACAGGATAAAAGAGTTTGCAGGAACTAAAAAGATCATGGGTGTAATCAAGGCAGACGGCTATGGTATGGGTGCGGTGGAATGTGCTAGGATACTTTCTGAAAATGGAGTTGAAAACTTTGGTGTTGCATGCTATGAGGAAGGATATGAGCTTTATAAGGCGGGTATAGAGGGAGAAATTTTACTTTTGGGTGCTACTCCCTTTGAGAATATTGAAGATGCAGTAAATTGTGGATTTCAGATTACAATAAGTTCATTTGAACAGATAGAATTCCTACAAAGAAACAACCTTCACCCAGAGGTGCATATCAAGGTGGATACGGGAATGGGAAGGCTCGGTTTTTCTCATGAAGAGGCTATAGAGGCTATAAAAATGATAAAAGATAAAAATATAGCCGATGTGGTGGGAGTTTATTCTCATCTCTCTGTGGCAGATATGCCTGAAAAAGATGATTTTACTTTAGATCAAATTGAGAAATTTAAAGTCTTTGAAAAAATGGAATCTATTAAGTATAAGCATATACTAAACAGTTCAGGTCTACTGAGATTTTCAGATGCCACAGATACTAATTTAGTCAGGGTAGGTATAATCCTTCACGGAGTCGTTCCCTTTGAAAGCGAGCTTCAGAAAAAATTTAAGCCGGTATTTTCATTCAAAACAAAAATAGTTTTTTTAAAAAACATCATAGAAAAAACCTATATATCCTATGGAAACACAGAGACGGCAGAACCGGGAGACCTTATTGCAACAATAGCAGTAGGATATGCCGATGGGTTCATAAGAGAGTTTTCAAACGGAGGTACCGTAGAGATAGACGGAGTGGCATGCAGAGTAATAGGAAAAATATGCATGGACATGACAATGATAAAAATACCAGATGAACTAAAAAACAGGGTTCATGTGGGGACAGAAGTAACAATCATAGGAAAAAATATACTGAAAAAAGCAGAATGCATAGGGACTATACCATATGAGATAATGATAGGCTTAGGAAGAAGAGTCACCAGATTTTATATAAAAAACGGTAAAGTATTAAAATTAAAATCTCTGCAGGAGAGTGAAACTAAAGAGTTTCAGAAAGGATAAATTGATGATAAGGGTTATATTAAAAAATGGTAAAGAAAAAAAAATAAAGAATTTTTATCCAAATGTTTTTAAGGATGAAATACAGAGTATAATGGGAGAGGTAAAAACAGGAGATATAGTAGATGTGTGCAAGGGAGATCTTACTTTCGTAGGAAGAGGCTATGTGACAGAAGGGACTTCTGCTTTTGTGAGAGTTTTAACTACCAAAGAGGAGCCTATAGATAAAAAATTTATCTTGGACAAGATAAAAAAGGCCTATGATAAGAGAAAGCACCTAGAAGGTGAAACAAACTGTACAAGAATATTTTTCTCCGAGGGGGATGGACTTCCAGGACTTATCATAGACAAATTTGAAAAATATCTTTCCATACAATTTAGAAATTCCGGAATTGAAAAATTCAGACAAGAGATAATAAATGCGGTCAAAAAAGTAGTAAAGCCAAAGGGAATCTACGAGAGAAGTGATGTGGAGAACAGAACCCATGAGGGGGTAGAGCAAAAGACAGGCGTAATTTTTGGTGATATACCAGACAGAACAATAATGGAAGACAATGGCCTGAAATATGTAATAGATATAGTTGATGGTCAGAAGACCGGATTTTTTCTGGATCAGAGGGATTCTAGAAAATTTATAAGACCTCATCTAAATAAAAATACGAGATTTCTTGATGTTTTCTCGAGCAGCGGAGGTTTCTCTGTAGCGGCACTAAAAGAGGGATGTAAAAAAGTCGTGGCTATAGATAAAAATGCCCACGCACTGAAACTCTGCCGTGAGAACTATGAACTTAATGGTTTTGACGGGGACTTTGAAACTGTAGAGGGAGACGCCTTCATGTTACTCAAGGTAATGGCGGAAAGAGGAGACAAATATGACGTCATAACTCTAGACCCTCCTTCCCTTATAAAGAAGAAAGTAGACGTAAGAAGGGGACGGGACTTTTTTTACGATCTATGCGATCAGAGCTTTAAAATGCTAGAGAATGACGGAATACTTGGGATAATAACGTGTGCATATCATATATCACTTCAGGACCTTATAGAGGTGACAAGAATGGCAGCCTCAAATAATGGGAAAAGATTACAGGTAATGGGTATAAACTATCAACCCGAGGATCATCCTTGGATTTTACATGTTCCGGAAACTTTATATCTAAAAGCCTTGTGGGTAAAGGTTCTAGAGGATTAACAGGGAGTGATCACTATGTATCTTGATATTTTGATAGCAGGAATATTTCTAATTACAATATTAAAGGGATATTTAAATGGTTTTTTTATAGAGGTACTTTCTTTTTTCGGAATGATAATGAATATTATCTTTACCAAAAGTTTAACCCCTCTATTAATATTGAGATTTGCTATTAAACCTGAAAATCCATTTTATTCAGGAATATATGCAATTATTTTCCTGATGGTCTATACTATAATGGGTATATTTATAATGTTTATAAAAAAAACCCTGAAAAAAGCCTTTAAGGGGAGAATAAATACCGCAGCCGGGGCTGTGTTGGGATCATTTAAAGGAGTTCTCATATCTTTTGTAATTTTGATATTTTATTCTCTTTTAAGCATGAATATAACTTTTTTGAAAAAATATGGGGAGGGAAGTTACAGTCAGAAGGTTTTTATATCATCTCTTCCTGCACTGAGAGGTTATTTTCCCAATGAGTACGGGGAAAAACTCCAGAACATGGCACATAAAGAGAAAATAGAAAAGTATCTGAAAAATATATTAAAGGAGTAATCCAATGAAAATAATACATAGGTATATATTAAAGGAGATGAGGATGCCAATAATTTTTGGTATCAGTCTCTTTACCTTTATTTTTTTAATAGATATTATGGTACAGATGATGGAAAATATCATAGTAAAGGGTGTCTCTCTCCTAGATGTGGTGAGAATCCTTTCTTTTTACCTTCCACCGATATTATCCCAGACTATACCTATGGGATTTTTCCTAGGGGTTATGATAACTTACTCCAAACTTTCAAGCACCAGTGAAAGCACCGCTATGAACTCTATGGGGATGAGCCTGAACAGCATAATAAAGCCTACTTTTATGCTGGCTTTAGGAGTAACGGCCTTTGTTTTTTTTCTGCAAGAATCCATAATCCCAAACTCCTTTATAAAACTGCAGCAGCTCACCCTGAAAATAGCCTATGAGAAGCCTGCATTCCAGCTGAAAGAGAATATGTATATAGATGAAGTGGACGACTACAGCATTTATATTGACAAAGTAGGGGGCGACGGCTCTGCTGAGAATATAATTATTTTCAAAAATGAAAAAGACAATCCCTTTCCAACGGTTCTAACTGCAAAAAAGGCCTTGTGGAAAGATGCGGCTATGATTTTGGAAAATGCTGAGTTTTACAACTTAGACCCTACCGGAGGAGAAAAGTTGAGGGGTCAGTTTACTAAACAAAGAATACCTATAGACTCTTTTTTTGAAAATGTAAAGATGAAAGTAAGCGAAATAGAGACTATGTCAGTGAGACAGCTTCTGCATGAGATAAAGGACAAAACTGGGGAAGAGAGACTGCCCTATATTGTTGAAATGAATAAGAAATTGGCTATTCCCCTTTCGGCAATTATGCTTGGAGTACTAGGAGTTCTATTTTCTATAGGTCATCACAGAAGCGGTAAAGGTGTAAGCTACGGGATAAGTTTAGGAGTCATATTTCTATACATAGCCTCCCTAAATGTGGGAGTGGTAATGGCAACCAGAGGAAAAATATCACCCTTCTTAGGGGTGTGGACTCCGAATTTTATACTTTTAGGACTCACTACATGGATGTATTTTTTGAAAAAGAGGAGAGGATAGATGAAGAGAATAGACAGATATATAACAATAAATTTCATAAAGTCTGTTGTTCTAAGTCTTTTTGGGTTTATAAATATCTTCATATTAAGTCAGCTCTTTAAAGTTATAAGGTATGTCACAGAGGGAAGATTTGGAGGGGTAGATGCAGTGTATTATATACTGAGCCTTCTTCCTGATATAATAATAAAAGTGATGCCTCTCGCAGTACTGCTAGGTGGACTCATGACAATAAGCAAGATGGCTAGCAGCCTAGAAATAATAGCTCTGAAGACTTCTGGGATTAGTTTCAGGAGAATAGTAACTTTTCCAATTTTAATAGCTTTTCTTATATCTATGGGTGTCTACTATATGAACGACAGAGTATACCCTGCATCAATAAAGAAATCTAGAGAGATAAAAAAAGGGGGTTATGAAGATATAAAGCTTCCTGAAAGCAGAAAAAAAGCATTTTTGAGGGGAAAAGACAACTATGTATATTATGCCGAGAGCATAAACAGGATAACTTCTACAGTCGTGAACATAGAGATACTAGAACTTGATTCAAATTTTGAAAAACTGACTAAGATAATAACTGCAGAAAAAGGTAGCTATGACAGAGAAAACAAAATATGGAAATTTGAAAATGTGACAATAAATAATCTTGAAAAAAATAGCAGTTACACCCTACCTGTTCTGCAAGACGTGAGGTATGATGAGGAACCCGAAAGATTTCTGGCTCCAAATATAACCCCTAAACTTCTTACCATAAAAGAGTTAAGGAGCACCCTTGGGGCTATAAAACAGACAGGTGGAAATTCTAGAGAAATACTTATGGAGCTTGGTAATAGAACATCTTTTTCTTTTGCCAGTTTTGTAGTTTCATTTCTAGGACTCTCCCTAGGAAGCAGATATGTGAGGGGAGCTTCTGCAGTGAGTGTGGCAATGAGCATCGGCCTCGGCTATGGGTACTACATAGTGCAGGCCTCGATGGAGGCAGTGAGTATGGGAGGTGTGCTTCACCCGTTTATAGGGGCGTGGATACCTAATGTTTTGTTTTTAGGTCTCGGTATTTATACTATGTACAGAGCCGAATATTGATAAATTGGAGTTGACAACTTATGAAAATAGAGATACTGAAATTAAAAAATGGAATCCCAGTATTGATTGAGAATATAGAAAATCTGAATTCAGTAGCCCTGGGAATTTTTGTAAAAACAGGGGCCAAAAATGAGCTTCCAGGTGAAGAGGGGGTATCCCACTTATTAGAGCACATGATGTTTAAAGGAACAACCAATAGAAGTTCTAAAGAAATATCAGAGATGATAGACAACGAGGGCGGAATAATAAATGCTTATACAAGCAAAGAGATGACAGTATATTACGTACAGCTGCTTTCTCACAAGCTGAAAGTTGGAACCGATATCCTGACAGATATATTTTTAAACTCTACTTTCACCCAAGAAAATCTAGAAAAAGAAAAAAATGTTGTGATAGAAGAGATAAAAATGTATGAAGACATCCCTGAGGAAAAGGTTCATGATGAAAATGTAAGGTTTGCAGTAAATGGAACTCAATCTAACATAGTGCTAGGAAGCATGGAAAGCGTAAAGAGTATCACTAGGGAAAAACTGGTTTCTTATTTTGAAGAGAGATATGTACCTTCAAAACTCGTAATATCAGTGGCAGGGCGTGTGGATAAAGATGAGATAATGAACCTATTGAACGAAGGAATAGGAACTCTTAAAAGAGATGAATTCGAGAGAGAGTACGATGGTGAGATGACAATAAACTCAGGAGAAAACCTCATAAAGAGAGATACAAATCAGATGCATCTCTGTTTTAATACAAAAGGAGTCTCTACAACTGACAAGATAAGATACTCTGTTTCTATAATATCAAACATACTAGGCGGAAACATGAGTTCGAGACTTTTTCAGAAGATAAGGGAAGAAAGAGGTCTTGCCTACTCTGTATACAGCTATAATTCATCTTTTGAAGAGGGAGGACTATTTACAGTGTATGCAGGAACTACCAAGGAAAACTACAGAGAAGTGATCGATATGATTAAAGGCGAATTTGAAGAGATAAAAAAAGAAGGAATAACAGAGGAAGAGCTTAGAAAAGCCAAAAATCAATTTTTAAGTATGCTTACCTTTGGTCTTGAGACGAGCAAATCAAGGATGAACAGAATGGCGAGCTCTTATTTGATCTATAACAGGGTAAGAGACCTAGATGAGATAATTGAGGAGATTGAGGGCATCACTCTAGAGGATATAAGAGGTGCCGCACTTGAAATTTTTGACGAAAAATACTACTCTTGGACAATATTGGGAGATGTATAGGAGGGATAAATTTTGGAAAAGATAGAAGTTAAGATCTTGAGAGAAGAAGAGGTGACCCTTCCGAAGTACATGACTGAGGGAGCATCTGGAATGGATGTCTGTGCCTACATGGACCAACCTGTTATATTAAAACCCCTCGGAAGAGAGCTCATACCTACGGGAATAAAAATGGAAATACCCTATGGTTATGAAGTACAGGTGAGGCCAAGGAGTGGACTAGCCATAAAACATGGGATAACCCTTTTGAATACACCTGGGACTATAGATTCAGACTATAGGGGAGAGATAAAGGTAATAATGGTAAATTTGAGCAGTGAAGATTATGAGGTACAGCCTGGAGAGAGGATAGGGCAGCTTGTTCTCCAAAAGGTGTATCAGATGAAATTTAGTGAAGTGGATAGTCTAGAAGATACAGCTAGAAGCGGCGGCGGATTTGGTCACACAGGTAAAAAGTAACGAAAGAGGGAGCTATGAAAAATAACAGGGATATAAGAGCTATTCTTAGAAAAATGAAAAAAATGAATAGGTCTCTTTCTATAAATATAATGATGATAATTGCCATAAGCCTTTTTTCTGTATTCAGTGCTACACACCAAAAGACTTACGGATTCTTTTACAGGGAATTGGTGTGGATAGTAATAGGAGCTGTAGTTTATCTCTTTTTTTCTTTTTTCAATTACAGAAATTATGCCAAGTATTCAAAGGTTATATATCTTTTTAACATAATTCTTCTCCTGTCAGTATTTATATTTGGTGAAACCCGTCTAGGAGCTCAGAGATGGATACCTTTAGGACCTATAAACCTACAACCATCTGAATTTTCAAAGCTTTTTATAGTACTCACCTTTTCAGAGTTGTTGGTAAATAAATACAAGAACAATTTTCGTGGTATGAAGCATATATTTTTAAGCGGAATTCATATAGTACCAATATTTCTGCTAATAGCAAAACAGCCGGATCTAGGGACCTCTTTGGTGCTTATATTTTTGTACTGTATCCTTATATTTATTCACGGAATTGACTGGAAATCTATATTTGTAATAGCTAGTGCAGGAGCCGCTTTCCTTCCGGTATCCTATTTTTTCCTTTTGAAGGACTATCAGAAACAGAGAATACTTACATTTTTAAATCCAGAGGCAGATATGCTGGGAAGTGGTTGGAATGTAATTCAGTCTATGATTGCAGTCGGATCAGGGGGATTATTTGGTAAAGGGTTTTTTCAGGGGACACAGAGTAAGCTAAGATTTCTTCCAGAATCTCATACAGATTTTATAGGGGCTGTTTTCTTAGAGGAGACCGGGTTCGTGGGAGGTTTGGTACTCTTGGGACTTTATCTGTCACTTATAATACAGATATCTAGAATTGGGAGTACTACTAATGATAGCTATGGAAAGCTGGTATGCTACGGAGTTGCGGCAATAGTATTTTTTCATACGGTGGTAAACATCGGGATGATAATGGGAGTAATGCCTGTTACGGGACTGCCACTACTTCTGATGAGTTACGGAGGAAGTTCATTTTTATTTACATTTATGATGCTAGGTATTGTGCAGAGTGTAAAGATATACAAAGATTAAGGAGAAACTATGGAACATAAAATAGAAAAAAACTTTCATGATACTAGACTAGATAAGTTCATAAGAAAAAAATATGAGGGAATAAATCTTACAGAGATATTTAAACTGATAAGAAAAGGAAGAATAAAAGTAAACGGGAAAAAAGTAAAGCAGAATTACAGGCTTCAGGACGGAGATGTAGTAAAAGTATTCTATATGGGCGGAGAGACAGCTGTAAAAGAATTTATAACACTTTCCCGTGATGAGATAGAGTACATAGAAAAAGGGATAGTATATGAAGATGAAAAGGTGCTTATTTTCAATAAACCTTCTAATATGGTCATGCACAAGGGAAGCGGTCATGACTACGGCCTGTCGGAAATGCTAAAGTCCTATTATAAAAGTGAGGAGTTTACCTTTATAAACAGGATAGACAAGGCAACTTCTGGACTAATAATAGGTGCAAAGACCCTTCCTGTAACAAGAGAGCTGTCTGAAGAGATGAGAGACGGAGATATAAACAAGAGGTATTATATCGTAGTAGAGGGAAGGGTGGACAGGGATGAATTCCAGATAAAAAGCTACCTAAAAAAGACAGATACTCATGTTGTTGAACTTGATAAATATGAAGATGGTGCAAAAGAGAGTATAAGTTATTTTAAAGTTATTCAAAGAGGAAAGAACAGAACAATCCTAGAGGGAATATTAGGTACAGGACGAACTCATCAACTGAGAGTTCATCTAGCAAATCTAGGGCATCCCATAGTAGGCGATGCAAAATATGGGGAAAACAGCCGAGGAGAGATGTGCCTGTTTTCCCATCTTACAGAGATCCCATCCCTCAAAATAAAAATAGACTTACCTCTTCCTGAAACTTTTAAAAAAAAATTGACAAAATAGGTCTTATTGTTTTAGAATATTAACTGGTTTTAGGATTATTTTAGGTTTAGGAAAATAATTCACTCGTATAATTTTGGAGATATGGTCCAAAAGTTTCTACGGATTCACCTTAAATGAATCTGCTATGGGTGGGATTATACTTGGAGCGAGTTTATTCAGGTACAAATTCTATCATGAATTTGTACCTTTTTTTATTATAAAAATTTTAATAAGGTTTTAGGAGGAGAAATGGAAAAGGTTTTAGGAAGAGATGAAGGAGCTCTGGAAAGGCTCTTTAAACTCGAGGAAAGAGGGAGCAGCATAAAGCAGGAGATTATAGGGGGAGTGACGACATTTCTAACCATGTCCTATATTATCTTTGTCCACCCCTCTATACTCAGTTCAACAGGTATGGACAAGGGTGCTCTTATTACGGTTACCTGCCTTTCGGCAGCCATAGGCACTTTGATATCTGCTCTCTGGGCAAATGCACCCTTTGCTCTGGCACCTGGTATGGGTCTCAATGCATTTTTTACTTACACACTGGTTTTAGGAGAGGGGATATCTTGGGAGGACGCTTTAGGAGTAGTGTTCATGTCAGGATTATTTTTCTTTCTTATGGCCATAGGAGGGATAAGGGAAAAAATAGCCAACTGCATTCCTGTTTCCCTTAAAATTGCAGTAACAGCAGGGATAGGTCTGTTTATATCTTTTATAGGACTTCAGAGCATGGGGCTTGTTGTGGCAAGTCCAGCTACCCTTGTGACAATGGGAGAATTTAGTGTTCCTGTGGTGTTAGGTGTTGTAGGGCTTATAATTGCAGCCATCCTTGAGATAAGGCAGGTAAAAGGTGGGATACTTATCGGGATAGTCACTGCAACAGTTTTGGGGATAATAGTCGGAGAGGTTAGCCTTCCTAGCAGTCTGATGTCTATGCCGCCTAGTATAGCACCAATAGCCTTTAAGCTGAATATAGCCGGTGCACTTAAGATATCACTACTGGGACCTATATTTTCGTTTATGTTCGTGGATCTCTTTGATTCTCTAGGGACTCTGATAGCTTGTGCCAGAGAGATAGGTTTGGAAAATAAAGAGGGTAAAATAGAGGGACTAGGAAAGATGCTGCATTCTGATGTGATCTCAACAATTATAGGGGCCCTTATGGGAACGAGTACAGTGACCACCCTGTCTGAATCAGCAGCAGGAATAGCAGCCGGTGCTAGGACTGGTCTTGCCTCTGTGGTAACTGCCTCTTTGTTTATTACATCCCTCTTGTTTACTCCTGTTGTGGGGGCAGTTCCTGCCTTTGCAACATCTCCGGCACTTATAATAGTAGGGGTTTATATGTTTAAAAATATAAGAGAGATAGATTTTACTGATTTTAAAATTGCAATTCCCTCTTTCATAACTATTTTGATGATGCCTCTTACATACAGTATCAGCGTGGGTCTGAGCTTTGGATTTGTTGCATATGTAGTAGTTCATGCAGGGACAGGGGAGTTTGATAAGATTAATCCTACTCTTTGGTTTATAGGGGTATTGTCTTTTGTTAATTTGATCGTTTAGTAAGGTAATAACCTTCATGAGATATTTTTGAAATCTCATGAAGGTTATTTTTAAGTGACATATTATTAAATTAACTTAAGTTGCTATTTGAAAAGATCTTATAAATTACTTAATTTATTAGGTGTCACTTTTCATCAAGGAAAAGTGACGGAAGTTTAGATAAATTCAATACTTTAATTTGAAATAAAGGTAGCAACCTAGGTTAAATTATAATTTTTTATGTTAAAATTATTCTAGAAAGGATAGAGACAGGAGAAGGGATACAGTTATGAAAAAATTAATTTATATTATAATGTTACTGATATTTAGTTATTTTAGTAAATTTCAGGTAGAGGAAAAAAAATCCAGTAAAAAAAATATAGAGCACAGCAAAAAAAGCGAGATACCCAAAGAGGTAAGAGGGAAAGTATTATATATTCCAGATGGAGATACAATTCATATCACTATGAATGGAGAAAAGTTTAAAATAAGATTCTACGGGATAGACTGCCCTGAGATCTCACAACCTTATGGTCTAGAAGCCAAGGAGTTCCTCATGAGGCACATAGATAAAAATGATGTGAAAGTAGAAGTGGTGGAAAAAGACAGATACGGAAGACTTGTTGGAAAGGTTTATTCAAGGGGAGTTTACCTAAATGAACTTATGGTAGAGGAAGGATATGCCTGGTGGTACAAGAACTACGCCAAGAAAGAAAAAAAAATGGAAATACTTCAAATCAGGGCTGAAAAAGAGAAAAAAGGGCTATGGAGTCAGGAGAATCCCCAAGCACCGTGGGAATATAGGAAAAAAAAGTAAGGATGGAGGCTTTCATATGAAAAAAGCAGATACTGAAGGGTATGATAAACAGTACAGTGACTCAAAATTCTGGGAAAAAATTGGAAAATTTGCTAAAAAGGCTGGGATAAGTGTTATATACGCGGGCATTTTACTGTTTGAAGTCTTGAAAAAACCGGAGATCTCTTCAAAGGATAAGGCCATAATTATAGGAGCTTTGGGTTATTTCATAACTCCTTTGGACCTTATCCCGGACATGATCCCCGGGGGATTTGTTGATGATCTAGCTGCTTTACTCTTTGCTCTTAGAAGGGTCAAGAGTAATATAGATGATGAGACAAGGATTAAAGCAAAGGAGAGACTGAAACAGTGGTTTTCAAACTTTGATGAAAAAGACCTTAGAGAGGTTGAAAAAATATTATAACTGAACATCTATAAATTCATCGCTGTTGTCAAGCATAGGAGCATTTTCTTCTAGCATAATTTCAGATTTTTTGTTTTCAGAACCTGTTTTCTGAGGATAAGTCTCACCCTCAACAGGAATATTCTGAATTTTTTGTCTGACCTCTTTTAATTTTGCTTGAATAGTGTCAATATGCCCTATAAATGTTTCTTTTGTTTTTAAGGGAACTTGGTTTTTATCAACAGAAAGAACTACATACATTTTTTCATTTTCACTCCACGAAGTTTTTTCTACAGCTCCGAAGAGGACTCCATCGGCAACATATTCCCCAAGATCTTTTAATACCTGGTCAGATATCTTTTTACTGTAGAAGTTAATTTCTAAGAGGTAGGCCTTGAGTATGGTTTCACTTTCCTTGAAGAGTTTTTTTCTAAGTTCTTCTCTAGCAGCTTGCTTTGCCCTCATCTTGGCAACACCCTTTCCGCTCTCCTCTATACGTGCCTCTCCACTGGCAAAGATCTCTTCATTAATATCCACTGCAGAAGCTATATTCTCCTGAGTTGTGGCAGATTTAGACGAAGAAGTCAGACTTTTTATATTGGTACACCCCTGTGCAAAAATCATTGAAGCGGTGAGGCATAAGATAAATATTTTTTTCTTCATTATTGTTTTCCTCCTGAAGTTTAATAGTGAATAAGGTTATATTTCCTTAATTTCTTTTTCATGTAAATGTTTTTCTAATAGTAATTTTAGCACAAATATAACCAGGTTGAAAGAGAGATTATTTATAAACTCTATAAAAGTAGATATAGACTTAAAGTTATGCAATAGTGTATGATAAAAACAAAATTAATATAGATATAGCATAGTTATATTGTGTGTTTTTGAAATTATTTATTCATAAATTTAAAAAAAATTTTTTTAAAAATCTATTTTGAAGGTTATGCAGTCTTAAAAGAGAATATTTTAAAGGTATGACGAAGTTAAAGATAAATTCTCATTGAAATATAATGGGAAATTGTGTAAAATGTGAATTGTTATAAAAAACGGGCGTTATTATTGTATCCGGAAGGAGTGATAAAATTGGGAATTTTTTCAAGAAGTAAAAAGAAGTATGCAACTATAAGTGTAGATAGAAGTGCAAAAGGAAAATCAGAAGAGGTAAAGGTATCTGGACTGTGGGTAAAATGTCCTAGTTGCCATGAAATTCTATATAAGAGTGATATTGAGAATAACCTTCAAAAATGCACCAACTGTGATCATTATTTTGTAATGAATTCCACAGAGAGGGTAAACCTTCTTATTGACAAGGAAACTTTTGTAGAACATGACAGAGATATGATATCTGTTGATCCACTTGGTTTTCCCGGATATGCAGATAGATATGTCGAGACTCAGAAAAAAGTCGGGATGAAAGACGGGGTTCTGTCTGGAACAGGAAATATGAATGGAATAAGAGTAAGTATTGCTGTAATGGAATTTAACTTCTTAGGAGGAAGTATGGGTTCTGTTGTAGGGGAAAAGATAACAAGAGCTATCGAAAGAGGTATAGAGGAAAATATTCCTGTAATAGTTGTATCAACCTCCGGCGGTGCCAGAATGCACGAGGGAATTTTATCTCTGATGCAGATGGCAAAGACATCGGCGGCATTAGAAAGACTAAGAGGAAAAGGACTTCCGTTTATATCGATACCTGTAAACCCTACTACCGGTGGAGTTACAGCTTCATTTGCAATGCTTGGAGACGTCAACATCAGTGAACCTGATGCACTTATAGGATTTGCCGGACCTAGAGTTATCGAGCAGACTATAAAACAGAAGCTCCCAGAAGGATTCCAAAAGAGTGAATTTCTTTTAAAGTACGGAATGCTAGATGTTGTGGCAAAAAGAGAGGAATTAAAAGACACAGTTGCAAAAATCCTCGGAAATCTTTTATAAGAGGAATACTTAGAGGAGGTATAAAATGGAGTTTGAAAAGGATATACTTGAACTAGAGAAAAAAATAGTAGAATTGAAAGAGTTTTCTGAGGCAAAGAAAATAGATCTTTCTGGTGAGATAAATAAATTAAAGAATGAATACGATCAAAAGATGAAAGAGATATATTCTAATCTCGGTCCGTGGGACAGAGTGCAGGTAGCAAGACATCCAAAAAGACCTTACACATTAGACTATGTAGAGCATATGACAACTGACTTTGTGGAACTCCACGGAGACAGACTATATAAGGATGACCCTTCAGTAGTTGCCGGTCTCTGCAAAATAGATGGGAAAAAAGTGATGATTATAGGGCATCAAAAGGGACGTGAAGTAGAAGAAAAAATTCACAGAAACTTTGGAATGGCAAACCCAGAAGGATACAGAAAGGCTCTGAGGCTCATGAAGATGGCAGAGAGATTTAATGTACCTATAGTAACCCTCATAGACACACCTGGGGCATATCCAGGGATTGAGGCTGAAAAACACGGTCAGGGAGAAGCTATAGCTAGAAACCTTCTAGAGATGGCAGGGCTAAAGGTACCTATAATTGCCATCGTAATCGGAGAAGGTGGAAGTGGAGGGGCGCTGGCCTTTGGAGTGGCTGACAGGGTTTATATGTGTGAAAATTCAATATACTCTGTAATATCTCCAGAAGGGTGTGCAGCGATATTGTTTAAGGATGCTGCCAAAGCACCTGAGGCTGCCAAAAGCCTGAGGGTATCTGCAGACAGCGTACTAGAACTAGGAATAATAGATGGAATCATCCCGGAACCTGTGGGAGGAGCTCATAGAAATTATGATGAGATGACAATAAATGTAAAAAAACAGATTCTTGAAAGCATATCTGTACTTCAGGAAAGCAGTGTTGAAGAGCTTCTTGAAAATAGATATGATAAATTTAGAAAAATGGGTGCATTTTCTGAATAACTAGCTTTTAGGGGGAAAATAGTGATAAAAAACATAGGGATACTAACAAGCGGCGGAGACTCTCCCGGAATGAATGCAGCGGTAAGAGCTGTGGGGAAGTTAGCACTGCATAAAGGTATAGAGGTATACGGAATAAAAAGAGGTTATCTCGGTATGCTAAATGACGAGATATTCAAAATGTCTGAAGAGGATTTTGGAGGGATAATAGACAGAGGAGGTACAACTCTTCTAACTGCTAGATGCCCGGAATTCAAGGATCCGAAAATAAGAGCGATAGCTGCGAAGAACCTTAAAAAGCGTGGTATAGAGGGTCTTGTGGTAATCGGTGGAGATGGATCATTTCACGGGGCAGACTGTTTATTCAAAGAGCATGACATCAAAGTAGTGGGAATACCTGGGACAATAGATAATGATATTATAGGAACGGACTATACCATAGGATTTGATACCTGTCTCAATACTATTTTAGACGCCATGGGGAAAATAAATGATACCGCCATCTCCCACGAAAGGACCATTTTGGTAGAAGTGATGGGAAGAGGCGCAGGAGACTTAGCACTTTATGCATCCCTAGCAGGAGGAGGAGACGGTCTTCTCATTCCAGAGCAGGATAATCCTATAGAGGTTCTTGCCTATCAGCTTCAAAAGAGGAGGAAAATAGGAAAGCTTCATGATATAGTATTGGTTTCTGAAGGAGTCGGATCTGCTATAGAGGTGGCAGAGACTCTGAAGGAGAAGATACAGACTGATATAAGGCCTGTTGTTTTAGGCCATGTCCAAAGAGGTGGAACTCCTTCAGGTTTTGACAGGATACTTGCCACCAAAATGGGGGCAAAGGCTGTAGAGATATTATCTCAAGGTCATGGAGGGGTCATGATAGGAATAGAGGGCAATGTAATAGTTACTCACCCTATCTCTCATGCCTGGGAAGGAGAAAAAACCATCAGTAAGGAAGATTATGAACTGGCACTTATTTTATCGAGATAAAAGCTTTGGTTATACATAAATAAATTGGACTTAGACATCTACTTTTAGCAGGTAAAAATCTGAATTTTAAAATGCTATTCCATTAAAAATGTCAGCTGCAGAAAAAATTTTCTGCAGTTTTCTTGTTTTAAATATATGGGCAGGCTATTTATAAACGCTTTGGATCATGAAAATACTAAAAAAATAGCAAATAAAATTTTTATTGTTGACAAAACGGGTCTAGTGAAATAACCTTATAATGAGAGAAAGAAAGATACTGGGGGGATAATATGCAGCACAGATTTTTTATATCACCTATGAGTCTTATGGGTGCAGGGTGTTTAAAACAAGCAGGCAAGGAGATAAAAAAACTCAAACTAAAAAAAGCAATAGTTGTTACTTGCAAGGCTATACTAGAAAGTGAAATTATTACTCAGTTGAAAGATATGTTAGATGAAAATGATATAAATTATGTAATATATGATAAAACCAAGGCTCGCCCTGATATGAGAGATATTCTCAAAGGTGTAGAGATTGTAAAAAGAGAAAAATGTGATTTCATAATTTCCTTTGGAGGTAATTCTACAAGAAATTGTGCAAAGGGGATGTCCCTCATGCTTCGGTGTAAGGATGAAATGTGTAAGAGTGAAGAGAGTCTGCCCCTGGTAGCTATAAATGTCACTTCCTTTATGACTGGAGAAGTACCTATATTTACTCAAAAAAATAAAAATGGAGATGAGAAAATTCTTATAGACAGAAGCACCACTCCTATTATAACTGTCACAGATTCCGATCTTTTAAAGGGAATTTCAAATAAGATAATGGGAGCCATAGGGATAGATGCCTTAAGACATGCTGTGGAGGCTTATCTTTCTGATTCCGCAACGCCCATGACCGATGCATGTGCTTTTCAGGCTATCAAGATACTTTTTTCCAATCTTGACAATATAATAGATCAGGATAAGATGGATGATGAGGTTAGAGAGCAGATAACTTATGGAAATTACATGGCTGGAATTTCCTACAATAACACTGTTTTAGGTCATATATATTCCATGGAAGAGAAAAATTATCATGAGGAGAACATTCAGGAAGAAAAGTACAGGGATTTCATACCAGAACAACAAGGATTTTCATCAGATAAAATTTTTAAAAAAATGATAGAAGTGGCTTTTGCAATGGGAAGTGATGTAAAAGATATTAACGAAGATACTGCCATGGGATTTGTCATGGACGAGATAAAAAGGCTTTCTGACAAGGTGGGGATTCCTTGTGGAATGAGTAAAGACGAAAGAGTTATATTCGGTAAGGGAAGATTATAGAGTAAAAAAAGTAGCTGACAGAGATCAGCTACTTTTTTTTACTCTTCAAATTCTTTTAAAAATTCTCCATATCCCTCTTTAGCCAGATCTTCTTTTGGAATGAAACGAAGAGATGCAGAGTTGAGACAATAACGCAGACCCGTAGGAAGGGGTCCATCTTTGAACACATGCCCTAGATGGGAATCTCCATGTTTGCTCCTAACTTCTGTCCTTATCATAAAAAGAGCAAAATCTTTCTTGGTGACAATGTTTTCATCAACAAGAGGTTTTGTAAAACTAGGCCAACCAGTACCGGATTTAAATTTATCTTTGGAAGAAAAAAGGGGTTCCCCTGAAATAAGATCAACGTAGATGCCCTCTCTTGTGTTGTCCCAGTATTCATTATCAAAAGGTCTTTCTGTTCCATTTTTCTGAGTAACCTTATACTGTAAATCGGTGAGAGCTTTTTTTAGTTCTGAGTCCGAGGGTTTTTCAAAAGATGAAAAATCCATTGAAAAAGCGAGAGTGGAAAAAATAAGAAATATTAAAGTTAATAAATGGTTCATAAGATCGCCTCCTAACTATAACATACGAAAAAAGGGAGAAAACTCCTCCCTTTGATTGTCTGCTATTTTTTCTTAGAAACAAAATAAACGGCAACTGCAGCTGCTAAAGCACCAAATCCGAATAATAAACCTTTAGATGATTTTTCCTCTACAGGAGAAACTGGTTCTTCAACAACAACTTCTTCCATAGCTTTGGAAGTGGCTTCCTCTTCCATAACCTGTTCATCCACTTTTTCCTCGATGATGGCATTGATACTATCAGCAGAAGGTTCAATTACCTTGGTCATTTTTCTAGCTGCAGCATCCGTATTGGCTGCGGCAGCAACTTTCATTTCAGCAGCTTTAATTCTAGCGGCTTCCATTTCAGCAGCTTTGATCCTAGCAGCTTCCATTTCAGCAGCTTTGATCCTAGCAGCTTCAAGTTTGGCAGCCTCAATTTTAGCGGCTTCCATACGGGCAGCTTCGATTCTGGCAGCTTCGAGTTTATCAGCCTCTAGGCTAGACATATCTTGCTGAACAATGGCAGTTTCAGTTTTTGTGATAACATCCTCTTTAGGATCAGCTTTTGAACATCCAATTATTAAAACAGCTAGAGTTAAAAGCAAGGCAAATTTTTTCATGATTGGTACCCTCCCTTAAAAATTTTCTCTCAAGAATTACACAGAGGCTTCTACTATCTATATTATCTTAAAGAGAATAAAATCCTTTTGACTTTGTTATTTTTTCATTTTTTTCATATAGCATAAAATTGAAAAATCAATATTCATTAGAAAATATTGATATAATGCTATATAATATACTCAGATAGATTCTGCATCCTTTTAAAATTATTTTTCTAGATATAGAAATTTATTTTGAAATATAGCATGCAGAAGTTTTTTTAAAGGAGGAAATTAATGGCTACCAAATCCCTTGAAAGATTGATAGATGAGTTTAACAAACTTCCAGGAATAGGAAGAAAAAGTGCAACCAGACTTGCATTTCATGTCTTGGAAATGGAAGATATAGAAGTAAAGAGATTTACAGAGGCGATAAAAGACGTAAAGAGTTCAATAAAAAAATGTGTGATTTGCGGGAATTTTGGTGAAGAGGAAACCTGTGACGTGTGCAGGGATGAATACAGGAGCAATGAGATAATATGTGTAGTAGAGGATACCAGGGATATAGTTTCCTTTGAAAAGGCCAAGAAGTATAGGGGGAGATATCACGTTTTAAACGGTAAAATAGATCCTTTAAATGGAATGACTCCAGATAAGCTCAATATAAAATCTCTAGTGGAGAGAGTTGCAGCAGAAGAGGTGAAAGAGGTCATACTGGCAATGAATCCTGACTTAGAGGGAGAAACTACGGCAATGTATCTGACAAATCTTCTGAAGCCTTTTGGAATCAAGGTCACTAAAATAGCCAGCGGAATTCCTATGGGAGGGAATATAGAGTTCTCTGATACAGCAACTATATCAAAGGCACTAGAGGGTAGACAGGAACTCTAAAAAAGTATGGATAATTTTTCTTAGGAATTTAAAAAGACCGGTCAATATGAGATAACCGGTCTTTTTTGTTTCTAAATAATTAGTTTATTTACATATCTCTTTTAGAGGAGTGTATGTAAGATCTAAATCTTTTGCCACCTGTTCGTAGACAAGTTTTCCATGGATTACATTGATTCCATTGATTAGTTCAGGATATTTTTTACAGGCCTGGTGGATATCCATTCCTGCGAGAGCCCTGGCATATTTGAGAGTTGCATTGTTTAGTGCATAGGCAGAAGTTCTGGCAAAGGCACCTGGCATGTTTGCCACGCAGTAATGAAGGACATCGTCCACAAAATAAATAGGCTCCGCATGTGTTGTAGCCTTAGAGGTCTCAAAGCATCCACCCTGGTCAATGGCCACGTCAACCAAAACCGTTCCAGGTTCCATTCTTTTGATATGCTCCCTTGTCACAAGCTTCGGTGCTTTGGCTCCGGGAATAAGTACCGTTCCGATAACCAGGTCGGCAGTGATAACAGCTTCCTCTATATTGTGGGAGTTGGAGTAGAGAGTTTTGATTTGATTTCCGTAAATATCATCTAAATATCTTAATTTATGAATATCTACATCTAAGATGGTGCAGTCAGCCCCTAAACCTACTGCCATCTGAAGGGCGTTTTTTCCGGCTACTCCGGCCCCTATAATAACACATTTTGCTCTCTTGGTCCCTGGAACTCCCCCTATAAGAATCCCTTTCCCCCCCTTATTTTCTTGGAGATAAAAGGCACCCATCTGAGTTGCCATTCTTCCGGCCACCTCTGACATAGGTGCAAGGAGAGGAATAGATCTGTCTTCTAAAACGATAGTTTCATAGGCAATGCATGTGGCTCCCGATGCCATTAGACCTTCTGTCTGAGGTTTGTCAGCAGCTAGATGAAGATATGTATACAAAAGGTGCCGAGGTTTTAGGCAGGCTATTTCTCGAGGTTGAGGTTCTTTTACCTTTATAATCATGTCTGCTTTTTCAAATATATCTTCTAAAGACGTTAGAATTTTCGCTCCAGCCTTGATATACTCTCCATCGGCGATTCCGACCCCTATACCTGCGTTGGTCTCAACAAATAATTCATGACCGTCAGCAACAAGCTGAGCCACAGATGCCGGGACAAGACCTACTCTGTTTTCGTTGTTTTTAATCTCTTTAGGTACACCTATTTTCATTTGATACCTCCTCTAACGTGATTATGCGTATATTTTATGTATACAACCATGTTGTATTAAAATCAACTTTATAAATAATAAATATTTTTTTAATTAAGATAGTATTTTTTTAGCAGACAAATTGTGCAAAGTTAAAGTAATTTCATACTGAGATGTGGTCTCAGTATGAAATTTTATTTTTCTAAAATATGCTTTTATTTGTGAGAAAAATGGTAAAATGTTATAATTATTAAAATGAAATTTACTATTTTTATGTTTAATTTGAATCGTAAGATATACCTGTAAAAACTAATAAACTGTCAGAAAAGTGCATGGGATAGAGTACAGAGTAATTGAGGATTGGTAAGAAACTTCTAAATTTGAGTAAAGAGGTGAATCTATGCTAGATAAAATAGTAATAAAAGGGGCAAGAGAGCACAATCTCAAAAATATAAATGTAGATATACCGAAAAATAAATTTGTGGTAATAACCGGAGTCAGTGGAAGCGGTAAATCCTCTCTGGCCTTTGATACAATATATTCTGAAGGTCAGAGGAGATATGTAGAAAGTCTTTCAGCCTATGCCAGACAGTTTATCGGACAGATGCAAAAACCCGATGTGGACAGTATAGAGGGGCTGTCCCCTGCCATATCCATAGAGCAAAAGACGACCAATAAGAACCCGAGATCCATAGTGGGAACGATGACAGAGGTCTATGACTATATGAGACTTCTTTTTGCACATATAGGAACTGCCCACTGTCCTATCTGTGGTGAAAAGGTGGAAAAGCAGAGTATAGAGGAGATGGTAGACAGCATTCTAGGAAGATTTCAAGAGGGATCTAAAATAATACTGATGTCTCCACTTATGAAGGAAAAAAAAGGAACTCATAAAAATCTTTTTATTAATCTTCAAAAAAAGGGATTTGTGAGGGTCAGAGTGAACGGAGAGGTCCTTCATCTAGAGGACGATATAGACCTAGATAAGAATAAAAAACATACAATAGAAGTTGTGGTGGACAGGGTCGTTTTAAAAAAAGAGGACAAAGATTTCATAAGCAGATTTACCCAGTCAGTGGAGACATCAACAGAGCTTTCTGGTGGAAGGGTTGTCCTAGATATAGACGGGGAAGATTTCAGTTACAGCGAAAACTTTGTCTGCCCAAATCATGAGGAGGTCAGCATACCCGATATAAACCCAAGGCTTTTTTCCTTTAATGCACCCTACGGGGCATGTCCAGAATGCAATGGACTTGGAAAAAAACTGGAGGTTGATGAAAATAGGCTGATAGAAGACGAAAACCTATCATTGAATAATGGCGGAATATACATACCAGGTGCATCTGCAAGAAAAGGCTATAGCTGGGCTGTTTTCGAGTCTATGGCCAGAGCCTTTGATGTAGACCTCGATAAGCCTGTGAAGGACCTTTCCAAAAGGGAACTGGATATTGTGTTTTACGGTGTGACGGGGAAGAGCTTCAGAGTTGATTACAAGGGAAGAGATTTTCAGTATCATGGGATGAAAGAGTATGAAGGGGCAGTCAAAAATCTAGAAAGAAGATATTATGAAACTGCTTCTGACTCTATGAAGGAAGAGATAGAAAATAAGTACATGATAGAGAAAATATGCAAGGTATGTGACGGAAAAAGACTCAAACCGGAAGTCTTGGGAGTCACGATAAATGATAAAAATATTATGGAAATATGTTTTGTAAGTGTGAGGGAAGCCCTAGAATTCTTTCAAAATCTAGAACTCACTCCAAAGGAGGAGATGATAGCCAAAGAGATCCTGAAAGAGATCAGAGAAAGGTTGTCTTTTATGATAAATGTCGGCCTAGATTATCTGAGTCTTGCAAGGGAAACCAAGACACTTTCAGGGGGTGAGTCTCAGAGGATTAGGCTAGCAACTCAAATAGGATCGGGTCTTACAGGGGTACTGTATGTACTAGATGAACCAAGCATCGGTCTCCATCAGAGAGACAACAATAAACTGCTGACAACGCTAAACAGGCTAAAAGACCTAGGAAATACTCTTATTGTGGTGGAGCATGATGAAGATACTATGTTCCAGGCGGACTATATATTTGATTTGGGTCCAGGTGCAGGAAGATTTGGAGGAGAGGTTGTGGCCAAAGGTACGCCTAATCAGATCATGAGGTCAAAAAATTCATTGACTGGAAAATATCTCAAGGGAAGTCTTAAGATAAAGACTCCGGAAAAAAGAAGAAAGTGGAAAAAAAGTATAAAACTTTTGGGAGCTTCTGGAAACAACCTGAAAAATGTAGACGTGGAAATCCCCCTCGGGGTAATGACTCTGGTAACAGGTGTCAGCGGAAGCGGTAAATCAACTCTTATAAATCAGACTCTGTTTCCTCTTCTCTTTAATATTCTAAATAAGGGAAAACTATATCCACTTGAAAACAAAGGGATAAAAGGAGTAGAAAAGCTAGACAAGGTGATCGATATAGATCAAAGTCCCATAGGAAGGACTCCTAGGTCAAATCCAGCAACTTATACGAAAATTTTTGACGACATAAGAAACCTTTTTGCAGAAACAAAAGAATCTAAGATGCGAGGGTACAAGAAGGGAAGGTTTTCTTTTAATGTGAGAGGTGGGAGGTGTGAAGCCTGCCAGGGAGCCGGTATAATAAAAATAGAGATGAACTTTCTCCCAGATGTATATGTAGAGTGTGAGGTGTGTAAGGGAAAAAGATATAACAGAGAGACTTTAGAAGTAACATATAAGGGAAAGAATATATCTGATGTATTGGGAATGAGTGTAGGGGAAGCCTATGAATTTTTTGAAAAGATACCTTCTCTCGAGAGAAAACTAAAAGTTTTGATGGAAGTGGGCTTGGATTATATAAAGCTCGGCCAGCCTGCAACAACTCTCTCTGGAGGAGAAGCTCAGAGAATAAAACTTGCCACAGAGCTATCAAAGATGGCAAGGGGTCATACTGTCTATATCCTAGATGAACCCACGACCGGACTTCATTTTGAAGATATAAGGAAACTTCTAGAGGTACTAAATAGGCTGGTAGACAAGGGGAATACGGTAATTATAATAGAGCACAATCTAGATGTGATAAAAACAGCTGACCACATAATCGATATAGGACCTGAAGGGGGAGATGAAGGAGGAAAAGTAATAGCAGTGGGAACACCTGAGCAGCTAGTCCAAATAGAGGAGAGCTATACAGGGCACTATCTGAAAAAAGTAATGGAATAAATTTTATCTGAATTAAGGTTTTCAGTCAAAATTAATAATATTTTAGGGGTGAACAATTGGAGAAGAGATTTGGTGCATTTAACGGTGTTTTTCTTCCAACTTTTTTGACTATAATAGGTGTAATTTTTTATCTCAGGTTTGGATGGGTAGTTGGTAATGCAGGGGTAATGGGGACTATCAGTATAGTTGTCCTAGCCCACGTCATAACCATATCGACGGCACTTTCCATGTCATCTATAACTACCAATATGGATGTCAAGGGAGGAGGTGCTTATTACCTAATCTCGAGGAGTCTCGGACTAGAGATTGGCGGAAGTATAGGAATCCCCCTATACCTCTCCCAGGTAATATCTGTAGCCCTTTACATACTTGGTTTTGTAGAATCGGTAAAGATGATATATCCGGCCATAAATGATAAAATTATCGCCCTTGCAGTAACAGTGATAATAGGTGTAATTTCCGCAGTAGGAGCCGACCTGGCTGTGAAGACACAATATGTGGTCTTTTCTGTGATAATTCTATCTCTAGGAACTATAGCTGTATCCGGTAACTACAATATGGTCCCTGTATCCATAGGGGAATTTTCTGCCAGTGGTAACTACTGGAAGGCCTTTGCCGTGTTCTTCCCTGCGGTAACAGGGATACTGGCAGGGGTAAGCATGTCCGGGGACCTAAAAAATCCGAGGAAGGATATCCCCAAGGGAACGCTCGCGGCTATAGGGGTTACCTTTCTCATATATCTTGCCCAGATATTCTGGCTTGGAATGAATGTTTCCGGGGAAGAGCTTCTGAACAATAAACTGATAATTATATCCAAGACAAGATTTCCGATTTTTGTAATCGGCGGGATATGGGCCGCTACCCTCTCTTCGGCACTAGGGAGTATGGTAGCAGCACCTAGAACTATGATGGCCCTGTCAAAGGACAGTGTATTTCCAAAAATTTTCGGTAAGGGAAGCGGAAAATCCAATGAACCTAGGATAGCTTCTCTCGTTAGTTTTGTTATAGCCACTATATTTATAATGAAGGTAAATCTGGATTTTGTGGCTCCTGTAATAACAATGTTTTTTCTGAATACCTATGGTGCCATAAACACAGTGGCAGCTCTGGAAACTCTGGTGGGAAATCCTAGCTACAGGCCAACTTTCAAGACTCCGTGGATCGTGTCACTTATAGGGGCTCTAGGTTCGTACAGAGTTATGTTTTTGATAAATTCCAACGCAACGATAATCTGTTTGGCTTTTACTCTTTGTATCTATCTATACCTCAGCAAAAAAAATATAAGCAGGACATGGGGAGACTTGCGAGACGGGGTTTTGGTCTCTATAATAAGGGTATGCCTTCTGAAGCTGAGGTTTAACCAGAAAAAGGAAAAGAACTGGAAACCTGATATTCTTGTATTTTCAGGTGGTCCAGAAAGCAGAAGTGAACTGGTTTACCTTGCACAGCAATTTTCAAAGGGCAGAGGTATAATAACGCTGGTACACTATATTTTTGGGAGAATAGAGGATAAAAAAGAGGAGGTGGGAAATGCAAAGGGTGTCTTAGAGAGATATATAAAAGAGAACAACCTCAATGCATTTTCAGAAGTAGTAGTAGGTTCTGACATGACGGCTACAATGGAGAAAACAGTACAGACGAATGGTATAGGCTTATTGAAGCCAAACACTGTACTCATGGGAATCCCAAAGTCACCTGAACGTGTTCCTCCCCTAATTAGATTTATAAGAAAGATCACATATTTTGATAAGAACTTAATTCTGTTGGTGGAAAATGATGAAAACTCCTTTGGAAATAAGAAGACCATAGATATATGGTGGAGAGGCCTTGAAAACAACGGAAACCTGATGCTGAATCTGGCACACCTTATGTCTCTAAATGATGACTGGAAAAAAAGCAGGATAAGGCTTCTCAGTATTGTGAGAAACTCTGCCGAATCTTCTGAAAGAGAAGGGGTGTTGAAAGAGATGCTAGACTATCTAAGAATTGATGCTGAAGTAAAGATAGTAAGCAAAGAGAAGGAAAAAAGCATTTCTGAGATGATATATGAAAACTCATCAGAGACTGACCTTGTATTTTTGGGACTTGCAGTCCCAGATGAGCATAAAGAGAAAGAGTATTACGAGAGACTTATGAATATGACGAAGAAACTCAGAACTGTACTGCTTGTGAGGGGAAGGCTGGCTTGATTTTTTTATGAATTCAATAATTTAACTATGCAAAAGATATCATCAAAGAGTATCAAGAAAAATTATGGTATAATTATTTTTAGAGGTGAATATAAGTATATGGATAACAGAGGAATAGGGGTTTTCGATTCGGGATTCGGCGGCCTTACAGTTGTGAAAGAGATAAAAAAAGTACTTCCCGGAGAAAAAATATATTATTTTGGGGATACGGCTAGACTGCCCTACGGTTCAAAATCAAGGGAAAACATAATTCATTATTCTCTGGAGATAGCAGAATTTCTGAAAACAAAAGATATAAAAGCCCTGGTGGTGGCGTGTAATACTGCATCTGCCTTTGCCTTGGAGGAGCTCAAAAAGCACTGCACTTTTCCTGTGATAGGGGTGATAGAGGCAGGAAGCAGAAGAGCTCTAGGGATAACTAAGAATGGTAAAGTAGGAGTCATCGGTACAAAGGGGACTGTATCTAGCGGAGTCTATGTGAAGTCACTATCTGCAGGAAGAGCTGGTATAGAGGTTCACTCTAAATCATGCCCACTTTTTGTTCCGCTTGTGGAAGAGGGAATGATACAAGACGAGATAACAGAGATAATGATAGATAGATATTTAGGAGAATTTAAAAACAGGGTGGATTCTCTTATCATGGGATGTACGCACTATCCTCTCCTAGAAGAGGAGATAAAAAGATATTTTGAAAAGCATGAAGTAGAGGTTGTAAATCCAGCTGTGGAAACAGCTCTTGAGCTTGGAAAACTATTGACAGACAAGAGTCTTGTCTCAAAAAAGAGCAAAGGCGAGATAGAGTTTTATGTGAGTGATTCTCCTAGCCATTTTAAAGAGTTGGGGGAGATGTTTTTGGGGGAAAAAATAGACAAGGTGGAAAAAATAAATATAGAGGATTATTGGAGAGGGTAGAATGTTTGAATATCTCAAGGGTGAATTGTCGTTAAAAAAACTAGAGTATGCAGTCATAGATATAAATGGAATTGGATACAGGGTGAATATCTCTCTTAAGACCTATGAAAAGCTGGTTTTGGGAGAAGAAACAAAACTGTACATATACAACTATATAAGAGAGGATATGTTTAAACTCATAGGGTTTGCAGAGGAGAAAGAGAGAAATCTCTTTGAAATTCTTATAAATGTAAATGGTATAGGGGTTTCCCTAGCCCTCGCCATACTTTCTACATTTGACATAGAAGATATGAGAGATATTGTATCTAGGGAAGATGTGAAGCTTTTGACGAAGGTTCCAAAATTGGGGATAAAAAAAGCACAAAAATTGATAGTAGATGTAAAGGACAAGCTCAAAGGTCTAAAATTTGAAGATAGTACGACAGAAGGTAGTGCTATAAAAGGCCTGCAGATAGAGGAAGAGCTCTATATGGCGTTAGAATCCCTGGGGTACAGTCAGAAGGATATAGAAAAATTAGTTACAAAGGAAGAGATTATGGCTTACGGAGGTATAGAGGAGGCCATAAAAGATGTGCTTAAAAAGATACACAATAAGTTTTAGCATAAAAATTATAATTAGGTTTTGTTAATTTTTTTGTAGATATCCAAAATTAATATAAGAGCTTAAATTATGAAAGAGTGATACTTTATTAAATTTATCACTCTTTCTTTTTATTATTAGGGGAAGTATAAATTTAAATTTTGAAATGATAGGAGTTTTTTAAAATAATGATAATGAAGAGTATAATAATAGAAGTTAGATTTTGAAAAAATGGTATCAGTTTTATTTAAATTATATGAGTATCCATTTAACTTCTGTGATATCAGAGTTGAAAAAAATTATAGGAGTGACATTATGAAAAAAATATTGTTAATAATTTTTATTATTTTAAATACAATCTTGTGTTCAGAAGAATATAAGGCCTATTCTGAAAAAATAACTATGGCTGAAAAAAAGATGCAAAGGGATTTAAAAAAAGAGGGTGAATGGCTAGAATACCACAAGAACGGAAATCTAAAATTTAAAGGTAATTATAGAGATGGGAAAAAAGAGGGTGAATGGCTAGAATATTATGAGAATGGGAATATAAAATCCAAGGGTTATTATAAAAATGGTCAAAAAGATGGAACTTGGATATTTTATCGTGAAAGTGGCAAACTGAAAAAAGTCAGAAGATATATCAACGGTTACCTGGTTGATCCGAGATTTTCAGCTTAAATAGGGGTTTGACATTTCAATTGTATAATTTACTAAAATTCTGAATATTATTTACCTTTATCAACCGTGAATGGTTTTGTGATGATTACATTTTACAGGACCTCCTATGAAGATTTTTTTATCCACTATAGCTTATGTTTTAATTAGAAAAACAACAAAATTTTAAACTAAAGTATATTAAGCAGAATAAATTTTTAAGCTTTAACTGTAAAGGAAATGACATTAAACAGAGTAAAATATATGAATGACACTTTAAGGAAAACTTTTATATTTTTCGCAATATCATGTTTAGATTTACCATAATTATTTACGCTATTCTTTCCTTTATAAGGGAATTCAAAATAATGAAGGAGATATCTAAAAAAGATTCTTGATTTTTTTTTACTTTTTCTACAACTATACATTGTAATAGGACTAAAGGAGTGAGATAATTATGAAAGTTATCATTCTAGCAGGCGGATGCGGGACAAGGTTGTGGCCTCTTAGCAGAGATCATTATCCGAAGCAGTTTATAAAAATAAAAAAAGAGGAACCCTCTCTTTTTCAGGAAACTTTTGAAAGGAGTCTCCTGGTATCGGAGATTGATGATATCTATGTGGTTACCAATGAAAAATATAAATTCTTGGTAATGGGTGCCATAGAAGAACTGGGCTATGAATACAAAGAATCAAATATTTTTGTGGAACCTGAGGCAAAAAATACCCTTCCGGCCATTTACGCAGGTGTACATGGGATTTCAAAAGACCATGACAACACAGTTGTCGTGTTTCCATCTGACCACAGAATACTGAGATCATATGATTTCTCAGAGATCATTAAGGCTTCAGAAAACCTTGCAGAGAAACATATAATAACCTTTGGGATCAAGCCTGACGGTCCAAATACTGGGTATGGATATATCTCTCCTGCAGAGGAAAAGTTAAATGGTTACCTTGTGGAGAAGTTTCATGAAAAACCGGATCATGAAACTGCCTTGTCCTATATTGAAAAAGGATATTTTTGGAACAGTGGAATCTTTATGTTTAATTCTGGATTTTTTATAAATGAAGTTAAAATTTATGCTAAAAATATCTATGAAGCTTTTGATACCAGCGCAAACATTAAGGAGGCTTTTTCAAAAATTGATGACAAGATTTCTATGGACTACGGAATAATGGAAAAAAGCAGTAATATAGCAGTAGTTCCCGTTGATATAGGATGGAATGATCTAGGAAGTTTTGATGCTTTTTATGATGTCTATAAAAGGGATGAAAACGATAATATTGTAGAGCCTGAAAATATAGTTATTGATTCCAAAAATAACTACATATATTCTGAAACTGGCAAACTTGTTGCTTCTATTGGAGTTGAAGACCTTATAATAGTTGACAACAGAGATGCTCTTTTAATATGTAAAAAAGAGCAGTCGCAAAAAGTAAAGCAGGTAGTGGAAACTTTAAATTATAGAAATGATCTTAGGTCTCAGTATCATGTGAAAGAATATAGACCCTGGGGACATTCTAAAGTTTTGGAGGAAGAAAAAAATTTATTTAAAATAAATAGGATAGTTGTAGGAGTCGGAAAAAAACTAAGTTATCAGGTTCACTATCACAGAAGTGAGCACTGGGTAGTTGTGAGGGGGATGGCGAAAGTAATTTTTGAAAATGGAGAAAAACTTGTTTCTGAAGGAGAGAGTATATTCATAAAACCTGGAGAAAAGCATAAGCTTGAAAATCCAGGAAAAGTTTCATTAGAGATTATAGAGGTGCAGATGGGAAAATATCTAGAGAATGATGATATCATTAGATTTGATGATTAAAACTGGAGTTTATTTATAGGAAGCTTGGGAAATTAATTTTATGTCAGAGGAACTAAACAGAGTAGGGAGTAGGGGCAGATCATAGCCGTTACTCCTTTTTTTTAGGTTAAAAAAGGTAGATCTAGAGAAAGATTCTGAATCTGAAAGCGTCAGTGATTCTTTTAAAAGTAAAGTTTAATTTACTGCCGAAATCAAAACTAAATTATATGTCACAATAAAAGGAAAGGGTGACCATTGTCTAATATAGTTCATAACACGATGATACTAAAAGGGAGTGAGGACTTTGAGAAAAATATATGTATTGGATACCAATGTACTAATTCATGACCCACGGGCAATATTTAACTTTGTAGATAATGAAGTGGTAGTCCCTATATCTGTGATAGAGGAAATAGACAAGCTTAAGAGGGATCCCACGACAGGGGCACAGGCGAGAATAACTTCAAGAGTTATTGATAAAATAAGAGAAAAGGGTTCTCTTTCTAAGGGCGTGGAGCTGGAAAATGATATATTTTTTAAGGTAGAAATAGGATATGGAAATATAAAACTTCCGGAATTTATGCACAAAGAGTTAGTTGATAACAAGATACTAGCAGTTACCCTGGGAATAAAAGAACAGAATCCAGATAAAAAAGTGGTAATAGTAACTAAAGATATAAATATGAGAATAAAGGGTGACTCTTTAGGTCTAGAGGTAGAGGATTATGAAACAGACAAGGTCAACTATTCTGAACTCTACGAGGGGACTTATGAAATAGAGGTGTCTGAAGAGGTGTTCAAAAACTTTGAAAAAACAGGAAGGATAAAAATAGAGGATGTAACGTCTCAGGAAAATGAACCAAATTGTTTTTTTAAAATGAAAAATGCCGGAAAAACAGTGTCTGGAAGATATTCTAAAACAAAAAAACGTATAGAGAGAATGGCTTTTTCCGATGTTAGTGCCTGGGGAGTTAGAGCCAGGAACGATGAGCAGGAGTATGCTATGGATCTTCTCATGGATGAAAATATAAAGGTGATAACCCTTGTGGGAAGGGCAGGTACAGGGAAGACTCTGTTAGCCGTTGCAACAGGTCTTGAACAGGTTGTGGAAAGGAAAAAATATAAGAAGCTTTTTATAGCCCGTCCTATTATACCTATGGGCAAGGATATAGGTTACCTTCCTGGAAGTGAGAAGGAGAAACTAAAACCATGGATGCAGCCCATATATGACAACATTGATTTTCTTTCTGAAAATAAGGATGATAAGTCTGGAGAAAAAGTGGTCATGGGTCTAGAATCACTAGGGCTTTTGAAAATAGAAGCTTTAACTTATATAAGGGGAAGGTCTATACCTGCGGGATTCATTATAATAGATGAGGCACAGAACTTAACTCCACTTGAGATAAAAACAATAGTCACAAGGGCCGGAGAGGATACAAAAATAGTCTTTACAGGAGATCCGGAACAGATAGATAGTCCCTATTTGGATGCAAATACGAACGGACTTACTTATCTTGCTGAAAAATTTAGAATGGTAGATATATCAGGACATATTACCCTTAAAAAAGGTGAGAGGTCAGAACTGGCAGAAATGGCAGCAAAACTCTTGTAAAATAAAGTTAAAATTTAATTAAAAAAATGGCCCTGTAAATTAAACAGGGCTCTTCTATATTTTTTGTAATTATTTGGTAAGGGATGGCAGAATAAGCATTTCCTAAAAAAAAGCTTTAATTTTAAAGGGGTATGTATTATAATGTGTAAGAAAACTAGTAGTAATTCAGGAGGAAAAAATGGTAGGATTTCTTACAGCTTTGCTCTTTATCTTTGCTCTATCCCTCATTATTTTGGTGCTGATACAGCCTGACAGAAGTCGTGGTATGTCAGGAAACATGGGGATGGGAGCATCAAATACAGTATTTGGTGTATCTCAAGACGGAGGACCACTTGCAAAGATGACAGAGGTTGTTGCAGCTTTGTTTATTGTGACGGCACTTTTATTATACCTTCTAAAATAAGGTAGGGGCGTGTTGGTAGCTCAACATGCCTTTTTATTTACCAGTTTTTCCCTACTTCCGGGATTTATCGGTTAACTTATACAATTAATTTTGATATAATAGGGGAAATTTTTTATGAAAAGTTTATTTCACGGAAATTACGATAAAATAAGGCCTTTAGCTTATCAGATGAGGCCGAAAACACTTTTGGATTATGTGGGTCAAGAGGAAATTATAGGGGAAAAAAGTGTTCTTAGAAAGCTTATATCCAAGGGTAAAATGGTAAATTCTATATTTTTTGGACCACCCGGGACAGGAAAAACCTCTTTAGCTGAGCTTATAGCAGAAGAACTAAGCTACTCTTTTGAAAAGATGAATGCCACAACTGCAAACCTAGGTGATTTCAGAGAGGTAGTGGAAAGAGCAAAAAAAAGAGTGGAGCTTGAAAACAGAAGAACATTGTTGTTTCTTGACGAGATACACAGGTTCAATAAACTTCAGCAAGATTCACTTCTTCCTTATACAGAAGAGGGCCTCATCGTACTGGTGGGAGCCACCACTGAAAATCCCTATTACACTTTGAATAATGCTCTTCTTTCAAGATGTATGGTTTTTGAATTTAAAAAACTTGAAGAAAGGCATGTAATAAAACTAATACAGAGAGGTTGTGAGCGTTTAGGCGTGAAGGAAAAGCTCACCTCCGAGTTAGAGGAAATTATTTTAGAACTTTCTAAGGGGGATGCCAGGGTTGCTCTGAACTATGTGGAACTTTTTGCAAATACTGCAGAAGATTTGGATGAAAATGAACTGAAGGATCTTTTTAAGAAAAGAAACGACGCTTATCATAAAAAAGAAGACAAATACAATATAGTGTCAGCCTTCATAAAAAGCATAAGGGGAAGTGATCCAGACGCAGCTGTATACTGGATGGCTAGAATGCTTTCTGGTGGGGAAGACCCAAGGTATATAGCAAGAAGGCTTGTGATACTTGCAAGCGAGGATGTAGGTATGGCAAATCCAGAAGCTATGCTAGTAGCCCATGCGGCCATGGATGCATCTGAAAAAATAGGTATGCCGGAAATAAGAATAATTCTTTCTCAAGCCGCCATATATCTGGCTATATCTTCTAAAAGTAATTCTAGCTACATAGCTGTCAATACAGCCCTTGAGGATATATCAAAGGGAAACTTAGAAGATGTACCGAAACATCTAAAAAATCAGTATGGAGAGTTGTACAAATATCCTCACAGTCATCCTGGGAATTTTGTGCACCAAGTTTACAAGAAAGACCGAAAAAAATATTATAATCCTGGAGACAATAAAAATGAAAGGCTGATAGCACAGAAACTTTTAAAGTTGTGGGATGAAAAATAAATTTACTATGAGGTGAATCTATGAAATTACTGAAAGCAGTAAGAGGAACAAAAGATATTTTTGGGGAAGATGCCTTGAAATATAATCATATAGTCAATACAGCAAAAGAGATATTTGAAGCTTATGGCTATTCCATGATAAAGATACCTATTTTTGAAGAGACAAATCTTTTTAAAAGAGGTATAGGAGAGGGCACAGACGTGGTGGAGAAGGAGATGTATACTTTCACTGACAGAGGAGAAAGGAGCATAACCCTTAGACCTGAGGGAACAGCCTCAGTGGTAAGATCCTATCTCGAGCACAAGATATATGGCAAGGAGGAGTTTACCAGATATTATTATACAGGGTCTATGTTTAGATATGAGAGACCTCAGGCTGGAAGGCAGAGGGAGTTTAATCAGCTGGGTATAGAGGCTCTCGGCGAGGGATCACCTATTTTGGATGCAGAGGTCATAACGATGAGCTATACTCTTCTTGAAAAGCTAGGGATCAGAGATCTTGAAGTAAACATAAACTCGGTGGGGGGAAGTGATTCTAGATCAAAGTACAGAGATACCCTCATAGAGTTTCTAAACCCTTCTAAAGAGGAGCTTTGTGAGGACTGCAGGACTAGGTATGGGAGGAATCCTCTGAGGGTCCTAGACTGTAAAAACCCAAAATGTAAAGAGATAACAGAAGCGGCTCCTAGTATAATAAATTCACTGAATCCAGATGAAAGAGAGCACTACGAATCAGTAAAAAAATACCTGGATATTTTTGGAATAAAATACAGAGAAAACCCAAGGCTTGTAAGAGGGTTAGACTATTATTCGAGTACAGTATATGAGGTAATCACAAATAAGCTAGGATCTCAAGGTACAGTTCTCGGAGGTGGAAGATATGATAATCTTCTGAAACAACTAGGAGATAAGGAGATTCCTGCGGTAGGATTTGCAGCGGGGATCGAAAGACTTATGATGCTCCTTGAAGACTATCCTAGAAATAATCCAAAGGTATTTGTAGCATGGTTGGGCGAGGCAGAAGCAACCTATGCATTTGGAATTGCAAAGGCTCTAAGAGATGCAGGGGTAAAAACTTGTATAGAGTTTTCAAGCAGGTCAATAAAGGCATCTATGAAAAAAGCTGATAAGCTAGGCGTAGAGTATGCCATTATCATAGGTGATGAAGAGATGGCCAATGAGAAGATGGTTCTTAAAAACTTTCAAGAGAGAACACAGGAAACACTTAATTTAGAAGAGGTTGTAAAAAGGTTGAAAAAATAGATCGATATAAAACTTTCAGAGGTGATTTTTAATAATGGTATATAGAACGCATAACCTAGGTGAACTTAGAAAAGAAGATATAGGTAAAAAAGTAACTCTTTCGGGATGGGTTGCCACAAAAAGAGATCTTGGAGGGCTTACATTTATAGACCTGAGAGACAGGGAGGGAGTTACTCAGATAATATTTAACCCTGAAGAAAATGCCGATCTGGCTGAAAAATCTCAGAAAATAAGGACAGAAGCAGTAATCAAGATAACAGGTGGGGTAAGGGAGAGATACAGCAAGAACCCTAACATGCCTACGGGGGATATAGAGGTTTTTGTAGAAAACCTGGAAATCTTAAACAACTGTGATGTGCTTCCTTTCCAAATATCGGGAGAGGAAAACCTCAGTGAAAATATGAGGCTTAAATATAGATATCTTGACCTTAGAAAACCCAAAATGACAAGAAATCTAAAAATGAGACATAAGATGCTTATGGCAATAAGAAACTACATGGACGAAAGAGGGTTTCTAGATGTTGACACCCCTATACTCACAAAGTCCACTCCTGAAGGGGCAAGAGATTTCCTTGTACCTAGCAGAACCAATGAAGGGGATTTTTATGCACTTCCTCAATCTCCACAGTTATTCAAGCAGCTTCTCATGATATCGGGAGTAGAAAGATACTACCAGATTGCAAAATGCTTTAGAGACGAGGATCTTAGGGCAGACAGACAGCCTGAATTTACACAACTAGATATAGAAATGTCTTTCGTTGAGATGGAAGATGTAATGAACGAGATAGAGGGTCTAGCTAAGAGAGTATTTCAAGGTGTAACAGGTGAGTCTGCAGATTATAAATTCCAGAGAATGGAATATGCCGAGGCCATGGAAAGATTTGGTTCTGATAAACCTGATATCAGATTTGAAGTAGAGCTTAAGGAACTTACAGATATAATGAAAAACTGTGGATTCAAGGCATTTTCAGGGGTTGCAAACTCAGGAGGACTTGTAAAGGCTGTAGTTGCTCCAGGTTCTGCAGAGGATTTTTCTAGAAAAGCCTTGGGAGAATATGAGAATTATGTAAAAACTTATTTCGGTGCCAAGGGACTAGCATGGATAAAGGTAACTGAAGAGGGCATCAATTCCCCTATATCAAAGTTCTTCTCTGAAGAGGAAATAGCCTCTATCCTAGAAAGAACAGGAGCAGTAGCAGGGGATGTAATAATGATACTTGCTGACAGGGCAAAAGTGGTTTATGACGGGCTAGGAGCACTCAGACTAAAGCTAGGGAAAGACTTAGGACTTATCAACAAGGATGATTACAAGTTCCTATGGATAGTTGACTTTCCTATGTTTGAATGGAGTGAAGAAGATGAGAGATACAAGGCTCAGCATCACCCTTTCACCTCTATAAAAGCAGAGGATATGGATGCATTTATGGCAGGGGAGATGGACAAAGTAAGAACAAACTCTTACGATCTTGTGCTAAATGGATCTGAAATTGGAGGAGGTTCTATAAGAATACACAACCCTGAAGTTCAGGCAAAAGTATTTGAAAGACTTGGACTTTCAGAAGAAGAAGCCCGTGAGAAATTCGGCTTCTTTATAGATGCTTTCAAATACGGGGCACCTCCACATGGTGGACTGGCTTTCGGAATCGACAGATGGCTTATGGTTATGCTAAAAGAGAGCTCTATAAGAGACGTTATCCCGTTCCCTAAAACAAATAAGGGACAATGCCTAATGACGGAAGCTCCGTCTAAGGTAGAAGATGAACAGCTGGAAGAACTTTACCTGAAAAGTACCTATACACCGGCTAAGTAATAGGATATAAACACCTATAACACTGGCTTGGATAGATATTTAAGCCTTGCAAAAAGAATAATAGAATGATATAATTAAGTCAAGAAGAGAGGAATACTGGCCTATTTGCTATCTTTCCTTGATGTTTTGGGCCTAAGGTCGTCAAGGGAGTTGGCGCTGTTCACGGCACAACAGTAAAGTCACGAGGGTACAACGAACCCCTACGGACCCTGTATGCCAGTGAATATCTGACTACCACCTATAAGATATGGCGACCAAAACTATACAGGAGGCGGTAGGCCGGTTACTTTCTTTATGGACTTTAATTGTTTAAGGTCCTTTTTTATTTTTTGAAATTTATAGCAGTATAATATTCGAGGAGGAAATATGATTTTAATAGAGAAGGAGCTCGGGCTTATCTTTGAGAAAACCATAAAGAATATTTATGGTGAACAGGAGATAAAACCTATAGACATAGAGGCGGCATCTAACGAAAAATTTGGAGATTTCCAGACAAACTTTGCCATGGTGAATGCTAAGATTCTTAAGAGCAACCCGAGATCCATAGCAGAAAATGTAGTGAAAAACCTTGCAGAAAATAATGTCATTGAAAAGGTAGAGGTTGCAGGTCCAGGTTTCATAAATATATTTTTAAAAGAGGAGTACCTAGGGGAAAGAGTAAGAAAAATATCAGCTGAAAAATATGATTTTTCTTTTTTGGATACCCACGGAGACGTGATAATCGACTATTCATCTCCAAACATTGCCAAAAGAATGCACATAGGACACCTGAGATCAACTATTATAGGTGACTCCATAAAGAGAATATACAGATACTTGGGGTATAATGTTGTAGCGGATAATCATATAGGGGACTGGGGGACACAGTTTGGCAAACTCATAATAGGGTACAGAAACTGGCTTGACAGGAAGGCCTACGAGGCTAATCCTATAGAGGAACTAGAAAGAGTATATGTGGAATTTTCTAAAAATGCAGAGAAAAATCCGGAACTTGAGGACCAGGCAAGGGAGGAGCTGAGAAAACTTCACGATGGTGATGAGGAAAACTACGCACTGTGGCAGGAGTTTATAGATGTATCCCTTGAGGAGTATAATAAGGTATACAGTAGATTAGGTGTGAACTTTGATACTTATTACGGAGAATCCTATTACCATGATATGATGCCAGCTGTTGTAGAGGAACTTCTAGAGAAAGGCATAGCCAGGGAAGACGATGGTGCCAATGTTGTGTTCTTTGAAGAAAAGGACAAGCTGCACCCATGTATAGTCCAAAAGAAAGACGGGGCTTTTCTTTATGCTACTTCTGACATAGCAACTGTAAAATTCAGAAAGGAAAATTACGATGTAAATCAGATCATATATGTAACCGACGAGAGACAGCAGGACCACTTCAGACAGTTTTTCAAGATAACAGATATGCTAGGTTGGGAAGTAAAAAAGAACCATGTTTGGTTCGGAATAATGAGATTTGCTGAAGGGATATTCTCTTCTAGAAAAGGGAATGTAATAAGACTAGAGCAGCTCTTAGACGTGGGAAAGAAAAAAGCCCTAGAAGTTGTAGAGGAAAAAAACCCTACCCTCTCACAAGAAGAGAAGGCAAATATATCGGAAGTCGTTGGTATAGGGGCTATAAAATATGCAGACCTGTCCCAAAACAGACAGAGCCCGGTTATATTTGAATGGGATAAAATTTTAAGCTTTGAAGGTAATACTGCTCCTTACCTTCAATATTCATATGCAAGAATACAGTCTATCTTGAGAAAAGGTGCAGAAGAGGGTAAAGTTTTAAATAATGACTCTGAAGTAATTTTAAAGGAAGATGCAGAAAGATCACTTGTTCTTTATATGAGTCTTTTTCCTAAGATGGTAATGAAGGCTGCAGAGTCTTTTAGGCCAAATTTAGTAGCTGACTATCTTTTTGAGCTTTCAAGAAGGTTTAATACGTTTTATAATTCATGTCCTATATTAAATCAGGAATCCAAGATCTTACAATCAAGACTTCTTATCGCAGACAGAACGGCAAAAGTTCTGAAAGAGGGATTAGACCTTTTGGGAATAGGTACTGTAGACAGAATGTAATTTATAGAAAGAGGGATACAAAATTATCCCTCTTTTTGTGTATTTTTTTAAGTTTGAATAAATTACTGAATTTATAAGGATATAGAGTCAAAAGATTTCATCACGAATGAAAATCAATAAAAGACAAAAAAATTAACACGAATAATAACAAAACCTTTTGGTCACAGAGGACACAGAGAAAAATAAGAAGTTTCACAGAGAGAAAATAATTTTTTTAATTTTTAGATTGCTTTACCCTTTAAAAAATTCCGTTAAGAAATCACCTTTTCTGAAATCCACTTTCCTTGATATAAGGAGGTTTACCGACTATATTTCAAGTGAAAGTTAGTTCAGAAATGATTTTAGGAATCTTTTTAGGGGTGTCTTTTCTTTGGTTACTTTCTTTGGACAAGCAAAGAAAGTGACAGAAGCCTTTGGATAAATTCAATAATTCAACTAAAATTTGTTTCAATGATAAAATTAAGCTGATATTTTATTTGAAGTAGACCACTCTATCTGTTAAAATCTAATTAGAGAAAAGGGGTGAGAGACAATGAAAAATATTCAGTTGATAATAATAAGCGGACTAAGTGGAGCAGGTAAAACATCTGCTATTAATTCCTTTGAAGATATGGGATATTTTACAATAGATAACGTACCATGTAGTATGGGAAGTGTACTTCTGAAGGCCATAAAAAATGGTGATATGGAAAAAAAGAACCTTTGCATGGGAATAGATGCTAGGTCCTTTGGAAAAGTAGAGGAATTTGTATCCTTGCTAGATGAAGTAGAGGCAGCTGGGATCGGTTATAGGCTGATATTTTTAGAGTCTAAGGTTGAGGTTATCCTGAATAGATATAACCTGACAAGGAGAAAACATCCCATAGAGGCCAATACTATTTTAGACAGTATAATCAAAGAGAGAAACACCATGAGTGAGATAAGGAAGAGGGCTTCTCTAATATTAGACACAAGTTCACTGAAACCAAGAGATATAGGCCTTAAATTGAAAAAACTTCTTTTTGACAGAAAAGATGAGGAGATAACGGTACACTTTCAGTCTTTCGGTTTTAAGTATGGGACACCCATAGATTTAGACCTCATGTTTGACGTGAGATTTCTAAAAAATCCATATTATATAGATGAGTTGAGGGATAAAACCGGAAACGATAAAGAGGTATCTGAGTATGTAATGGGATTTCAGGAATCAAAGGAATTTTTTCAAAAACTTGTAGAGATGCTTGAGTTTCTTATTCCAAAATTTATAAATGAAGGCAAGAGTCACTTATCTATAGGTGTCGGATGCAGCGGAGGAAAGCATAGGTCAGTAACCTATATAAATCTTCTAAAGGACTATTTTTCAGGAAGAAGTGATATTCGTGTGGTCACCAGTCACAGAGAGGAAGAGAGGGGGCACTGGCTCTGATATATGGATATAAAAAAAACAGATATTCCTGAAAATCCAGGTGTGTACCTAATGAAAAAAGGTGATAGGGTAATATATGTAGGCAAGGCCAAGAATCTGAAAAAAAGGGTATCTTCATATTTTAACAGGGAACATATAGATGAAAAGACAAGGGAGTTAGTTAAAAATATAGAGAGTCTGGATTTTATAATATGCAACAGCGAGCTAGATGCCCTGGTTCTAGAAAATAATCTCATAAAAAAATATACTCCAAAATATAATATAAGCCTTAAAGATGAGAAAACTTACCCCTATATTAAGTTCACAAAGGAAGACTATCCGAAGATAGCAATAATAAGAACCACAAAATCTTTGGATACAGAGAGCGGATATTATTTTGGTCCCTATCCTTCTGGGTGCAGAAATCTAAAAAAGATATTAATTAAAATCTTTAAAATAAGAGACTGTAAAAGGGATATGTCAAAGAAATATGATAGGCCTTGTCTTAAGTATTTTATGAACCTCTGCACCGGTCCATGTGTATATAAAGAGGTAATTCATGAGTACAGAGAAAATGTGGAAAACGCCAAAAAACTTCTGAAGGGAAGAGGGAAAGAGGTAATCGAACAACAGAAGGAAAAGATGGAGGCAGCTTCTCATGAACTTAGATTTGAAGAGGCGATCCTCTACAGAAACCAGCTGAAAGAGCTGGAAAATGCAGAAAAAAACCAGGTAGCAGAATATGAAAAAGCAGTAGATGAGGACCTCTTTGTATTTTCCGTAGAGGGAGAAAGACTTTTTGTATGCGTCTTAAATATGCGAGAAGGGAAGATACTAGAAAAAAACTCTTCGGGAACAGATCTGAAAGGGAAGGTTTTTGATAATCTTTTTCAAGAGGTAGTGACTGACTATTATTCTAAACATGCTATTCCAAAGAATATAGTGTTCCAGAAGGAGAATGAGGAAAATAGCGAGATAGTCGGTGAATGGCTTAAGCTGAAATGTGGGAAAAAGATTGATCTTCATTTTCCAAAGGTGAAAAGCCGTAGAATGGATCTTTTAGATATGGCACTCCTAAACCTGCATAGGGATATAGAGAGTTATTTTACACGGAAAAATGTACTTGAAGCTGGGCTTATGAGCCTGTATTCAATATTAGAACTTAAAAAATTTCCAAGAAGAATAGAGTGTTTTGATATATCAAATATTCAGGGAAAGGATGCTGTAGCTTCTATGTCAGTGGCCATAGAGGGGAAGCTGTCAAAAAAAGATTACAGGAAATTTAAGATAACAACAAAGGATACACCGGATGACTTCCAGATGATGAGAGAGGTGGCAGAGAGGCGTTACTCAAAGCTTAAAGAACATGAACTTCCAGATCTTATTCTTATCGACGGTGGTCTCGGACAACTTGGATCGGTTGGAAATGTACTTAAAAAATTGAAAAAGTCTGAATTTTTGGATATAATAAGTATTGCAAAAAGGGAAGAGGAGATTTTCAAACTGGGTGAAACTACCCCCTATATATTTCCCAAAAGCGAAGAATCCTTAAAAATACTCCAAAGGCTGAGAGATGAAGCACACCGATTCGGAGTGACTTACCACAGAAAACTGAGGAGTAAAAGAGTTATATCTAGCGAACTCGACGGTATAGATGGGATCGGTCCTAAGAGAAAAGAGGCTCTTTTGAAAAAATTTGGTTCAGTTGCAGAAATAAAAAAAGCTAGTGAAGATGAGTTGGGCACTGTTCTCTCAGAAGCACTTGCAAAACGTGTAATCAGGGAGTTGAAAATCAATGGGGAAAAAAAGAGTACTGGTAATTGATGACGAGGAGAGCATAAGATTTCTTCTGAGAGAAGTTATAGAGGACCTTGGCTATCACTGCCTTGAAGCAGAGAGCGCCATAGTGGGTATTGAGATAGTAGATTCTCAAAATCCAGACCTTATTATTTTGGATATACAGATGCCACAGATGAACGGGCTAGAAGCCATTCAGAAAATAAGAAAAATAGACAAAAAAGTTCCTATTTTTATGCTGAGTGCATTTAGTCACATGGAAAATGTCATAGAAAATATGGGGGTAGATGTACAGGAGTTTATTCCAAAACCTTTTGATATAGACTATCTTAGCAAGAGAATAACAGAAGAAATGGGTTAAGGGGGCAAAATGAAAAGAGTCATTAAAAGTATCATTCTGATCGCTGTTTTTTTTGCGGCGACAGGGTGTAATCATATAGTGCTGAGACAGGATCTTTATGAGAAGGTTGCCTTTGAGAGCGAAAAAATAAAGCCTGGAAAAAATATAATAGAACTATATTCACTTAAATTTCCTGGGGAGTATTTTGAAAGAATTGAATATATGAAGGAATTTGAACTGGTTGCCAGGCAGCTTCTACTTGAAGATAGAAGTCTGAATCTTCTTGTCCCTCGTGAAATGTATGATACTATAGAGAGTCTGAAAAAAGAGGCAGTTCTGCCAGAGGAGAGGGTCTATCTCAAAACAGCCTCAGATTTAGACGGCCATGAGATGGCTGAAATAGATAAAAATATAGATGTTTATGTCACGGACAGAGGAGGGAGCATCCAGGGATATTTGAATAAGCAGGTGTATTTTTGGATGGCTCTAAGCGGTAAAGAGTCTGAGTTTATAGGGGAGAATCTCTATACCGAGCTTGATAAGCAAAGGCTTGTGGAAGAGATCAGAAAAAGCCGTAAAGAGTTTTCTAAGGTGCTGAACAACGTTAAACTGCAGCTGGTGATAAAAGAAGAAAAACCATATTCCACTAAAAATATGCAGTTGGGGCCTTTGAAACCAACTGAAACCTCAAGCTCTACAGACCTGCCAGGGTGGCTACTGGCTGAAAAAGATCCCATCTATCTGAAGGGATTAAAAAACAGTGATTTTGATAAAATTTCTGAAAAAAAGATAAAATTTAATTCATCTTTTTTAATTTTAGATTCAGAAAAATGGACCGGCTACACGGTGGTGGATGGAAATTACATATTTTTCCACGGGGGATCAGATATTAGAGGGTCTTATCACAGATATGATTTTGAGGTAAAAATATCAGAGAAAACAGTCAAAGATCTTCTCTATTTGGAAAGTGGGATATTACTGGATGAATTATTCCAAAGGAAAAAGCCGGAGATAAACGGTCTGGAAGAAAAAACAGCCCAGCCAAATAAAAAAAGTGTGAACTGGGGGATAAATTAATGATTTATGCAGGTCTTATATTTGCTTTGTTTTTAATGTTCATAAAGGTTTTAAAAAACCAGGAGAGGGCGTATAGGGGAGAGATAAGCAATATACTAAGAAAGCTAAGAGAAAAAGAGGAGTATAACGCAATCATAGACAGTATCCAAGATGAATATGACCAGACTCTTCAGGCAATACAGAAACAGGGGAAAGAGCTTGAGAACTCCATAGAGGAGCTTAAAGAATACAGGGTTGAGCTAGATATAACTTACAACAATCTCATAAAAAAATCTACACAGCTAGAATATAGTAACGAAGTTCTTGAGAGAAGGGTTGCAAACCTTTCGAATCTAAATGCTGTTGCAAGGACGGTACTTTCTATAATTAAGCTTGAAAAAATAATTGATATAATATTGGATGCCTATTTTGTTCTCACAGGAGCCAAAAAAATATCACTGTATCTTTGGGAAGAGGGAATGCTGGTAAATAAAAAAACCAAGGGAAATATTGTTTTTAAGGGCACCCTAAGTTATCCACGTGAAACTTTAGAAGGATTTAGTAGACAAGATTTCAGAAAAGTTTATGAAGAACTTTCTAAGGGGTTTAAGGTAGAGGAAAACGAGGCTGTAATAATATCGGACCTCAATGTAAAGGGGAAGGAACTAGGAGTCATATACATTGTAGAAGATAGAGAAAGACTCATAGACAGCGACCAAGAAACTATATCTGCTCTGGCAATACAGGTGGCCAATGCTATAAACAATGCCAAGATGTATGCAGAACTTCTCGTGAAAGAGAGGATCTCAAAGGAACTTGAAGTGGCATCTAGGATCCAGAAGAAGATACTTCCGAAGGAGATGAAAAAAGTCTGCGGCTTAGAGATTGCAAACTATTTTGAACCAGCCAAAGAGGTAGGTGGGGACTACTATGACTATTGCCAAAGAGAAGAGGACAGCGTATCTATAACAATAGCAGACGTAAGCGGGAAGGGGGTCCCGGCAGCATTTTTGATGGCTCTTATAAGATCAGTTCTAAAAACACTGAACTACAAGGATACTCAGCCTTCCGAGATGCTTACGACCCTCAATGAGATAATATATCCAGATATAACAGAAGATATGTTTGTAACATTGTTTCACAGTAAATATATTTTTAGTGAGAGAACCCTCTATTATTCAAATGCAGGGCATAATCCCCTAATAATATATAAAGCTGATACAGGGAAAGTCGTAGAATATAATGTAAAGGGAGTGGCCATAGGATTTATTCCTGAATACAGATACAAACTCGGGAAAGTAGAACTATCTAAGGGCGATATACTCCTATATTATACAGACGGAATTACTGAAGCTGAAAATAGTGACAGGGAGATGTTTGGAATAGACAGACTGAAAGAGGTTATCTATTATAACAGGGAAAAAAGTGCTGAAGAGGTCAAAAGAGCAATTTTAGATTCTATAAATAACTTTAGAGGTGACCACGAACAGGTTGATGATCTGACCTTTGTAGTAATAAGAAATAATGAGTAGGATAATTCCTACTCTTTTTTTTTGAAATGGGTATTTAAAGGAAAAAAAGTCCTGTATCCGAACTAAGAGAGATATATAAGTTGCATAATATTAAAATAAATAGGACAGGCGGCATATTTTTTTTTTAGAATATTGGGTACCATAATATGTTAGATATCATTTAAATATAGCAGATGTTGCAGCAGAATAATATATTTAATTTGGAGGTAAAATGGCAGTAAATTGGATCGAATGGTTTGGATACATATCATCTTTTGTGGTACTGATATCCCTTACAATGAGCTCTATTATAAAGCTTAGATGGATAAATCTAGTAGGGGCCATCATGTTTTCTACTTTTGGTTTTATGATAAACTCTTATCCAACAGGAATTTTAAACCTAGGGATAGCTTTGATAGATCTCTATTACCTCTATCAACTTTACATGCGGAAGGAAGAGTTTTCAATGGTAAGAGCCAATTTTGACTCTGATTATTTCAAATATTTTATAAATTTTAACAGAAAAGAGATAGATGAGCAGTATAATGTCTTATCGGAAACTTCAGATTACAGGGCATACTATTATCTGAGAAACAACAACATAGCTGGAGTAATGATAGGGAGAGCTTTAGACGATGAGACTTTTTTTATTGAGTTGGACTATGTTACAGAGGAATTTAGAGATTTTAAAATAGGTAAATACTTTTTGGGAGAAAATAGAATAGGGATGCTCCTAAAAGGATACAAGACCTTGAGAACTAGGGCAAACTCTGAGCATCATGCCAATTATCTCGGGAAAATAGGATTTAAAAAGGTCTATGACGGCACTGGTGAATATATCAAGACTATTTAAAAAACAATGAATTTAAATTATGACTAACGGAGGGTTATTATGTATGATAAAGTTATGGAGACAGTGAAGTATCTGAACGAAAAAGTGGATTACAGGCCTAAGATAGCTATTATCCTTGGTTCTGGGCTTGGTGATCTGGTAGATTATATAGAGGATAAAATAGAGATCGCCTATGAGGAAATACCTAATTTTCCTGTTTCTACTGTTGCAGGCCATGCAGGACAGCTTGTTTTTGGTAAGATAGGCGGAGTGGAAATCCTGGCAATGAAGGGGAGATTTCATTATTACGAAGGGTATAATATGAAAGAGGTAACTTATCCTGTCTATGTTATGAAGCAATTCGGTGTAGAAAATATTATAGTTAGCAATGCCGCAGGCGGTGCTAACACTACATTTAAACCTGGAACTCTGATGCTTATAACAGATCATATTAACTTTTTTGGAACAAACCCTCTTATAGGGGAAAATGATGAAAGATTTGGTCATAGGTTCCCAGATATGAGTGAAACTTATACTAAAGGGCTACAAGACCTGGCGAAAGAAACGGCAAAGGAGCTAGGGATTGATTACAGAGAGGGAGTATATTTAGGTACAACAGGTCCTACTTATGAGACTGCAGCAGAAGTAAGGGCATTTATAAACATGGGGGCAGATGCAATAGGAATGTCTACTGTACCAGAAGTAATAATAGCAAACTACCTGGGTATGAATATTTTGGGTATATCCTGCATCACAAACATGGCAACAGGAATAGCAAAAGAAGCTCATTCCCATGAAGCAGTTGTGGAAATAGCTAAAAAAACCGGAAATGATTTCTGCAGATGGATTGCAGAAACCGTAAAAAGAATAGAGCTTTAGATTTTAAAATTTTTAATATTAAATATTATTATTTCTACTGTTATGGAATTTTAAAGGCAGGGATATAAAAAATCTTAGTTTTTGGGAGGATTTCAGGTGAGCGAGTATATCTTAGAGATGAAAGATATTAGAAAAACCTTTCTCGGTGGAAAAGTTGTAGCCAACGATAATATTACATTGAAGATAGAAAAAGGAGAAAAACACGCAATAGTAGGGGAGAACGGAGCAGGTAAATCAACACTTATGAAAATACTTAACGGACTCTATCAGCCTACTTCTGGTGAAATATATTATCATGGAAAAAAAGTAAAAATAGACGGCCCGGGAGAAGCTTCTAAGTTAGGGATAGGAATGGTATATCAGCATTTTATGCTTGTTCCGACTTTGACGGTGGCTGAAAATATGATACTGGGAGTAGAGCCCAAAAAAGGTATGATGCTCGACTTGAAAACTGCTAGAGAAGAAGTCAGAAGAGTATCTGAAAAATATGGATTAGAAATAAATCCTGATGCACTTGTATCTGACATATCGGTAGGGATTCAACAGAGAGTAGAGATACTTAAGATACTCTTTAAGGGGGCCAATCTGCTTGTATTTGACGAGCCTACGGCAGTTCTCACGCCTCAAGAGGTAAAAGAACTCTATAAGATAATGGATAACCTCATAGAAGAGGGGAAAACAATCATATTTATATCTCATAAACTCCAGGAAGTTTTGGATATATCTGATAATATAACCGTAATAAGAAGAGGTAAAGATGTGTCAAACTTTCCAACATCAGAAGCTACAAAGGAAAAAATAGCCAATGCAATGGTAGGGAGAGCAGTATTGTTCACGACGGAAAAGCCTGAAGTGGAGCTAGGAAAAGAACTTGTAGAGGTAAATAATCTCATTGTAAAAAATAACAAGGGAATTTTAGCTGTAGACGGAGCCACTTTCAATATAAGAGAGGGCGAGATTTTAGGAATTGCAGGGGTAGAGGGGTCTGGTCAGACAGAGCTTATAGAGGCTATAACAGGTCTTAGAAAACCTCAGGCAGGAACTATTTTATTGGATGGAAAGCCTATAACAGGAAAGTCTGCAAGAAATATAATCCTTGACGGAGTGGCACACATACCTGAAGATAGACATAAAAGAGCGGCAATATCTGAATTTTCAGTAAGGGATAATTTTGCCCTTGGAGTGCACAGAGATAAATATTCAAAGAGCAGATTTCTTTTGGATTTTAAAAAGATGAAAGATGATGCCATAAGTTTTATGGAAAAATACGATGTAAGACCTCGTGAAATTACCACAGGTTTTGGAAGACTCTCAGGAGGAAACCAGCAAAAGTTGGTTGTGGCTAGAGAGCTAGAGAAAGATCATAAATTCATAATAGCCTCCCAGCCTACAAGAGGGGTGGATATAGGGGCTATAGAATCTATTCACAGAATGATTTTGGAAGAAAAGAAAAAATCTAATGCTGTTCTTGTGGTGTCAGCAGAACTTTCTGAAATACTAAACCTTTCAGACCGTATTGCTGTAATGTGTGGAGGAAGAATAACAGGGATTCTAGACAGGGCAGACGCTACTGAAGAAAAAATAGGAATTCTGATGGCAGGAGGGGAATTGCATGAAGACTAAAATACAAAATGCCCTAGTTCCTATATTGGCAGTGGCTATTGCTCTTCTAATAGGGGCCGGAATAATCGCTTATCTTGGAGAAAATCCGTTAAACGCATATTACTATCTTTTTAAAGGCGCTTTCGCAGGTGACAGGGCTATTGCTAGAACACTCTTAGAAGCTACTCCTATGATTTTCACTGGACTTTCGGTTCTCTTTGCCTTTAAAGCAGGGATGTTTAATATAGGGGGACAGGGTCAGGTAATAATGGGAGGACTTGCAGCCGCAGCTGTAGGTGCCTTTGTACAGAATATTGGAATAAATAATCTGTTTGTCGTTCTTATTCTCTCTGGAATAGCAGGTTTTGCATGGGCTGCTATTGCTGGGTACTTGAAGGCCCGGCTCGGGGTACATGAGGTAATATCTACAATTATGTTAAACTACATAGCCATGAGTTTTGAACAGTATGCACTGAACTATCCTTTGAAGGAGGGAGGGATTATGGGACCTAGTCCTCAGACTCCACCTGTAATGCTGGCATCTAGATTACCGCAGCTGCTACCTTCTACAAAAGAAGCTTTAAATGTAGGATTTATACTTGCCATAATAGCAGCAATAGTTGTGTGGTATATATTTGAAAAAACTATTTTAGGATATGAGATAAAAGCCGTCGGGCATAACCCGACGGCTGCTGAAAATGCAGGTATAAATGTGGCTAGGATAACGGCACTCTCTCTTGGGATAGCAGGTGTGTTGGCGGCTCTTGGAGGAGCAGAGAGAATTCTTGGAGGAGTGGGTCAATATACCTATAGGCAAGGGATAATGGCCTCATATGGATTTGACGGTATAGCAGTAGCTCTTCTTGGGAAAAATTCACCTGTGGGAGCTGTGCTGGCAGCCATACTCTTTGCCTGTCTTCGTGTTGGAGGAAGGGCAATGCAGTTTAATACAAGTATTCCAAGTCAGATAGTAATCATTCTCCAATCAGTTATAATACTACTTATTGCTGCGGAAAATATGTTTAAATTTTTCCTGGAAAGAAAGAAGGTGAGTGAATAATGCCTATCATAATAAGTATAATAATGGCTACAATAAGACAGGCTGCCCCTATACTCATAACTGCAATCGGTGGAATGTTTTCAGAGATTTCAGGTGTGGTTAATATAGGTCTTGAAGGGATGATGCTAATGGGTGCATTCTCTGCTGCAGTAACATCATACTATACTGGAAGTGCCACCCTTGGAATTATCGGCGGAATGCTGGCAGGGGGACTTACGGCAACTATTCACGCTGTTCTCAGTATCAAATATAAGGGGAACCAGACAGTTTCAGGTGTTGCTATAAACCTTTTTGCCTCTGGATTTACGGTATTTATGCTAAGAGTCCTCTTTAATCAGTCTGGAAATACTCCTACAGTTCCAAAGGCACCTGCACTTTTTGGTGTCTCAATAATAGTTATAATGATATATCTCATCGCCATATGGTCCCAGTTCTTCCTGTATAAGACAACTACAGGTCTGAGAATGAGGGCAGTGGGGGAACACCCCCTTGCGGCGGACACAGTTGGGATAGATGTTGCCAAGATAAGATATTTTGGTGTCATAATGTCAGGTGTTTTTGCTGGTCTAGGTGGAGCGTACCTTTCCATAGGGGCTTTATCACAGTTTACCAAGGAGATGTCTGCCGGTAGAGGATTTATAGCCCTCGCGGCCCTTGTATTTGGTAAATGGACTCCAAAAGGTGTTCTGGCAGCCAGTCTGCTTTTTGGTTTTGCAGATGCAGGCCAGACTCTCATACAGCAGTATGTAGATTTTATACCTCCTCAGTTTATACAGATGATACCTTATATTCTGACACTGCTCGCTCTTGCAGGAGTGGTTGGTAAGGCTGTGGCTCCCAGTGCTTCAGGAAAACCCTATGACAAGAATTCAAACTAGCATATAAATAAAAAATTGAACATATTCTTTAGATAAATAAAAGTGCCGGGTTTCCAATGGAAACCCGGCACTTTTATTGCACTTATGCTCTTAGTATACTATCTCGTATTTTTCTTCGGCTCGTTTAAATATTATAATAATAATTGAAGACACAGCCAAATATATAAGACCGCATAAAATAAAAGGCATTATAGTGAATTCTCTTGCAACAATCTCCTTGGAGTTTCTCAGGATCTCAGCCATACCTATGGAAGATATTAAGGCTGTATCTTTGACAAGGTTAACCGCTTCATTGGAGAGGGCAGGTAGAGACATCCTCAGAGCTTGTGGCAGTATAATGTGTCTCATGGTTTTAAAGTAGTTCATCCCAAGCACTCTAGAAGCTTCATATTGTCCTTTTGGAATACTCTGGATACATCCTCTTAAAATTTCACAGGTGTAAGCAGAGTAGTTTAGGATAAATGTAAGTGAAGCTGCAGTAAATGGCTTGAGAGTTATCCCCATGACCGGTAATCCGTAGTAGATGAAAAATAACTGAAGGAGAAGGGGACTTCCCCTAAATATCCAAGTATAGAGGGCAATTGCTCTTCTGATAAATGAATTTTTAGAAACTCCTCCCAAAGACAGAAGAAGTCCTAGAGGGAGAGCCAAAACTCCCGTAGCAATATACAGGAGGGCTGTTAACTTCAACCCCCCTAGTATATAGATAAGCATACCCTGCGTTTCCATTAAGCCTCCTTGTTACCAAACCACTTTGTATAGATCTTGTCGAAAGTTCCATCTTTCTTCATTTCAGCAAGAATTCTATCGATCTCTTTCTTTAGCTCTTTATCTTCTTTTCTAAGTCCTACACCAAATTCTTCTTTACCGAGGGCTTCATCTAGAGATTTAAAAATATCTTTTTCCTCTCTAGTTTCTTTTTTGGCAGCGTAATATTCCCCTACAATTACATCGATTACCACTGCATCGATTCTTTTTGCCTCAAGGTCCATTAGGGCCTCGGCATTTGTAGCATACTTTTTGATTTCAGATGCGCTTTCTGAAATAGGATTGTTCATAACAAGTGTATAGCTGCTGCTTCCAAGCTGTACTCCTATGATTTTTCCCTTAAGGTCCTCAGCTTTTTCAACAGAACTGTCAGCTAAAGTCATTATAATCTGGTCATTTGAGAAGTAAGGCTCAGAAAATGCGATCTGTTCCTGTCTTTCGGGAGTTATAGTCATTCCGTTCCATACCATATCGATGTTTCCGCTTTTTAATTCGAATACGATACTACTCCATTCACGAGGAGAGAACTCAGCCTCTACACCCATTCTGTTTGCTACTTCTTTTGCTAGATCGATGTCAAATCCTACAATTTCTCCATTTTCATCTCTGAATCCCATAGGAGCAAAGGTATCATCTAATCCTACGATAAATTTCCCCTGTTCTTTGATTTTGTCATAAGAATCTGTACTTTTTTTACCGCAGCCTAAAAGTGCGATTGTAGCTAAAAATATTAATGCGATCTTTTTCATTGTATATTCCTCCTAAATAAAATTTTTTAAATAAATATTAAAAAGCCATCTGGGTAAAAGACCTAGATGGCTTAAGTTTCTCAAGAATGTAAATTTTTCTCTTAGCCACCAGTATATAGCAATTTGAATATAATGCAACAAAGGCTAGTATCCTTTCTTATTTGAAAAAGATACAAACCTTATCTATGGTGGTGATGAATTTTAGTTAGAGGTCTATCTGATTTATAAAACATGATCATTTCTCCTAGTTCATCTTTCTGAAATAGTACATGTAAAGCTTTAAAAAGTCAAGGGGTTTTTCCTGTTTTGGAATTTTACAGTTCAATAATTGTGACTGGAAAAGATTGCTTTTTTCACAGAAATTACTTATTATATTGTATATAGATTAGGAGGGTGTTTATGAAGGGGAAAAAAGATGTTTATACAGCAAGCCTAGGTTTGATCGGATCAGCTATAGGTCTCGGAAATTTATGGAGATTTCCATATATGGTTGGAAAAAACGGTGGAGGAGCTTTTCTTATTGTCTATCTTTGTTTTGTTGTCTTACTAGGGGCTCCGCTTATGATAGGGGAGTTTATATTGGGTAGAAGTTCTCATGCTAGTATCGTAGGAGCTTTCAAAAGTTTTACCCCTGGAAAACCGTGGTATCTCACAGGTGGACTAGGAGTACTTACCTCTAGCCTTATACTAGGTTTTTATGGTCTTGTAGGAGGGTGGTCTTTAAAGTTTTTCTATCTCTCTTCCACAAATGCTTTTATCAATAAAAATTCCTCAGAAATGGGAGAAATATTCATAAAGTTTATCGCTTCACCGGTAGACCCGATATTTTGGCAGATATTATTTATGGTAATAACGGCTCTTGTTCTCATAAGTAAAATAGAGGGAAGTGTAGAAAAGATAACAAAAATAATGATGCCGATGCTTTTTCTTATAATAATCGTTCTCTGCATGAAGGCACTTGTTCTTCCTGAAATAGGAAAAGGAATGGTGTTTTTTCTAAAACCTGATTTTTCTAGAATTACTGCCGGAGGAATACAGGCAGCCATGGGTCAGGCATTTTTTAGCCTTAGTATAGGGATGGGTGTGCTGATAACTTATGGTTCCTTTATGAAGAGTGATGAAAATCTTTTTATTTCAGCCCTTCATGTAATAGGCACAGACACAATTGTAGCTTTTTTGATAGGAGTAATTGTTTTTCCTGTAGCCTTTACCTACGGGATAGATCCTGGGTCAGGTCCAGGCCTGATATTTACCACTCTTTCCTCTCTCTTTAATGAAATACCTGGAGGCTATGGATTGGGAGTGATGTTTTTTTTACTTTTGTTTTTGGCCGCTCTGACTACTGCGATCTCTTTGCTCGAATCTGTGGTGACATGTCTGAATAATCAGTGTAAATTACCTAGAGATATAAGCGTCCTTATAGCTACTGTATTGATAACGGGATTAGGAAGTCTGACCTCTTTGTCTCTAGGTGTTTGGAGAGAGACTAATATATTTTATATTTTAGACTACATAACGGTGGATATTTTCCTACCTGTCATAGCTATGCTGACATCTTTTTATATAGGTCATGTATTAGAGCTCAAAGTAATCCAAGAGGAGATGACAAATAACGGAGTCCAGTTTAAGCATGCCAAGATTTTGCAGCAGATGTTAAAATTTGTATGTCCTGTAATTATAGGGGCTGTACTTTTGATTGGATTGGTTCTGAATTAGCTTAATTGATAATATGCAGGGAATATGATATAATTTCTTTATTAAATTAATTAAGAATAGGTGGTATTGTGTATGAAAAATAAAGATGTCACTGTAGGTGGACAGGCTGTCATAGAGGGTGTAATGATGAAGGGCTCAAAAAACCTGGCAACAGCTGTAAGAAAACCTAATGGCGAAATAGTTTATAGAAAAACGGACATTTCCAGCAAAACAGGGAAATTTTCCAAGTTACCTTTTGTGAGAGGATCTATAATTTTATTTAACACCCTCATACTGGGGACAAAGGAGCTGACTTTTTCCGCCAATCAGGCAGATGATACAGAGGAAGAACTCAGCGACAAAGAGCTTTTTATGACGGTGGGATTTGCACTTTTACTGGGAGTAGGACTTTTCATGGTTCTGCCTTCGGCTATAGGGGGCTTTGTATTTTCAGGAAATAAACTCTCAGCAAATATTTTAGAGGCTTTTTTAAGACTGTTGTTTTTTGTTGTATATATCTGGGCTATCTCTTTTTCAAAGGATATTAAAAGAGTCTTCCAATATCATGGTGCTGAGCATAAATCCATATATGCATTTGAAAACGGCCTAGAACTTACTCCTGAAAATGCAAAGAAGTATACGACACTTCACCCTAGATGCGGTACAAGCTTTTTGCTTATTGTGATGCTTTGCTCCATATTTGTATTTTCTATCGCAGATTTCATAATACCTACACCGGCTACGATGTGGGGGCGGATAGGACTGAAAGCAATTTTGAGGATATTATTTATGCCGGTTATAGCGGGTCTGTCCTATGAGTTTCAGAGATATACCAGTAAAAATCTTCACAAAGGATGGGTCAGAGCATTGGCTTCACCTGGGTTGCTTTTACAGAAAATAACTACTAAAGAGCCTGATTTAGAACAGCTAGAGGTCGCAATAGTAGCTCTAAGGGTAGCTATGGGAGAAACTGTAGATAATGCAGTAGAGGTTGATAATAAAAATTTAGCAATAAAAGAGGAGCATGCCTAAGGCATGCTCCTCTTTTATATATATTGAGGTCAGAAAACATATTTGTCCTTCTTGAAAAATTTCCAATCTGTTTTTTCATTTTTTTGGCGAGGTGTAAATCTGGAGCTAAATTTTCTATAACAGCATCTAATGTATCAGTTGAAGGAATAAGAATCAGAAAGTCATCATCAAAATTAATCACTAATTATATAGGAAATAGAGAAGAAATGCAGAAAAAACTCTCAAGTGGGGTGAGTTAAATGAATCTGAAAAAGGAATTGGGTTTTTGGGAAGTATTCAGTATAGCTAGTGGAGCTATGATAAGTTCAGGAATATTTATTCTCCCTGGAATAGCTTTTGAAAAGTCAGGGCCTAGTATGATTTTGGCTTATTTTTTAGGTGGAATCCTTGCACTTGGCGGAATACTTAATGTAATAGAATTGGCAACAGCCATGCCCAAAGCGGGGGGAGACTATTTTTTTGTTATGAGGACTTTGGGGCCCCTTGTTGGTACAATATCTGGAATTCTCAGCTGGTCTGCCCTATCCCTCAAAAGTGCTTTCGCTATTTTTGGGATATCAAGTTTCATAGACGGAATTCTGCGCGGTACCGTTAATATTCATGACGTATTAATCATATCAATTTTTGTGACTCTTTTTTTTATGGTATTGAATGCAGTTGGGGTTGATATTGCAGCTAAATTTGAGGTTGCACTGGTTGTTATACTCTTGGCAGTCATGGTTATATACATAATATTTGGAATGAAGACTGTAGATATTTCTAGGTATACCCCCTTTGTATCCTCGTTTAAAAACGGTGAATTTATAGACGCAGTTTCTATTTTCAGTTACGAAGGAATACACAGAGTTATAGGAACGGCATCCCTTATATTTGTTTCCTTCGGCGGACTCCTTAAGGCTACAACGGTAGCAGAAGAGGTTAAGGATGCAGGGAGCAATATAACCAAGGGAATGATCACCTCTATAATGACCATAATTGTACTATACGTCTTGATCCTGATAATAACAGTTGGAAACATAGACGGTCAACTTCTTGCAGGTTCACTTTCACCAATATCTGATACTGCCAAGAAAATATTCGGAACTTGGGGGTTCTATGTCATTGATTTTGCCGCCCTTTTGGCATTTTTCACCACAGCCAATGCAGGAATAATGGCTGCCTCTAGATATCCCATGGCCCTCTCAAGAGATGGACTCGTGCCTCCTTTTATGGGGAAGGTGAATAAAAGGAGTAAAACACCTGTAAATTCAATAATTTTTACTGGGATCTTTATTATGCTTTCATTAATGCTTCCTCTGGAACTTTTGGCAAAGACAGCTTCAGCGGTAATACTCATGGCATACATACTGACAAGCCTCTGTGTAGTAATACTTAGGGAAAGCAATGTGGAAAACTACAGACCCGTATTTAAGGCTCCTTTATATCCTTGGCTTCAGATAAGCTGTGTAGTTATATTTGATTATTTTATGTTCAGTCTTGGATGGAAGGTTCTGAAGATAAATTTATTTTTTATAGTTTTAAGCACAATGGTGTATTTTCTTTACGGTAAAAAACGTACCTCAAGCGAATATGCTCTCCTTCATCTCCTACTAAGAATAACTGAAAACTTGAGACTTACTCATGGTTTAGAAGAGGAACTTAGAGATATAATCCATGAAAGGGACGAGGTGGAGCTAGACGAGTTTGACAGGATGATAAAAAACTCCAGGATACTAGATTTAAAAGGTCCCCTGACTCTAGATGAACTTTTTGTAATAGAAGCAAGAAATCTGACCCATGTGGTTAAAAAATCAGAAAAAGAATTGATAGATCTTTTTAATGACAGGGAGAGGGAAGCAAGTACAGCCTTGACTGAGTTTACAGCCATCCCTCATATAGTGGTAGATGAAAAGGACCTCTTTTATCTCATGGTGGTGAGATGTCGTGAGGGCATAAGGTTTAACGAAAAGAAAAAGTCTGTTAAGGCTGTATTTTTGTTTATAAGCAGCCCTACCTTAAGAAAAACACATCTTAGAACTTTGGCCTCTATAGCATCTCTTACAAGGGAAGAGAGTTATGAAAAAGAATGGATGAATGCAAAAAATGAAAATTATTTAAGAGATATGATTTTGCTCAGTAAAAGGAAGAGAATACACCACAAATTTTAAAAGTTATTGACTTTTTAATGAGAGATTATTAATATAGAAATATCTTTTATAAAGGGGGAATGGAATGAATTTGAATAACCTTAAAAATATCGACCCAGAGATTTACGAAGTTGTGCTAAAAGAAGAGGATAGACAGGAGTATGGGCTAGAACTTATAGCATCTGAAAATTTTGTGTCAAAAGCTGTGATGGAGGCTTCAGGGAGTGTGCTTACAAACAAGTATGCTGAAGGGTACCCTGATAAAAGATATTACGGTGGATGTCAGTTTGTGGATGTGGCAGAAAAGCTTGCCATTGAAAGGGCAAAGAAACTATTTGGTGCAGAATATGTAAATGTTCAGGCACACTCTGGATCACAAGCTAATATGGCGGTTTATAAGGGGCTTATAAATCTCGGAGACACGATCCTTGGAATGAAGCTAGATCATGGCGGACATCTTACTCATGGTATGCATGTAAACTTTTCTGGAAAAGACTATAAAGTAGTTTCCTACAGTGTGAAAAAAGATGATGAACTCATAGATTATGAAGAAGTAAAAAAACTAGCTCTTGAATCTAAACCAAAAATAATAATAGCAGGTGCAAGTGCGTATCCTAGAATAATTGATTTTAAAAAATTCAGAGAGATAGCAGACGAGGTAGGGGCTTACCTCATGGTAGATATGGCTCACATAGCTGGTCTCATAGTAGCGGGAGAACATCCAAATCCTATGGAACATGCCCACGTTGTGACAACAACAACCCACAAAACACTCAGAGGACCTCGGGGGGGGATGATACTTACCAATGATGAAGAGATAGCGAAAAAAATAAATAAAACAATATTCCCAGGAATCCAGGGTGGACCACTTATGCATGTAATCGCAGCAAAGGCAGTGGCTTTTAAAGAAGCACTGCAACCTGAATTTAAAGAGTATCAGATACAGGTAGTGAAAAATGCCAAGGTACTGGCAGAAGAGCTTCAAAAAGGTGGCCTAAGAATCGTCAGTGGAGGTACAGACAACCATATGATGTTAGTTGACCTCACTCCTAAGGGACTCACAGGTAAGGCAGTGGAAGAGGGACTAGGGAAGGCTCACATAACTGTAAATAAAAATGGAATACCTTATGACACGCAGAAACCCATGATAACGAGCGGGGTAAGAATAGGTACTCCGGCTCTGACTACAAGAGGGATGAAGGAAGAAGAGATGAAGGCAGTGGCATCATTCATACTGAGAGTCATAGATAACATCGAAGATGATGACAAAATAAAAGAGGTAGGGGAAGAGATAAAAGAGTTCTGTAAAAATTTTCCTCTCTATAAATAATATGTGTATGAAGACTGCCTGTGGCAGTCTTTTTTTTCTATGGCTAAAGAGGAGTATCCAATCATAGAGTAAAAGTTTAAAGAGATATTCACAGATGAAAGAGAAAAAAAGAACTATATTTCTGACAGACTGAATTCCGTATAGAGCCTATTAATTTTAGTTTAATTAGATTAAATTTTTCTAAAAAAAATATCATTAAAAGTGTTGACATTTGGAGTAAGTGAAATTATACTCATACTAAGAGAAGCGAAAAACTTCTCTGAATTATCGCAGAGATCTGTAGGACGTGCAGAATCTCGTAAACAACAATCTACTACACCCACTTAAGACCAGGTTGCCCACCTGGTCTTATATTTTTTTGAACCTGCTAACTTTTATTAAATTTATCAGGTTCTTTTAATCCTGAGAGAAAAATGATAATATGATATTGTAAATAAAATTATAAAAAACCGGTGCTTTTAATCATTTTAAATATAACTATTTTGAATAAGGATGGCAGATATGAAGAAGGTTTATGAGATAAAATGTGACCAGCAAGGAATTTTTATAGAGAGACCAAATAGATTTATAGCTGAAGTGAAGTTAGACAACGGATCATTAGAGACGGTGCATGTCCATGATTCAGGGAGGATAAAAGAACTTCTTTTTGAGGGAAACCGAGTGAATATAAAAAGTGCATCAAACCCAAACCGGAAGACTAAGTGGGATATGATAAGCGCCTTAAGTGACGACGGAGAAGAGATTCTTATAAATTCTGCTCACCACCGGTATATATCAGAAAATATTATCCGTGATCCAGAGATTTCACCTTTTGGAGAAGTTGACAGTGTCAGAGCAGAAGTGAAGTATGGCAACAGCAGAATAGACTATTTGCTGACTAAAAATGGTGAAAATATATGGGTAGAAGTTAAAGGGGTGTCTTTGTCAGTAGACAGGGTTGCCATGTTTCCAGATGCACCTAGTACCAGGGCTCAAAGACATCTCAAGGAGCTCATGGAGATACTAGAAAAAGGAGATAGAGCTGCGGTGCTGCTTCTTATTTTTAGAGATTCAGAATATTTCATACCTAAATGGGAAACAGATCCGGTATTTTCAAAACTTTTTTATGAGGCAAGGGAAAGAGGGGTAGAAATTTACCCTGTTCAGTTAGAGCTGAAGGACGGGAATATCAATTATAGAGGTCAGCTGCCTATAGGTGAAAAAGAGCAGAGTATATAAAAAATGTCATTTATCTGGGTTTTTTTTAATCTTATTTTTTAATTTTCTTTATGTTTGAATATTGGAGATAAAATTTTTTCTTGATTTTGAGTATTGATAAGGGTATCATCTAAATGAAAATCATATATAAAATGGAGGTATTTAATTGTTTAATAAAGGTTCTTTTAATTACAAATTTGTCCAGAACAGCAAGTGCGAATATTTTCCATGTCATGATATAGAAGACAAGGAGAAGTTTAACTGTCTTTTCTGTTACTGTCCTCTATACATGATGGGTGAAAGTTGCGGTGGAAATTTCAAATATACAGAACACGGAATAAAAGACTGCTCTAAATGTATCCTTCCTCATATAAAGGATGTTGGCTACGACCATATACAGAAAAAGATGATGGAAGTAATAGAAAAAGTTCAAGACGAGTATCTGGATAAGAAGAAAAGATAAAAAAAATGGAGGCTGAATAAAAGCCTCCATTTTTTTATATATATTCTTTTATATCAACTGTAGGATGGTTTTCATAATCGATAACCCTTCCTTCCCATGTTCTTATTTTTACTGAGTTTTTACCTCTAGAAAGAAGATATTGAGGCATAATAGGTGTCTTACCCTGCCCCTTTGGAGCATTGATTATATAGGTAGGGATGGCCATTCCAGAGGTGTAACCTCTAAGATATTCCATGATCTCTATGCCATCATCAATAGATGTATTGAAGTGAAGAGTTCCCTTTACATGTTTTGCATGGAAGATATAGTATGGTCTTACTCTCACCTTAAGCATCTCATGGTTCAAGAGTCTCATAATGTATTTGTCATTATTGATTCCGTTTAAAAGAACTGCCTGATTTCCTAGAGAAACACCTCCGTTGGCAAGTTTTTCGCAGGCCTCTTTTACTTCAGGAGTTATCTCCTTAGGGTGGTTGATGTGGGTATTTATATATATAGGATGGTATTTTTTTAGCATATCCACAAGTTCATCAGTAACCCTCTGAGGCATTGTAACCAAGGTTCTTGTCCCTATCCTTATATAGTCTACATGAGGGATGCTTTTTAGTTCTTTTAGTATCCATTCTAATCTATTGTCTGAAAGACATAGGACGTCTCCTCCTGTGAGGAGAACATCTCTTATTTCAGGGTTGTTTCTTATATAATCGATAGACTCCATAATGACAGCATCACTTTGGTGGCTGTCGGTTTCTCCTATATTTCTTCTTCTCTGGCAGTGTCTGCAGTACATTGCACATTCGTTGGTAGTGTTTATAATGAGTCTGTCTGGATATCTTCTGGTTATACTTCCAGCAGGATTTGTAAACTCTTCACCCATAGGGTCTGCCTCACCTTCTGGATGAGATGCCTCTGAGCCTGTAGGAACTGATAGAAGCCTGATAGAATCATATTTATTGTCTGGATCCACAAGAGCTGCATAATAAGGTGAAATAGCCCATCTGTATATTTCTCCTACATTTTTAATTTCCTCTTTCTCTTTTTCCGTGAGATTAATAATGAGGCTAAGTGTTTCTACATCACTTATTCTATTTATAAGCTGCCACTTATAGTCGTTCCACTGTTCTTCAGAAGCTCCGAAATGCTTCATTAGAATCTCTTTTGATTTTTTATACTGAGCCTGCACTTTCTCAGAAAAACCTGTAGGAATAGAGTTTTTTACAACAAGATAATCTTCTATTCTAGATTTTAGTTCACTGGCTCTCTCTAGGGAAATTTCACGTTTTTTATTCATCTGTACCTCCTTAAATTTGTAATTATTTATTATATCTATGATATAACCACCCATAAATGGATGGCCGAGTATTGATAACATAAAACTTATCGAACTCTATCATTATATATCAAATATATTTTCATGTCAAATTTTGTATACAAATTTTATTGTTTTGGTAATACACATCTTATAAGATTGAACTTTTAGTAGTATAAAAAAACTTTACGTTTTGTTATAGTGCACTAATTAAATAATGTATCGAATCAACTATGCACTAGGTATATAATGTGAATTATAAGAAAAGCAAATTTTAGAAAATTATTGATAAATTGATTTCATATGAAGGCTTAAATACGTTGGATAAAAAGTATATTTATGATATAATTCTTGGTAGACTTTGAAACGAGGAGAAATCAGGGTGGATGGAATTATAAATATAGACAAATTTTCTGGAATGACCTCCTTTGATGTGGTCAGAAGATTGAAAAGAATACTGAAAATGAAAAAAATCGGACACACTGGGACTTTGGACCCCATGGCTACAGGAATACTTGTGATCTGTACAGGACGGGCAACTAGAATGGCCCAGGATATAGAGGGACAGAGAAAGACCTATGTGGCAGGATTTGAGCTTGGGTACAAAACGACAACCTATGACACTGAAGGGGAGATAACCCAAAGGACAGACAAGGGTGCAGACAGGGAAACTCTGGAAAAAGCACTGGAAAATTTCAGAGGTGAGATAGACCAGGTCCCTCCCATGTATTCCGCACTAAAGGTAGACGGGAAGAGGCTTTATGAGCTCGCAAGGGAAGGTAAAGAGATAGAGAGAAAGTCTAGGAGAGTAACCGTAGAAAACCTTGAGATTCTGGACTTTGACGGGAAGAGAGGAACCTTCACCTGTACAGTGTCTAAAGGTACATACATAAGATCATTGATCTATGATATAGGGGAAGCTTTAGGAACCTACGGGGTAATGACTTCACTCAGAAGGACACAGGTAGGAAATTATACCCTAGATATAGCCTATACTCTAGAAGAGGTAGAAGCCATGGTGGAAAAAGGAGACTACAGTTTTTCTAAAAGTATAGAGGAGAGTTTCCCATATCCTAGTTTGGAGATCTCAGGAGAAAAGGATATAAAATTATTCAACAACGGGAATACTCTGGTTTATGATAAAAAAGATGGAAGATACAGAGTGTATAGTGATGAAAAATTCCTTGGATTGGCAGAGATAAAGAGATGTCGTCTCAAGGGTTATAAATATTATAATGTGTAGAAAGGGAGTAGTATGAAGGTAAAAAATATAGCTATTATTGCCCATGTTGACCATGGGAAGACAACTCTTGTCGACGGTATGTTGAGACAATCAGGAGTATTTGGATCTCACGAAGCTTTAAGTGAAAGAGTAATGGACAGTAATGATCTTGAAAAAGAGAGAGGAATCACAATATTTTCAAAAAACGCTTCACTTAGATTTAAAGATTACAAAATAAATATTGTCGATACTCCAGGCCATGCTGACTTTGGTGGAGAGGTACAGAGAATACTTAAAATGGTTGACTCGGTTCTTCTTCTTGTAGATGCCTTTGAAGGGGTAATGCCACAGACAAAATACGTACTGAAGCAGGCTCTTGAGCATGGACTTAGACCTATCGTCGTAGTAAATAAAATAGACAGACCCAACTCTACACCTGAAGAGGTCGTAGACTCTGTGTTTGACCTTTTTGTTGAATTGGGTGCAAATGATATGCAGCTTGAATTTCCAGTTGTATATGCTTCTGCAAAGAATGGTTTTGCAAAACTTAGCCTAAATGATCCAGATGAAAATATGCAGCCGCTATTTGAGACTATTTTAGAGCATGTAGACGATCCAGAGGGAGACCCAGATGCTCCGGTTCAAATGCTTGTTACAAACATCGCTCCAGACAACTACCTTGGAAAACTTGGTACTGGAAAAATCCATAACGGAATTTTGAAAAAGAACCAGGAAGTAACTCTTATTAAAAGAGACGGAGAACTTATAAATTACAAAATTTCAAGATTATTCGGTTATGAAGGTCTAAAAAGAGTTGAAATGGAAGAAGCTGTTTGTGGAGATGTAGTTACAATAGCTGGACTTGAGAAGATAGATATAGGGGAAACTGTAGCAGACAGAGTCAATCCTATGGCCCTTCCTCTTATAGATATAGATGAACCGACTCTTGCCATGACATTTATGGTAAATGACTCTCCATTTGTAGGTAGAGAGGGTAAGTTTGTAACTTCAAGAAACATATGGGACAGACTTCAAAAAGAATTAGAGCACAACGTAAGTATGAAAGTAGAAGAAACAGGTTCTGCTGAAGCCTTTGTTGTAAAGGGAAGAGGAGAACTTCAACTTTCTATCCTTATTGAAAATATGAGAAGAGAGGGGTTTGAGCTTCAAGTTGCAAAACCTCAAGTAATCTTTAAAGAGATAGACGGAGTAAAGTGTGAACCTATCGAACTTGCAATAATAGACGTTGCAGACGAGTTTGTAGGAGTTGTTATAGAAAAGTTAGGAATAAGAAAAGGTGAAATGATCAACATGATCCAAGGATCAGACGGATACACAAGAATCGAGTTTAAAGTACCTGCAAGAGGTCTGATAGGATTCAGAAATGAATTTATGACTGAGACTAGGGGAACAGGAATACTAAACCATTCCTTCTATGATTATGAGCCGCACAGAGGAGAAGTACCTACTAGAATGAGGGGAGTGCTCATATCCATCGATACAGGTACAACTACAGCATATTCTCTTGGAAATCTACAAGACAGAGGAGTGCTCTTCGCACCACCAGGTCTAGAAGTGTATGCAGGGATGATAATAGGGGAACATTCTAGAGAAAATGATCTTACAGTAAATGTAACAAGAGGAAAGCAGCTAACTAATATGAGAGCTTCAGGAACAGATGCAGTAGTAAGACTAGCTCCTCCAAGAGAGTTTACTCTTGAGCAGGCTCTAGAATATATAGCTGATGATGAACTTGTAGAGATAACTCCGAAAAGTGTAAGAATGAGAAAGAAGATACTAGACGAAGGTGCAAGAAAAAGATCTCAAAGAAAGGGATAGTCATATGAAGAAAATAGTCTTTATGCTTTTGACATTTTTAATATTAATAGGTTGTAGCAATAGACAGACTAATGGAGTGATCGATATTGACAGTGTCAAAATAACTCCTGAAGATGTTTACACATCCATATTTTTAGATGACTCTGACAGTGTAAAACTCTTTTTAGATAATGGATTTCCGATAAATTATAAAGATGAGGCCGGAGAGACTCTTTTGATAAAATCTGTAAAGGGAAACTCTAAAAATGTAATTGACCTTCTAGTTTCAAGGGGTGCAGCCCTTGAGGAGAGGACATCTTCAAAATTAAGAAAAAATACCAATATAACGGTACCTGGGAAAACAGCCCTTTATTTTGCAGAGAATTTTGACATTTTGAATATTCTTGTGGATAAAGGTGCAAATGTTAATTTTGTTAACAGTGAAGGAGAACCACTTTTAGTTTACTTTATAAAGTATAAACCTGTTGAATATACAAAGTTTATTATAAAAAAAGGTGCTAAAGTTAATTCTGTGGATCAAAATATGTGGACCCCGCTCATATGGGCTGTTGTAAACTCTCAAGAGGAGGTAGTAAAAGAACTTCTTATAGAGGGCGCAGACGCTTTTTTCAGGGATTCCCAGGGGAATTATGCCATCTATTATGCTTTCGAAAAAAATATTATTTCACTTCTTTTAGAAGATGGTTACAGAATGGACGTCAAGAATAAAGATGATGAAATAATTATGGGAGAAGTCTACCTCAAATGTGTTTCCAACGGATACTATGAAGAGGTAGAAAAACTTTTGGAGATGGGAATAGATGTGAATTATATGTCTTATGGAGACAGTGCTCTTTCTCTCGCAAAAGAAAATAAAGATGCAAAAATGTTAGAACTTCTAAGAGTAAGAGGGGCAATAGAGTAATATTAAGAAGAGGACGGGATATTATCCCGTCCTCTTCTTAATATAATTAAAAAAACTAACATAAAATTGTTAAATAAAATTAACTTTTATATCTGAATGTGTCTGAGTCATCTAGGATCTCTATCTTTACAGGTATAACCCCTTTTTTGGTTGAAGCGATGCTTTCAAAGGCCTTGGGAGTAAGGTCTATGACTCTTCCTTTTACAAAAGGTCCACGATCATTTATTTTAACTCTTACACTTTTTCCATTGTTGATATTGGTAACCCGCACTATCGTTCCAAAAGGCAGAGATTTATGGGCGGCGGTATAGTATCTGATATTATACTCTTCACCACTGGCAGTTAATCTACCCTGGAACTCTTTTCCATACCAGGAGGCCATCCCTTTTAAGACGTGATTTTGAGAATAAATTTCTGTTTTTTTAGATACAGCAGAACATCCAGATAGAAGTATAAGTATTAAAAATATAAAAATATTAAATCCTTTTTTCATAAATCACTCCTTTATGAGACCTTTTTCTTTTAAAATCGTATCATAGGATTTTCCTGTTTTTTCACACTCCTTTAAAATTTCAGACAAAAGTTCATAGCCCAACTGATCTATGTGGCTAGTTATAGTTGAAAGGCTCGCCCTCAGATGCTTTTCACATTTTTCTTTGTCTGCAGCAACTCCTTTGACCACTTTTTCTCTAAATATACTAATCCCGTCTCTTAAAACCTCTATACTCTCAATAACTGATTCTGAAATAATAGGTGTAAGTGCGTTTAGCTCAAACTCCCCTTCAGCTGCTGCAGCGGAAACAATGAGGTCATTACCCTGTACCTTGTGAAATATCTGCTTTATAAATTCTGCCCCTACGGGATTGATTTTCCCGGGCATTATGGAAGACCCCATCTGCATAGGAGGAAGCTTTATCTCCCCTATACCTCCGCTAGGACCTGAAGACATGAGTCTCAGGTCGTTGGCTATCTTATTCAGATTAACAGCCATTGTTTTCAGAAGCCCTGAGACCTCTACGAAAACATCTAGATTTTGAGTTGCATCGATGAGGTTCTCTGCCCTGGCCAAACCGTATCCTGTGAGTCTTTTTAATTCCTCTGTTACATAATAACGGTATTTCAGGCTTGCCCCCACTCCTGTTCCTATTGCGGTACCGCCGATGTTGACTCTTCTGATCCTTTCTTCTATTTTGTATAGTCTCCACCTGTCTCTGGAGATAGCTTCGGCAAAGGCTCCGAAACTCTGTCCCAAGGTGAGGGGTACAGCATCCTGAAGCTGTGTTCTTCCCAGTTTGAATATAGAGGAGAACTCTTTTTCTTTGTTCTGAAGCTCCTCCTGAAGAGACATGGCCTCTGTAACAAGTTCTCTCAGAATCCTGATAACTGTTATTTTTACCGCCGTAGGGTACACATCGTTGGTGCTCTGGCTGAGATTCACATCTTCAATAGGGTTCATGATGTCATATCTTCCTTTTTCCTGGCCCATCTCTTCTAAGGCTGCATTTGCGATGACCTCGTTTACATTCATATTTGTAGAGGTACCTGCACCACCCTGGATTGCAGAGAGTGGGAATTCAGACTCTAAATCTCCCTGGTACACCCTTTCGCATGCTCTCACTATGGAGTTTTTTTTGTCTTCATCAAGCTTCCCAGCTTTGAAATTGGCTTCGGCAGCTGCAAGTTTTACCAAGGCAAAGCTTTTTATCAATTCGGGATTTGTTTTTCTGCCGTTTTTTATATAAAAGTTCTCTATGGCCCTCTGAGTATGTATCCCGTAATATCTATTCTTGGGGATCTCCAGTTCCCCTATACCGTCTTTTTCAATTCTCATCTGTCGGTGCCCTCCTTAATCTTCCAGCCATTGGAAATATACCTCTGGAAAAGGTTTTAACGCCCTGTCTAAAATTCCGTGGAGGGTCGCTATACAGAGGCCGTAATTTAGTACGGGCACTCCCTGGACCGAACTCACCTCAATCCTAGAAAGCATCTCCTTCCTGTTTAGGGTACATCCTCCGCAGTGTATCACCAGCTTATAATCTGAGAGGTTGTCCGGATAGTCTCTGCCGGCACAAAAGTCAAAGGTGAGATCATTTTCTATATTCTGACGAATCCATCTAGGGATTTTTACCTTCCCTATGTCGTCAGGCTGGGCATGGTGTGTGCACGCCTCTGCTATGAGGACCTTGTCCCCGGCTTTCAAATTTTTTAATGTTTTTGCTCCCTGGACCATCTTCATAAGGTCACCCTTATACCTTGCAAAAAGTATGGAGAAAGATGTGAGCAGAATATCGTCTGGGGTGTCTGCCGAAACTTTTGAAAATTCCTGAGAGTCTGTTATTACCAGTTTTGGTTTTTCTTTAAGCTTGTCCAGGGTCCAACGAAGCTCCCTCTCTTTGCACACATGGAAGACTCCGTCATTGTCTAGGATATCCCTCATTGTCTGCACCTGAGGGAGGATGAGCCTTCCCTTAGGCATACCAGTGTCCACAGGGATCACTAGAACGATGCTCTCCCCAGGGTTAATTAGGTCTCCAACTATAGTCGGCTGCTCAAATTCCTTGGGTGAATGCTTTATGATGAGTTCTTTCAGGGTGTGTATCTCCTCTTTTAACTGCGCCGATACAGATACATGGGGAATCTCTTTTATTTTTAATTCCTGGATGAATTCAGCATTTGCAGAGATGATATCTTTTTTGTTTATAACTGTTATAAAGGGTATTTTTTTTTCTGCTAAAAGTGCTATAATCTCTCTGTCAAAATCTGTAAAACCCTCTCCTGTAACTGTGAGAAGGGCGATATCGGTTTTTTTCAGAACTTCCAGACTCTTTTTGACCCTCAGCTCCCCTAAATCTCCGAGATCGTCAAGTCCTGCAGTGTCTATTATGACGCATGGGCCTATGGGAAGTATCTCCATGGCCTTGTACACCGGGTCTGTGGTGGTACCTGCATGTTCCGAAACAATGGCTAAGTTTTGCCCTGTAAGGGCATTTATAAGTGTGGATTTACCCATATTTCTTTTCCCGAATATAGCTATATGAAGCCTGCTGGAACTAGGAGTTTTATTAAGTTCAGACATGGTTCCCCCTCAAAATCTAATGTTATGGTTAGGTTTTTTATTATAAACATAAAAAATAGTTATAAGCTTATTATATTATAATTATGGGATTTTGTGCAAACTTCTATTTGAAAATAAATATATTACATCTTTTATTAGAGTGTAATATGCCATTTTTAGTTGAAGTTTTTTTTAAATAATTTAAAGGTTCACAAATAAGGTTAATTATCTTATAATGAATCTAAAAATGGAGGTAATAATGATTATGAAAATAAAAACATTTTATCTGGGAGAGATGATGTCTTGCGCCTATCTTACATGGGATGAGGACACAAAGGAGGCTTTTCTTTTTGACTGCGGGGGAGAGGACCTTGAAAATATTTTTGCCTTTCTGAGGGCCAATGGACTGACTTTAAAAAAGGTAATATTTACCCACGGGCATCACGACCATATAGGGGGGCTAGAGAAGCTTCTTCAGCATATCCCCGATGCAGAGGTTTATATAGGAGAGGAAGACAAGGAGTTTCTAAGAGATCCAAACTTAAACCTTTCAGGATTTCTCGGAAAAAGATTCACATATGAGGGGAAAGTGAAAGCTGTAAAAGAGGGGGATATGATAGGAGATTTTCAGGTGGTCGATACTCCTGGGCATACAGTGGGGTCAAAATGCTATTATAATTCCAAGGAAAAAATAATGATCTCTGGAGACACTCTTTTTAGAAGGAGCTACGGAAGATATGATCTGCCCACTGGAAACGGAGAAGTTCTCTTTGAAAGTCTGGGAAAAATATGCAATGAATACCCTGGGGAAACTAAGGTGTACAGTGGACACACTGAGGTAACCACTCTTGCAGAAGAAAAGGTTTTTCTTCAGATGAACGGCCTTATTTAAAATTTGACAACAGACAGAAAAAATAGTATTCTTATATTATAATATGTACATAGGAGTAGAGTTTTGGAAATTGATAAAGCTGTCTTATTATTTAAAATGATGTCAAATCCTATAAGACTTGGAATATTAAAAGAACTTTCTGAAAAAAACGTCCTATGTGTGAGCAAGCTAGAAGAGGCCATAGGATCTTCCCAGTCTAGCACCAGTCAGCATCTGGCACACCTTAGAAATTCCGGAATACTTACATGCACAAAAGACGGCAAGAAGGTATGCTACACCATAGCTGATAAGGATGTAAAAGAGCTTATAAAACGACTTGAACTAGAGGAAAATTAAATTTAGAGACTGTCTCCTCATAGCGGATGGCAGTCTTCTTTTGTTTTGAAAGGAGAGAATCGTGGAAAAAGTATATGATATGATAATTATAGGGGGAGGACCTGCAGGTCTTACAGCGGCAATATACGCCGGCCGTGCACACCTAAATGTGCTGGTAATTGAAAAAAGAGATTTGGGGAGCTTGATCTCGGCCCATAAGATAGACAATTACCCTGGATTTCCAGAGGGAATAACAGGAAGAGAGCTCTACCAGCTGAAAAAAGACCATGCCTTAAAATATAACGTAAAAATCGTCGAGGGGACTTTTCTAGAACTGGATATTTTTTCTGAACCAAAGATTGTAAAAACAGATGTAGAAAATTATCACGGAAAATCAGTGATAATAGCCAGCGGATGGCCCAAAAACAGTGTGAAGAAAATAAAGGGTGAGCAGGAGTTTATAGGAAAGGGAGTATCTTACTGTGCCACATGTGACGGAGCTTTTACGAGAAATCTAAAGGTAGGGTTGTTCGGGCAGGGAGACGAGGTAGCAGAAGAAGCCCTCTTTCTCACAAGGTACTCTAAGGAGATATTCATTTTCTCAAAGGAAGAGAGCCTAAGATGCAATCAGGAGCTAAAGGATGCCCTTTTATCCCACGACAATATAAAAATAATTCCCAATAGTAACATTGTGGAAATAAAGGGGAATGATTACGTAGAAGAAGTGGTGGTATCAAAAGATGGCAAAGAGGAAAGCTACCCTTTAGATTATACATTTTTATACCTAGGGACAAGGTCTACAGAGGAACTTTTTTCCGGGTTTGCCAAACTAGATCCCGAGGGATATATAATAACCGGTGAAGATATGAAAACCGAGGTAGACGGAGTCTATGCTGCTGGGGATATAAGATCCAAGTCCATAAGACAGGTCACTACAGCAGTGGCAGACGGGACTATAGCATCATTAGAGGCAGCCAAGTATATATTGAGACAAAAAAAAGAGAGATAATTCTCTCTTTTTTACATGGTGTATCTAAACTTGTCCCTTAACTTATCGATTGCCTTAAGCTGAATCTGTCTTATCCGCTCTCTAGTGAGGTTCAGATGGTTTCCTATCTCTTCGAGAGTGAGGATATTTTTGTTGAAAAGACCAAACCTGTGTATGATGACGTCTCTCTCTTTTGAATTAAGTATTTTCAGGTTCTTCATAAGTTCCTCGTTGACACTGTCTGTTATTATCTGTTCTTCGAAAAGGTCTTCACTTGGAATAATGCTGTGCAGGTCTCCGTTTTCACCATAGGATTCCTCCAGGGAATTAAGAGACTGCTCAAAGATGTTGATATATTTCTCCACATCTTTTTCTTTGAGTTCAAGGCCTAGGGCGATAGTCTCAATAGATGGAATAGAACCGTATTTATTTTTATGATCTCTTATGAATTTATTTATTTTTGAGATATTATCATAAATATAGGTGGGATATCTTATAACACCTTTATTTGACGAGATATATCTCAAGATACTCTGCTTTATCCAAAAAGTGGCATAGGTGGAAAACCTTTTATCCATAGTAGTGTCAAACTTGCTGACTGCTTTTATAAGCCCTATATTACCCTCTTGTATGAGGTCTAAGACAGGGATACCTATATTTATGTATTTTTTTGCTATGCTTACTACAAGTCTGAGATTGGAGGTAATTAATTTTTCCTGTGCAGATTCGTCTCCATTTTGGGCTTTCAAGGCAAATTCTATCTCCTCTTCCTTGGTTAAGAGGGGATAGTGGCTTATCTCTTTTAGATAATTGGATATATTCATTTTACGTAGCCTTTTAAGGGCCCCTCCTTTCAATATAAGAGTTTGTTTTCTAAGTAATATATACGTTGCATTATGAGAAATCCTTTTTTATAGAATTTTTTTTTGATCTGTGGTAAACTTTAAAACAGAGGTGAAATCAAGAGTGAGAGTTTTAGGAATTGACCCAGGAACTGCAACGGTGGGATACGGAATCGTGGATTTTAAAAATAATAATTATGATACCGTAACTTACGGATGTATATATACAGACAAGGATCTCCCCATGTCAAAAAGGCTTGAAAAAATATATGATGAACTTTATGCTCTCATAGAAGAATATAAGCCTGCGCATATGGCAGTGGAGGAGCTTTTTTATTTTAAAAACAATAAAACAGTGATAAGCGTGGGTCAGGCAAGGGGTGTAATAATCCTCTGCGGAGAGAAGCAGGGTCTGTGTCTAGACAGCTATACCCCTCTCCAGGTAAAGATGGGTATAACCGGATACGGAAAGTCTGAAAAAAAACAGGTTCAGATTATGGTGCAGAAGATATTGAAACTAAACCAGCTTCCAGAGCCGGATGATGCTGCAGATGCCCTGGCTATAGCGGTGACTCATATCAACTCTCTCAATTCCGGATGCTATAATATATCTGCTGGCAAAAAAATATGTGGCAAAAAAATAGGAAGTGGAAAACTAACAGCGAAGGAATATAGGGAACTTTATAACATCAAATAGAATTGGACAGAAGGAGGTGATTGTATGTGGGGTAAAATCAATTATAATCTCAGCAGAAAGACCCTTATTGGAAAAAAACTCACAAATAACGAAAAAGATATTTCACATATGATCCAGGAATTCGAATCCATAGAAAAGATGATGTCTGTTATTTACAGTGAAAAAAATGAGGGAAGGGTGATATTCTGCATCCTCCTCCTTCTGATTGGAAAGCTGGACCTAGGATATGTTGAAAGTTATTACTTCCACTATGATGAAGATTCTAAGACGCTTCAGTACAAGGAGGGATACTTCAATCTAGATAAAATAGAGGAAGAGGAACTAGATAAGATATATGATTCTCTAAGCGATATTATAGAGGTTGAACAGGTACCTTTTCTGAAAGAGATAGTAGACATAGGGGAACCTGTATATGATATGAAAAAATTTACAGAGATGAGTCCCTATGTATTCTTGAGCAGGTTAAGTAATTTTTCTGTAATCCCAGTTGGATATGAGGATAAAAATTACGGGGTGGTTATTCTCGCAGGAAACAAAAAAATTCTGAAAATGGGTAAAAGAAAACGGGAACTGGTGGATATATTTAAGTACAACTTATCCATGTATCTCTACAACAGAGATCTGGAGAAAAAGGAACTCAAAAATGACAGGCTTAAAACCATAGGATATTTTGCCAACTCCATAGTTCATGAGTTTAAAACCCCGGTTTCTGTTATAAAGGGGTTTGCAACTCTTGCAAAAAATAAGCTAGATGACCCTGAAAAGCTGAAGATATACTTAGAAAATATAATTACCGAATCAGACAGGATAATAGAGATGTCTGATGAGGTGGGGGAGTATGCCCAGACTAGGGATACCCTTAGTATAGAGGAGGAGTTTTATTTTCAGGATGTTGTAAAAGAGGTTTTTGAAAAATTTAAAAACAAATTTCAAAGGCTGGAAATAAAGCCCATATTTATGGATGAGAAAAAAATTTTGGTGAGAGCCAATAAAAAAACCTTCTCAAGAACAGTTTGCCATATTTTGAAAAACATAGCAGAAAATGTAGATTACAAAAAGGATAAAAGATATGTTATGTTTAGATTTGAAGAGCAGGAAGGGAAAGATGTTGTTATATTTGAGGATAACGGCTGCGGAATAGCCGAGGACAATATATCAAAAGTGTTTTCTCCTTTTTTCACTACAAAAATAAACGGGACTGGACTTGGTATGACCATAGTAAAAGAGTACTATGAAAAAATAGGCATGGAAATAAAACTAGAGTCGGTCCAGGGAAAATATACCAGACTGACAGTTATGATATAGGAGGGGCTTCATGAATATAGTTTTGTTGAATCCAGAGATACCATATAATACTGGGAATATAGGGAGAAGCTGTGTTCTTACAAATACCGCACTTCACCTGATAAAACCCATAGGTTTTTCCCTAGATGAAAAACAGCTAAAGAGAGCTGGCTTAGATTACTGGAACAGTATAGATCTGCATATTTGGGATAACCTTGAAGAACTCATAAAATCTAATCCGGATTCAAATTTTTATTTTGCAACGACTAAGACAAAGAAAAATTATTCAGATATAAAATATGAAAAAAATGATTTTATAGTTTTCGGACCGGAATCAAGAGGTATCCCGGAAGATGTACTCCAAGCAAACAGGGAAAACTGCATAACAATACCTATGATAAAAATGGGGAGGTCCCTGAACCTTTCAAATTCTGCAGCGATCATATTATATGAGGCTTTGAGGCAAACCGGCTTTGATTTTTAAGAGAGGGGAATTATTATGTGGGACAGTACGGTATTATTTGCATTTGGATTGACACTCTTTGCAGGACTTTCAACAGGTATAGGAAGTGCCATGGCCTTCTTTGCCAAAAAAACAAATACAAAGTTTCTTTCTGTCGCCCTTGGATTTTCAGGAGGAGTAATGCTCTATGTTTCATTTGTAGAGATATTTGTGAAGGCGAAGGACGCTCTGGTGGCAGAGCTAGGTACAAGAAACGGCTACTGGGTTACAACCTTGGCATTTTTTGGAGGCATACTCCTTATAGCTGTTATAGATAAGCTGGTTCCTTCTTTTGAAAACCCCCATGAAGTAGCAGGTATAGAGGATATGGTAGAGATAGAAAATATGGAGCATCATCTGGAAGAGATGGAGGAAGAAAGGGCCAGTGAGCACAAGGGGCACAAACATAAGGCCGGGTCCCTGTACAGAATGGGTATATTTTCAGCAATAGCCATAGGTATTCATAACTTTCCAGAAGGTTTGGCAACCTTTGCTTCAGCTATCAAGGATCCAACTTTGGGAATATCGATAGCCGTAGCCATAGCTATCCACAACATACCTGAGGGTATAGCTGTGTCTGTACCGATATACTATGCTACCGGAGACAAGAAAAAAGCATTTTTTTATTCGTTTTTGTCTGGATTATCAGAACCAATAGGAGCTTTGGTCGGGTATATATTACTTTACAGATATTTTAATGATTTTGTATTCGGGATACTTTTTGCAGGGGTTGCAGGTATAATGGTGTTTATCTCATTAGACGAATTACTTCCGGCAGCTCAGCGTTATGGGGAGCACCACCTGTCAATTTATGGACTGGTGAGCGGAATGGCAGTTATGGCAGTGAGTCTGCTACTTTTTGCTTAGATATAACTCAATTTGTTATTTGAAAGAAATTTTTATAAATTACTGAATTTCTCCGAAAGGCTGTCACTTTTCCTTGATGAAAAGTAACCAAAAATCAAGGCCTGTGAAAAATCAGCTAAATGCCCTTGGAAATCCAAGAAAAAATCAAAACTCGCTTTGCTCAGACAGTTGATTTTTACTAAGGATTTCACTGCGGTCATTTTTAACGCTTATTTTGTCAATGGCCGAAAGATTCAAAACCTTTTTAGAATGATAAATTAAGGAATAACTATGCGCATGGTTTCAATTAGGGTGATTTTATTCTTTATATTTTTTTGAATTTTCAAGTCGCAGGGCTTATACAGGAAAAAACCTGGACTCAGCCGTCCTACAGAATAAGTTCCGCAGGGAACCGAGGACTGTAGCTTACAAAGGCGCTAAAAGAAATATTTACCTACTAGACATTTGAAAATTCTTGAACTTTTGGTTACTTTTCTTTCAAGAGAAAAGTAACGAATCTGTGTAGATTCAATACTTTAACTTCAATAAAGGCAGCAACTAAGGTTAAATATAATTAAAATTTTTGTAAAGAGAATATCTAAAAGATTGTCTTCTGATATTTTCAGGGTATTATGCCTAAGGATTAAGAGTTGACTTTTTTACGTGAGTTATAATATACTGTAAACAGAATCGCTTGTGATAAAATGTACTAAGGTTTACTGCTGAGGTGATAAATGAACGGAAGAATAGCTACACTTTCTATTTTTATTGAAAAAAAAGAGAGTGTAAAAAAGGTAAATGACATACTGTCTGAATTTTCAGAGCTTATTATCTCAAGAATGGGGATACCATACAGAGAAAAGAGGGTGTCTGTGATAGTCCTGATATTAGACGGAACCAACGAAGAGATGAGTGCGCTGTCTGGAAGAATAGGAAGTCTAGAAGGAGTATCTGTAAAGACTGCTGTGAAAAAATAAATAAAGATGAAATTCCTGATTACAAAGATGACGAAAAATGATTCTGAGTAAAAGGGAAGGCTAGTTCTGTATAAAGTAATATATCAAGTTAGAAATTTATGGGATTTTTTATTGAAAAGATGTAATCTTTAAAAATTCATGTAAGTTTTTGTTGAGATACTTTTAAATGACTTTGAGGGCCTTCCTGAATCTAGGAAGGTCTATTTTTATTGGTCGCTGATAACTGAAATTATATAAAATGGGGGGCATAAATGAAGAAAACCTGGAAAGATGAAGTAGAAGAGAAAAGTTTTATAAATGGTGAGCTCATAGAAACTCTTTTAGAAAAAAATATGAATCCGTCAGAAGCTGATTTTGAGCTTGTAATGGAAAAGGCGAAAAAACAGGAGAGACTTTCCATCGATGATGTATCGATACTTTTAAACAGTGACCAAAAGGATAGGGTAGATAAAATATTTTCTCTGGCAAAGGATATAAAGGAAAAAGTCTATGGAAACAGGGTTGTACTTTTTGCTCCTTTATACATAGGGAACAAGTGTACCAACTCATGTACATACTGCGGATTCCAGGTGACAAACGACATAATGAGAAAGACCCTGTCCCTTGAGGAAGTGAAGCAGGAGGTAGAGGCTCTAATAGACGAGGGGCACAAGAGAGTCATCATGGTCTACGGGACGCACCCTGACTACCCTGCAGAATATATAAGAGATACGGTGAAAAAGGCCTACACCGTAAAAAAAGGTAATGGCGAAATAAGAAGGGTAAACATAAACGCCTCCCCTATGGACGAGGAAGATTACAAAATAGTAAAAGAGGCCGGCATAGGAACTTATCAGATATTCCAGGAAACCTACCACGAGGAAACTTATAAAAAGGTCCATCCAAGAGGAGAGAAATCCAACTTTAAATGGAGACTTTTCGGACTTTCCAGAGCCATGAAGGCAGGAATCGATGATGTAGGTATAGGGGCTTTATTTGGTCTTTACAAATGGAAGTTCGAGGTTATGGGACTGATGCAGCATGTGGAACACCTGGAAACCAACTTTGGAGTGGGACCTCACACCATATCATTCCCTAGACTCAATGAAGCAACTGGTTCTAAAAAAGACCCTGAGTACATCGTGGGAGATATGGAACTAAAGAGGATAATAGCCATATTAAGACTGGCAGTGCCTTATACAGGACTTATTCTAACTGCCAGAGAAAATGCAGAGCTAAGAAGAGAATGTATGACCCTTGGAGTATCTCAGATAGATGCAGGAACACAGATTGAGCTTCAGGGATACAGCAAAAAGAAAGAGGAGCAGGACCTCTCTAAGGAGCAGTTTAAAATAGGAGACACAAGGTCTCTAGATGAGGTCATGAGGGAGCTCATGTCCAGTGGCTTCACCCCCTCGTTTTGTACGGCATGCTACCGTCTAGGGAGGACAGGCGAACACTTCATGGAGTTCTCAAAGCCTGGATTCATACACCATTTCTGCACTCCTAATGCCATACTGACTCTGGCAGAGTACCTAGAGGATTACGCAGGAGAGGAAACGAAGGCGGTGGGATACAGCCTGATACTAGAACAGATAGAAAAAAGCGAACTTCTCCCTGAGATAAAGGAAACACTGAAGGATAAGCTTGAAAAGATAAAAAAAGGCGAGAGGGACCTCTATTATTAAGATGGTGAGTTTGATAGCGGCCTTTGATGAAAACAGAGTTATCGGTAAAAATAACAAGCTGCCCTGGCATATTCCAGAGGAGATGGAGAAATTTAAAAAAATCACCATGGGTAATGTTGTGATCATGGGAAGGAAAACCTTTGAAGGGATCGGTAAACCCCTTGCAGGAAGAATAAACATGGTGATCACAGAAGATCAAAACTTTCATTGCGAGGGGATAGATGTTTTCCACAGTGTGGAAAAAGCCCTAAAGGAAGCTCTAAAACTTCAAAGGGAAGTATTTTTTATCGGAGGGGCAAGTATATACCGTCAGGTGGCAGACCTTGTTGATAAACTCTATATATCATATATTCATGGAAAGTATGACGGTGACTCGTATTTTCCAGAAATAAAATTAGAAAAATTCCGGATTATAAAAGAAGAGAATCATGATGGTTTTGATTATAAAGAGTATATAAGGAAAACCCCGGCTGTTTAGCCGGGGTTTTTTAACAGAATAAAAATAATTATTTTTGGTAACTATACGGGGTAAATGGACCTGTTACCTGATTGGCAGCGGCAGAGTTTACAGAAGCCATTCCAACGGCCACAGCACCAGCTTTTCCTCCACTTTTAGCGACCCCTTTAGCAGCCTTACCTTTGGGACCACCTTCACCTGTATCTCCAGCAGCTTCTGGAGTCATCCCAAAGGCATCCATAAAGGAAGTAGCAAGAGTTGTTCCACCGGCTTTACTTTGGGAACCGGCCTGCACAGACCCAGGGCTTTGATTGTTTTTTTCTTCAGCAAATGATATAGCTGTGTTAAGCATTAAAAAAGTTCCTAAGGCTAACAAAAAAAATTTATTCCTATTTTTTAATTTCATAAAAAACCTCCTTATAAAAATTTAGAATGTGAATCCCATTGCAATAGTACCAATAAATCCCACCTCATCTTCATCAGCTTCTGTGAAAATATCTGTAAGAGCTAATCCTATGCTTACAGGATAGTCAGGGAAAGGAACAAGACTAGTACCAAAGGTAGTGATACCAGTAGTGTAGTCAAGGATAAGACTCATTTGAGGATGAACATATACCGCTCCAGAGATAAAAGGGTCGATCTTACTGTCTCTATCATTATCTGTATTTATATCCACAAAAGCTTCATTACCAAAACCAAAGGTTAATATCATAGGAGCAACATTATTAGGGAATAATTTTGTTGCAGAGAGATAGTAACTTTCATCCATCTTGTCTTCATTGGTATCATGCCATATGTCGATATTTGATATACCGGCAGCGATACCCATTCCGTAATCCTTAAAAGTGTGCCCAAGACTTAGGTTTAATGAACCTCTGTTGAAAGCCCCGCCGTCAGAAGGATCGATACTCCCTATGGAAAGAGATGCGGCTCCACCTAAAGATTCAAAAGGGTCTCCGAAACCAAAACCAAAGGCTGCAGCTCCATCAGTATCACTGTCCTTATGAACACCAGATAATGCTGCAAATCCAACTCCCCAACCTGGAACTAAACCAGAGGGAGCACCAAATGTAAATCCAGGAACAGTTTTTAGCTGGCTGAAATCGTCAACTAAGTAAAAAAGCTTGTCAGAATCAGACTTTGTTTCAGATATCGTTGCTTTTGCCTTTAGCTCTTTCAAAGCGGCACTAGATCGGGAAAAGTTGTCTCCCGTTTGAGCCACGGCAACAGAGCTCAATAAAAGTGTCGGTATCAAGAGCTTGTTAAATAATTTCATGAAATTCCTCCTTTTTAAATATAGATAGGGTAAGTATACTAAAAAAAGGAGTAGGTTTCTATAATTAAATTAATTTAATTTTATTGTTAAATTAGTATAGACGGGGTATGGAGGACTATAAATTCATTTTGTGTTTATATTTTTCTCAACAAAACCCCAACCATTTGTAAATTTACTATTATAAATGCATCTGTATTCATTGGGTCTGAATTCTCGAATGTATTCGAGATGCCAGGAACCGCTACTGTCTACAAATGTACCTTTAAAAAGACCAGAGTGTATTTTTTCTAAATCTATATTTTTTCTTTCTGAAATTTCATTCTTGGAGTTCACCCTTGCAACAACGGCGTCAAGTTCATAAGTAGATGGAGATTTAATAAGAAAATAATTTTTACCAATAAAAACCTCTAATTTATCGTAAATTTTGTTTATACTTCCTGAGTAGAAAGCTATTTTTCCAAATGAAACATGGTCTTCAGTTATAAGAATTTTGATATCTTCTTTTGGAAGAATGGTGCTTTTGTATTTTTTGTACTGCGGGCTGATACTGCCTAGAGAATAGAAGTAGGGAGAATAAACAAGATTATTGTGATAAAATCCGGTTTTGTTTTGGGGAAATAGTATAGGGGGAGTATTCCTAAGAGAAAAAGCAGCATCATACATATTATACTTATTTGAATTATGAATTGAAAAAGTGTTGTTTTCTACCTTGAAAACTGGAGAGGGATCTGAATCTATTACTGTAGCAAACCTTTTTCCTCTGAACAATTCCTGAGAAAACTTTCCATCTTTATCAACCATGGATTCATCGATATACCATATTATTAGTCCACCTTGATACGGTATTTTTTCAAGATTATAGTTCAAGCCTGAATCTATACCGTCTTTTTCGTTGTTTCGCCATTCCAAAAGGTAATATCTTTCAGAACTTATATTTTTTGACTTGGTCTTGGAGCTGTGGTCCAAGTTTATTTTTATGAGATTAACTCTTTTTTTATCCCCAGAAGGAAAGAGGAAAATCTCTTGAGGATTTTTTATAAGATCATTTAAATAGAACTCTTTTATATTTGCCCAGTTTGATATGAATCCCTGATTTTGAAATTTATTTTGTAAGAAAAATCTGGGATATGCCCCGAAAGAGTTTGGGAGAGTTCCTGTTATTTTTCCACAATAGATATCCCCCATAATGGACCAGTATGCAACTGGAGAATCATGGGTATAGAGGTCGTGCAAGCCTAGAGAATGCCCGATCTCATGTAAAAACAGATCCAAAGGCACGTCTTGTTCTATAATTGAAAATTTATCAATTTTCCAAATTTTATTGTTATGATCTTTGAAGAGATAAGGTTTTTCATTATTAATGTCACTAAATTTGTTGGAAAAAGACCAAATGGCATCATGACCTAAAAAGTTGTCCCATTGTTCTCCTTTTCCAGCATGTATTATAAAGATGCTATCTATTATACCGTCGCTGTTCAAGTCATATTTTGAAAAATCAATTGTTTTATCTAAAAGATGCTCTATAGCTTCGGGAACGAGTTTAGAGGCGTTAATTCTATCTCCAACTTTAGGGAGGTTTTCCCCGTAATGGGAGATGTTATTTTTTGCTGTATACCATCCGTAAATATCTTCTTTGGATCCTATTAGATCAAAGCTTTTTCCTGATTCTAAATTGAAATAGGCAGCAGCAGTGATATAATTTCGACCGTCAGATCCAGTGTAGGTTGGTTTTTTATAAAACATTTTTGAATATAGTTCAGGTGTAAAATTCCTTCCACTACGTCCGTTTACAAGGGAAGTTTCTTTTTTTTCCAATTGGGTATGTTTGTAGTCGGGGAATTCCATTAATATGATAAGGGGTCTCAACATCATTTTACTAGTGGATATGGGCTTCGTATATAAAATGAAAAAAAATAAAAAGAACAAAATAGTTTTTTTCATAGTACTCACCTTCAAAATATACATTTAACTTAATATACAAGACCAGTAAAAAAGTTCCTACTTGAAAGAAATTCTTATAAGTTACTGAATTTATCCAAAAGCTTCTGTTACTTTCTTTGCTTGTCCAAAGAAAGTAACCAAAGAAAAGACACCCCTAAAAAGATTCCTAAAATCATTTCTGAACTAACTTTCACTTGAAATATAGTCGGTAAACCTCCTTATATCAAGGAAAGTGGATTTCAGAAAAGGTGATTTCTTAACGGAATTTTTTAAAGGGTAATTAAAAACATTTAAAACATTACAAATGAAATAGTAACTACGCGCATGCTTTTTACTTAGTGCAGTCTTATATTCCTTTAGGTCTCTTAGTGAATTTTCAAGTCGCAGGGCTTATACAGGAAAGAACCTGCACTCAGCCGTCCTACAGAATAAGTTCCGCAGGGAACCGAGGACTGTAGCTCACAAAGGCGTTAAAAGAAACATATACTTACTAGACATTTGAAAATTCTTGAACTTTTGGTTACTTTTCTTTCAAGAGAAAAGTAACACTGTGTAAATTCAATAATTTAACTCTAATAAAGGCAGCAACTCAGGTCAAATATAATCATTTTTGTTCAAATGTGTTTTAAAAATTAAGAAAAATTAATTTTTTAGATTCGATAAAGTGTTGTAGGATAGTACTCTAATTTGATATAATAACTCTGGTTTGTGTTATAAATAAACGTGATATTTAAAAAAAATAAAATTAAGTGTTCTATTTTTTAATGCGAGCAAATTTATGAAAAATAAAAAAAAGGAGAATATGATGTCTAGAAAAAGAAGTGTTGACGAAGACTACGCAATGGATTGGGAAGATAACGATGACGAAATAGAGCTAATGGATCTGCTGTTTATTCTTGTAAGAAGATGGAAGCTGATAACTATTGTAGCAGTACCTGTGTTGGCTTTGGGTATTGTATATGCCTTATTAAAACCTGCCATGTACAAGGCTGAGACGACTCTCATGGTTTCGAGCGGGCAGATATACTCTGTGGAAAAACTGGACAACTCTGAAATATCAAAAAACCAAAAGCTGGTATCATCTTATACAGAAGTGGCTAGAAGCAAGAGTATCATGAAAAATGTAATCAAAAGGCTAGGACTGGAAGAGGGACCAGAAACTATCGCAAAGCTAGTAAAAGTTTCGCCTATAGAGGATACAGAGTTTATAAAGATAAGCTATATGGACAGAAATGCCAGGAAGGCAACTCTCATGGTAAATGAAGTATCAAAAGAGTTTATGCTAAAAATAAGAGATCTGATGAATTTTGAAAATTTGAAAATAGTGGAACAGGCTGAAATACCTACAAAACCTGAGTCTAGAAAGAGGGCTTTAATCGTTGCTGTATCTGGTGTACTTGGAATTATGCTAGGAGTATTCGCAGCATTTTTGATGGAGTTTATACACAGCAATGTGAAAAAGCCAGAGGACCTTCAAAAAATAATGGGATGCAAAATTATTGCCAATGTCCCTGATTTTGAAAAAATAGAAGCAGAGGTGAAAAAATAATGGCAAAAAGAAAACTTTTTTTTAACATAGACGGGCAGGGGCCAATAGCAGAATCTCTGAGAGTACTGAGGACAAATATTCACTTTATAGATGAAAAACAGAAGAAAACAGTAGTTGTGACAAGCTCTATTCCAAAAGAGGGGAAGAGTTTTATCGCAGCAAACTATGCCATGAGTGAGGCCATGGTTGGACAAAGGGTACTTCTCATAGATTGTGACCTGAGAAGGCCGAGAGCCCATTCCAGCTTTGGAATAGAGGAGCATCATGGACTTGGAGATATCCTTATGGGTGATAAAAAAGTCCAAGATGTAATTGTGAAAGAGGTGGAGAAGAATCTAGACCTGCTTCCTACAAAACATCTAGAGCACAATGTTACTGAACTTTTACAGAGCAAGAAAATGGAGCTGTTGCTGAAGGAACTGCAAGAAAGTTACGACCTTGTGGTTATTGATACTGCACCCCTTATGGTAGCAACAGATGCAGCGATACTATCAAAATCATCAGACGGAATAATATTTGTAAATGGATATGATATGGCGTCCAAGAAAGAACTGATGTACGCAAAAGAGATACTGTCCAGTGCGGGAGCAAATATTTATGGAATGGTTGTAAACAGGATAGATAATAGCGGATATGGATACGGCTACAAAAGTCACGGCTACTACAACTACAACTACAAATATTATCAGGAATATGTAAAGGAAGATAAGTAATGATAGACCTGCACTGCCATATACTTCACGGAATAGATGACGGGTCAAACAGCCTGGAAGAATCCATAAAGATGGCAAGGTCAGCCTATGAAATAGGCTATAGAAAGATATGCTGCACTTCTCACTATGGGTTCGGAAAGTATGAGAACAAAAACTATAAAAAGAAAATATCGGAATTGTCAGAGACTCTGAAAAGTGAAGGTATTCCCATTGAGATATACAGCGGCAATGAACTCTACCTGGATCTGGAAGGGATGAGGGCACTGGTAAATGGGGAGGTAAACACTCTGGGAAACAGCAGGTATGTCCTCCTAGAGGGGGTGCCCGGTATGACTTCGGACTCCCTAATTGGAGCTATAGAAAAAGTTATTCAGTCGGGATACAAGCCTGTGCTGGCACATGTGGAAAGGTGTTTCTTTCTCAAAATGAGTGACGTTGAGAAGTTGGAGGAGATGGGAGTTGTCTTGCAGGTAAATCTCAGCTCATTCTCTGACGCACTAAAGAAAAGAACCACCGCCCTGCTTGAAAAAAGACTAATTCATATAGTGGCATCTGATTCCCACGGAACAGGAAGAAGAAGCTATGAGGATGCAGATGCCGGTCTAAAAGAACTGAAAAAAATAGTAGGAAAAGACAGGATGGAACTTCTGACTAGGATAAATCCCAAGAGGATATTGGAAGACTGTCAAATAGAAGGGGGAGGAAATGAAGAAAAACAAAATATTAACAGCAGCTTTTTTAGCCGTTTCTTTGGTAAGTTTTTCAGAAACTAGGATGGATCTTAATGCAGTTCTACAAGAGATAGATAAAAATAACCCTGAAATGAAAATACAAAATTTGGAAACTAAGGTCACAGATTTAGAAGTAAAAAAAAGTTTTAAAAGTATGCTCCCTCAATTAACCCTTACAGTAAATGAAGAACTGGTAGAAGACTCTTCTGCAGAGAAAAATCAGTGGGATATAGATGGAGTGGGACCTCAAAGGGTGAAGGCCTACATACCTATATACACAGGGGGGAAATTGACGGCATATTATGATAAAGCAAAACTTTCCCGTGAGATAGCCAAAAAAGATGTCAGTCTCGTGAGACATGAGATAGAGGAAAAGGCCATAGAGACATACTTTCAGGTGCTGAACTTACGAAAACAAAAAGAGATAGCCCAGATGGTCCTAGATACACTGAATAAGCAGAGAGACAGGCTAGAGAAATTGTTTGACAACGGGATGCTGGTACCAAAGTCTGAGGTTCTCAAGGTTAAATCAGATATAATCTCAAATGAAGCCATAAAAATGAGGAGATCAGAGGAGCAGAGAACTGCAGAAGAGGAACTCTTTTTGCTTTTGGGGAGGTCTCTTGACAGCAATATAGAGCTAGAGGAGTTCTCTCCAGAGGCCATAGACCTAAGTCTCTTCGATCCCAATAGAGACCTCAATGCAGCCATGGGATCTGGAAGTTATGCCAGCAAAGAGAGGTTAGTGGCAGAGAAGTCTGAGTCAGACCTAAAAATAGCAAAATCCGCCCTTCTGCCAACGATCTATCTAAATTCAGAATACAGGCTGGATAAGGACGACGACGAGTATTCTGACTATCAGGTAACTGCAGTGGCAAGCTGGAAAATATTCGGGTGGGGAAGTACCTGGGATGATGTGAGGCAGAAAGAAACCAAGCTAGAACAGGCAGAGATAAAACGTGACAGAAACCTAGAAGAGATAAAGCTAAACATCAGAAACAAGTACAGAGATATAAAGACTCTTTATACAGAGGTAGATTCACAGGGAACAAAGCTAGAACTTGAAAAAGAAAACATGAGAATAGACAACCTGAGATATGTAAACGGAATGGTAAGTTCGCTAGACTATCTCAATTCTGTAAACAGGCTAAAGAGTGCAGAGGAGAAGTATTACTCACTCCAGAGAGAGCTGGTTCTGGCAGTGAGAGAATACGAGAACCTTCTTAAATAAAGATAAAGAATAAAATATTTTGTCACGAATTACACGAATAAATGCAAAAAAATTAAAGTAATAAAGAAGAATTTACCAGAGAGTGCATAGAGAAGTGAGTAGGAATATAGGGGGATTAAGAGAGAAAAGATAAAATACTTTGTCACGAATTACACGAATAGAACCCTTAAAAATATTTAAGTCAAAAGATTTTTTATCTTTTTCCCTATTCGTGTAAATATGTGTGATTCGTGACAAAAAAAATTAAAATATTTTTAGGATATTCAAATACCGGGAGTTGGAAGATGAAGAAAAAATTGATAATAGGGGCGGCCCTTTTGGTAACACTGGGAGTAGCCGGACTTGCCCTGAATAATAAATCAGAAGAAAAAAAAGTGAGGCTGGAAAAGATAGTCAAGGGAGATATGGAAGAGAGCCTCGTATTTGAAGGGATAGTAGAGCCAAAGGAGACACTTCCACTCTATGTAGGGGTGCCTGCCGTTGTGGACAAGTTTCTCGTAAACGAGGGAAGCGAAGTTTCCGCAGGGGACGGTCTGCTAGAATTCAGTGCGGGATCAAAAATGGAACTAGAGAGAGAGTTACAAATGCTGGACCTAGATATGAAAAGTGTGGAGATGCAGATACAGGATCTAAACTCAGGGTCTATGAAGCTGGAACTTGACAACAAGCAGCTAGAGCTAACCAGACTGGAAGAAGAGATAAAGGGTATGAACAGAAAACTAAAAGTAGTGTCCTTCGAAGCACAGACATTCAGACAGCAGGCAGACGTGAAGATGGATCTACTGAAGCAGCAGGGGGTATCTTCTGTGGAAGCAAACGCCTCCCTAAGCGATGCCAACAGAAAAGAGATGGAACTGGAAGATCTGAAAACTACCCTAGATCTGTCCAGGCAGAAATATGAACTCATGGTCTTAAGCTACGAAAGACTGAAAAGAGAGCTGAACCTCCAGGCAAGTAATATAAAAGGAACTTTGAAAAAATTATCTCTCACAAGAGAAGATCTGGCAGAAAAGCTGTCCAAGGTAGGGGAATCTCTGAAGTCACCTATAGACGGAATAGTGACAGGAATATATGTAGAACAGGGGACGCCTATATCAGCAGGAGCCAGAATCATGGAGATAGCTGTAATGGGAGAAAATAAGATAAAAATGGAGATACCTGTGTACCAGGCTAAGTGGGTAGTTCCCGGGCAAAAGGCAAGCATCACCATGAGGGATTCTGCAGAGGCCACAACCTATGAAGGAACTGTAAAAAGTGTGTCCAAGGCTGCCAAGGTTGTAAAGACAGGAAACTATGAGGACAGGATTATAGAGGTGGAAGTATCCCTAGAAAACTCCAGCGGTCTGAAGCCGGGGTATGCAACTACCGTGGAGATAGCAGGAAACAGCAGAGAGCAGGTAAAACTGGTGGACTCCATAGCTGTAATGGAAGAAAACGGAAAGAATTATGTCTATGTCTATGAGGGAGAAAAGGTAAAGAAGACTCTTGTGGAGATAGGTGCAAAGACCTTGTCTAAATATGAGGTGCTAAACCTAGACGAGGGAACAGAGATAGTACTAAACACTTATCAGGTGAAGGACGGAGATCGTGTAGTAGCACTAAAAGACTAAAATAAAAAGATGAAAGATTTAAAAGTCTTTTTAGTCACGAATTAACACGAATCATCACGAATTAAAAATAGGAGTAAAAATGAATAAAATCTTATACAAAGAGTTATCATATGAAATAGTCGGAATGGCGATGGATGTATATAATGAACTTGGATATGGATTTTTAGAAAAAGTCTATGAAAATGCTCTTATGGTTATGTTTGAAGATAAAAATATTAAAGCAGAACAACAAAAAGATATAAGTGTTAAGTTTAAAGGACGTATAGTCGGTAATTATGTTGCTGATGTTTTGGTGGAAGATAAAGTAATTTTAGAATTAAAATCTGTTTCAAAATTAGCAGACATTCATAAGGCTCAGGTGTCAAATTATTTAAAAGCAACCGGAGTTAAACTTGGTATAATTTTAAATTTTGGAAGTGAAAAATTAGAATTTCAAAGAGTTGTTCTGTAGGGAATAGAAAATTTCAGTCACGAATTGCACAAATTAACACGAATGAATAAGATTAATTAAAGAATTATTTTGGATTTTATTCGTAGGATTAGTGATAATTCGTGACAAAAAAAAGGTTTTATTAAAGGTTTAAATCTTTTGGGGGTAGAGATGAGTTTCTGGATGGCGTGGAAGATGATATGGGAGAACAAAAGAAGAAGTCTTTTTTCCCTTTGCGGGGTGCTCATGGGGATAAGCTCTATAATAGTGATATTCTCCCTGGCTGAGGGCGGGAAGGCGCTCATAAAAAGTGATTTATCTACCCTGGCGGAAAACAGAATAATGATAGGGGGAGAAAATTTATCTGCAAGAGACGGGAAAATAATCGAAGATATTCCCTTTGTAAAATACGCATTTTTTCCAGATGCCAGAAGGGACACAGGTGAACTCATCCTCACTGGATACTCTAAGAAATCCCTCTCAGCAATGGGATATCCCAGCAACCTAAAAGAGAGGGAGATACTGCTAGAGGAAAAGGCTTCTGAGAAGTTCTTTGGCGACGCCAATCCAACAGGGAAAGAGATAGAACTGGGAGACAGGAAAGAAAAGTACCTCATAAGGGGTGTCTATAAAGAGAAAAACCCTCTGGAATCCGATGTTGAAAGAAAAACCGGGATACTGTCTCTTGAAAGCCTGGAGAGAATGACAGGTATAAAGAGGTTTACCAGGGTGGTGGTGTCATTCTACGACGGGGAAGACGGGGAAAAAATGGCCTCCCTAGTGATATCGAGACTGAAAAAATCCCACGGAGGGCGTGGTGAGTACATTCTCATGGAAAACTCCGGCAAGTACAAAAAGGTAGAGAAGATAAAAAAGACTCTGAATATATTTCTGGCTGCCATAGGACTGGTGGCCTTAATCATGGGGGGGCTAGGTATAAGCAACCTCATGGCGGCCATGGTCCGTGAGAGGACACCACACATAGGGATACTCCGTGCCATGGGGGCGGGGAAGAACTTCATCATGGCCATCTTTATGGCAGAGGCCTCCTTTATATCTGTAACAGGCGGGATACTTGGGATAGTCGCTGGTATAGGGGGCTCCCTTGCACTGGGTAGGCTCATAGATATACCCCCTGTGTTTACAGGAAGGCACATTTTGATGACCTTTATAGTATCGGCTATACTGGGGGTGGCCTTTGGGATCTATCCTGCCAAGAAGGCTGCAGATATGGAGACTGTGGAGGCTTTGAGGGGATAAGGAATTCTTTTTTGTCACGAATGTAAAAAAGTAAAAGATTTTTGGCCACAGAGGACACAGAGGGAAAGAATGAGTTTCACAGAGGAAGGATAGAAGATAAAAGATAAAAGATTTCGTCACGAATGAGCACTAATAAAAGAGAAAGAAATGGCACGAATATAAAAAAGTAAAAGATTTTTGGCCACAGAGGACACAGATAAAAAATAATGGTTTAGTCGCAGATTACGCAAATTGACTCAGATTTTTTATCTGTGAAATCTGTGAAAATCAGCGACAAAAGAAAAATAGTCGCAGATTACGCAAATTGGCTCAGATTTTTTATCTGTGAAATCTGTGGAAATCAGCGACAAAAGAAAAATAGTTGCAGATTAGGCAAATTGGCTCAGATTTTTTATCTGTGAAATCTGTGGAAATCAGCGACAAAAGAAAAATAGTCGCAGATTAGGCAAATTGACTCAGATTTTTTATCTGTGAAATCTGTGGAAATCAGCGACAAAAGAAAAATAGTCGCAGATTACTCAAATTGACTCAGATTTTTTATCTGTGAAATCTGTGAAAATCAGTGACAAAAGAAAAATAGTCGCAGATTACTCAAATTGGCTCAGATTTTTTATCTGTGAAATCTGTGAAAATCAGCGACAAAAGAAAAATAGTCGCAGATTAGGCAAATTGGCTCAGATTTTTTATCTGTGAAATCTGTGGAAATCAGCGACAAAAGAAAAAAAGTCGCAGATTACTCAAATTGGCTCAGATTTTTTATCTGTGAAATCTGTGAAAATCAGCGACAAAAGAAAAATAGTCGCAGATTAGGCAAATTGGCTCAGATTTTTTATCTGTGAAATCTGTGGAAATCAGCGACAAAAGAAAAAAAGTCGCAGATTACTCAAATTGGCTCAGATTTTTTATCTGTGAAATCTGTGAAAATCAGCGACAAAAGAAAAATAGTCGCAGATTACGCAAATTGGCTCAGATTTTTTATCTGTGAAATCTGTGAAAATCAGCGACAAAAGAAAAATAGTCGCAGATTACTCAAATTGGCTCAGATTTTTTATCTGTGAAATCTGTGAAAATCAGTGACAAAAGAAAAATAGTCGCAGATTACTCAAATTGGCTCAGATTTTTTATCTGTGAAATCTGTGAAAATCAGCGACAAAAGAAAAATAGTCGCAGATTAGGCAAATTGGCTCAGATTTTTTATCTGTGAAATCTGTGGAAATCAGCGACAAAAGAAAAAAAGTCGCAGATTACTCAAATTGGCTCAGATTTTTTATCTGTGAAATCTGTGGAAATCAGCGACAAAAGAAAAAAAGTCGCAGATTACTCAAATTGGCTCAGATTTTTTATCTGTGAAATCTGTGGAAATCAGCGACAAAAGAAAAATAGTCGCAGATTAGGCAAATTGACTCAGATTTTTTATCTATGAAATCTGTATAATCTGTGACAAAAAAAATTGTGTCAGTGGTTACAAAAGTGGTCTAAGATAATATTAAAATTTTTTAATATTATTGTGATGATTTTATGAAGAAAGAGTGATAAAAATGACAAATAAATGATATGAATTTGTGAAACATTTAATCAGAATTTGACTTTTTTCAGAGATGAAAATGACTTTTTGGAATTAGAAATTAATTTTTGTTAATAATAAGTAAAACGCTTGCACAATTTAACTTACAGGTGCTACTATAACCATTGTATCCTTGAGTAAGGATATAACTATTTTTAAGCAAGAGGTAATTTCTCAATAAAAACTAATTAACTCAAATTGCTACTTGAAAGAAATTCTTATAAATTCAATATTTTTATAAGGATATTAGAGTCAAAAGATTTCGTCACGAATGAAAATCAATAAAAGACAGAAAAATTAACACGAATAATAACAAAACCTTTTGGTCACAGAGGACACAGAGAAAAATAAGGAGTTTCACAGAGCTGTAAATTAAATACTTTAACTTGAATAAAGGTAGCAACTTAGGTTAATTAAATATACTTGGAAACGGGGGAGTAAAAATATGGTACAGGCAAGGATGAGGAGAAGTGTAAAAGTATCAATAGATATGCTTGTCATATTAACTGGTTTTGTCATGGCATTTCTTATAAAGTATGACTTGAACTGGTCAGAGAACTTCAGAAGGGTATATCAGATCATGTATATATTTATCTATATGAGCGGATATTTTCTTTTGAGGATGCAGGATAAAAGCTGGCAGTATACAAGTGTTTTGGATATATTTTATATAGCCACCTTAAACCTAGGAAGCGCACTAATATTTTTTCTGGGTACAATATTTTTAAATGCCAATTTTCCTAAGCATTTATTGGTACTTATAGCCGTAATGTGTGCTGTTGGACAGTTGACGGCCAGATATGTATTTAGACTGAAAAGACATCTTGGATCTATGCATGCCACGGGGGAAATCATGGATAGAAAAAAGGTTCTTGTGGTGGGAGCCGGCGAGGCTGGGGAGAATATCGCCAGAGAGAGCTTAAAAAACAGAAACTTTAAGTATATAATCGTAGGCTTTGTAGACGACGATCCAAAGAAAACCTCAACTGTAGTTCACGGGTATGAGGTATTGGGGAAAAGTAAAGATTTGAAAGAGCTTATAAAAAAATATGAGATAGATGAATTACTTATCGCCATACCTTCGGTGAAGAGTAAGTTTATAAAGGAGATAAACAAGACCGGTCGTGAGATGGATATAGAGGTGAAGGTACTCCCTTCCTATAACGATATACTGGAAGGCAAGAATCTTTCTACCCAGGTGCGTGACGTAAAGATAGAAGATCTCCTGGGAAGAAATGAGGTCAAGACAGATAAAAAGAACTTGCAAAGGCTTGTAGAGGGTAAAGTAATATTTGTAACTGGAGGGGCCGGAAGCATAGGAAGCGAGCTCTGCAGGCAGATAGGAAAACATAACCCGAAGAGACTGATAAGCATAGACATAAATGAAAACGCACTTTACTTCCTGGAGCTGGAACTTAAAAGAAAGTATCCAAACCTTGAGATAATAAGTGAGATATGCAGTGTAAGAGACCGTGAAAAGATAAAGTGGGTGTTTGAAAAATATAAGCCACAAGTGGTATTTCATGCTGCTGCACACAAGCATGTGCCCCTCATGGAGCACAATCCGGAAGAGGCCATAAAGAATAATATATTTGGAACCAAAAATGTGGCTGACTGTGCCCATAGATACGGGGTAGAAAGATTTGTCCTGGTATCTACAGACAAGGCTGTAAATCCTACCAATATCATGGGAGCCACAAAAAGGGCCTGTGAACTGCTGATACAGGATATGAGTGAAAAAAGCTCTACCAAATACATGGCAGTAAGGTTTGGAAACGTCTTAGGAAGCAACGGAAGCGTCATACCGCTATTTAAGACTCTTATAGAGGAGAAAAAAAACCTCACTATAACCCATCCTGATGTGACAAGATTCTTTATGACCATACCTGAGGCGGCACGTCTTGTGGTGGAAGCGGGATCTATAGGAAACGGTGGAGAGGTCTTTATACTGGATATGGGAGAATCTGTAAAGATAATGGATTTGGCCAAAAACCTCATCGAGCTTTCTGGACTAACCCTGGGAGAGGATATAGATATAGATATAGTTGGCCTTAGACCTGGTGAGAAACTTTATGAGGAGCTTTTGTATGATGTAAGTGCAGCTATAAAGACTGAAAACCAGAAGATATTTATAGCCAAGCTTGAAAATGAAGATGTAGACGTGGAAAAACATCTGAGCAATCTGAAGGGACTTATAGCCCTGAGGGATTTTGAAGGAATAAAAGAGGAAATGAAAAAATTTATATCTTCTTATAAGGAGCCGGAGCATCATTTTGAGTGTAGGGGAAAGATGAAAACTGAAAGTATAGAGGGTGCTGTGGTTGTATAGGGGCTTTTAAAGAGAAGGTCAAAGAATTTACCACGAATGGACACGAATTTGAAGAGTGGAAATGATCATGTATTTAAGAATATAAAGATTGAAACGCTATGGTCACAGTAAAGAAAATACAGTATGAAATATATATAATTCAAATTAAATAGGAGTTGAATGATTATGAATATACCATTTTCACCACCAGATATAACGCAAGCAGAAATAGATGAGGTTGTAGACACCCTTAAATCAGGATGGATTACAACTGGACCAAAAACTAAGCTGTTTGAGCAAAAAATTGCAGAGTATTGCAATACTTCAAAGGCAGTGTGCCTAAATTCTGCAACAGCCTGTATGGAAATGACACTAAGATTATTAGGAATAGGTCCTGGAGATGAAGTTATAACATCTGCCTATACTTATAGTGCTTCAGCCAGCGTTATTCATCATGTTGGGGCTAAAATAATCATGGTGGATACGGCTAAAGATTCTTTTCATATAGACTATGATGCTGTTGCCAATGCTATTACTGAAAAAACTAAGGCTATTATTCCAGTTGACATAGCAGGAGCAATGTGTGATTATGATAAAATCTTTGATGTGGTCAATAATAAAAAAGAGTTATTCAGAGCATCGAATAAAATACAAGAATCTATAGGAAGAGTGGCTATAATTGCAGACGGTGCACATTCAATAGGTGCAACTTATAAAGGAAGGATGAGCGGAGAAGTTGCTGACTTCACAAGTTTTTCTTTTCATGCAGTGAAAAATCTTACTACTGCAGAGGGAGGAGCAGTCACTTGGAAAGATATTCCAGGAATAGACAATGAAGAAATTTATAAAGAATATATGCTTTTGACTCTTCACGGGCAGTCAAAAGATGCTCTGGCAAAAACTAAACTAGGGTCATGGGAATACGATATAGTCGCCCCAAATTATAAGTGCAATATGACTGATATAATGGCTTCTATCGGATTAGTTCAGTTTGAGAGGTATCCTGAAATACTAAAAAGAAGAAAAGAGATTATAGATAAATACACTAATGCTTTAGAAAGTGTAAATATCCAGGTTCTTAAACATTATAATAATAACTACGAATCCAGCGGACATTTATACCTGACCAGACTTACTGGAAAAGATGAAGAGTTTAGAAACAGTGTCATAGAAAAAATGGCAGAAAGAGGAATTGCAACCAATGTACACTATAAGCCGCTACCATTGTTAAGTGCGTATAAAAATTTAGGATTTAAGATTGAAGATTATCCAAATGCATATGCTATGTATAAAAATGAAATTACTCTGCCTCTTCATACTTTACTGACGGATGATGAAGTATCTTATGTGGCATATGGATTGAAAGAGATAATTAAAAAATCTTAAATTCTAAAGATGTATAAAAAACATATAGATGCATTATCTAAAATATATCGTTAATAATTTAAAGATTAAAACTATAAAATTGATGTCAAAAATAGAAATGAAAAATTAACAGAAAAGAGGTTTAGGATGAAAGATTATGAAATAAAAACAAAAATAATTAATTCAATAATAGATGAAACAGCAAGTATTGAGCCCTTTTCTCGAATAATTGATTCTAAAATATTATCCCAAGTTAAAGTTTATAAACAATGTTGGATTGTGAAGAGTATTATGGAAGAAAACACTTTTGCTGGTGATGGATCAAAGTTAGACAATTGTATTTTAGATAGATATGCAAGAGCAGGAAAATATAATCATTTATATTTTACTGAAATGGGAAGGCATACATATACAGGGCAAGATACGGTGATAATGCATACGAAAATAGGTGCTTTCACATCTATTTCGTGGGGAGTAACAATTGGAGCAGGAGAGCATAATTTCAATAGAGTAACTTCGCATACATTTTTATATAATCCTTATGATAAACTTAATAATGGAAAAATTTATTATGATAGATTCGAAAAAGAATGCGAGGTAGGAAACGATGTCTGGATTGGAGCAAACTCAACCGTTTTAAGAGGAGTAAAAATAGGTGATGGAGCAGTAATAGGAGCAAATTCAGTCGTGACGAAATCGGTTCCGCCGTATGCTATAGTTGCAGGAAATCCAGCTAAATTAATTAAATACAGGTTCAGTGAAGATATTATAGAAAAATTTTTAAATATTAAGTGGTGGAATTTAGAAGACGATGTCATAAAGAAAAACTGTGATTTATTTTCAGAATTTCCAAATCATAAAGTATTAGATAAAATTCATGAAATAGTTAAAAAACAGGGGTGAAATAATGAAAAAAGTTTTAATATTAGGAGTTGCTTCTGTGCAAATGGATGCGATAATAGAACTAAAAAAAATGGGAATAAAAACGTATGCCTGTGCACAAGCTGAAGATGGTCCTGGTAGCAAATTTGTTGATCATTTTGAGCTGATAAATTTTGTAGAAAAAGATAAAGTTATGGAGTTTATCAAAGCAAATGAAATAAACTGTATCTACTCAGTTGGATCAGATATAGCCATGCCAATTAGTTCATCTATAAGTGAAGAATTAGGGTTACCTTATTTTGTTCCTTCAAAAGTAGCAGAAATCTGTAATAAAAAAAATAAGATGAGAGAATATTTTGGAAATGACTTCAAAGGAAACATCAAGTATCAAATACTCGAAAATAAGGACACAGAAATTATTTTAGACTACCCTTTTATAATGAAACCATCTGATTCTCAAGGGCAAAGAGGAGTTCGTTTAATTAACAACCATGATGAATTTTTAGAAAATTTTAATATGTGTAAAGGATTTTCTCGTTCAGAACTTGTTATTATTGAAGAATATATTGCAGGACCAGAAATATCTGTAAATGCATATATGGTCAATGGAAATGTCGCTTTCATAGCTGCATCAGATCGTGAAGTATGGTCAGAATTTCAGGGTGGTCTTGTAAAAAAACATGTTGTACCATCTAAAATTTTAAATGAATGTTCTGAAAGTAATTTAAAAGATCTTGTTTATAGGGCAGCGGAAAAACTAGGGATAAAAAATGGACCACTATATTTTCAAATAAAGGTTAGAAATTCTCAACCATATATTATAGAAGTTACACCTAGATTAGACGGATGTCATATGTGGAATGTTCTTAAAGAATACAAGAATGTGAATCTAATAAAGCTAACTTTTGAACATTTACTTTTTAATAATGTAGAAGAGTTAGAAAACATAAAGCATGAAAAATCCGGATACACACTAGAATTTTTATGTGAAAAACCAAATCAAAAAGCAGACTATAAGAAATTTAAAATTCCTAAGGATACAACTTATAACTTTAACTATTATAATGACAGCGATACAATTAGAGCAATTAATGGACAGTTTGAAAAAATAGGATATTTTATAAAAAAAGACTAGAGGGGATCGGTTTATGAAAGTTGCAATAACCGGAGGGACTGGTTTTCTAGGCAGAGAATTAGTAAAGTTTCTGATTAAAAATGGAAACTTTGTCCCTATAACAATTGGAAGAAGATCAATATCGGAGAATGAAAAGTCTGAATACAGAAAAACCGACTATACACAAGAAAGTTTGGAGATAGTTTTAAGAGATATAGACGCAGTAATCCATTTAGCTGCTATCCGAGGAGCTGATGGAAAAATATCTGATTTTCATGAAAATGAAACCATTACAGAAAATCTCTATGAAAGTTGCGTAAATCTTGGCATTAAAAATATTGTTTTTGCTTCTTCAATATCTGTATATTCAGATACAACAAAAATACCATGGAAAGAGGAACAAGTACCCAGACCGAAGACACTTTATGGAATCAGTAAAATAGCATGTGAGTACTTGGGTGAGGTTTATCACAGAAAATATGGTTTGAATGTCAAATGCCTCAGAATAGCTCATATTTTGGGTGAACATGAGAAAAAAGGGTATATGATGAATACATTTATAGACAATGCTTTTGAAAGAAAAACTTTAAAAGTTTCAGGTAGAAGTTTAGCCAAAAGAGAGTTTGTTTATATAAAAGATGTAATAAAAGCTATTTATACAGCAGTATCAAAACCTAAAATTCACGGAGTTTTTAACATCGGAAGTAACGAAGCGCACACAAATTTAGAGATAGCAGAAATTGTTAACGAATGTTTTGATAACAAAAAAAATATGATCTATGACAATTTAAGAGAAGAGGGTATAGAATCTTCTTTAATGGATAGCTCAAAAGCAAAGAGAGAATTGGATTATATCTCAGAGTTTTCTTTAGAAGAAGCTTTAAGAGATATAAAGAAAATTAAGTTAGAAGGGGCAAATGATGTATAAAATATTTTTTAAAAGGATGATAGACATCGTATTAAGCGTATTAGCGTTTCCATTTTTTGTATTACTCTATATTTTGGTTGGGATTGCAATAAAGATAGAAGATAAGGGTTCTATTTTTTATTGTGGAGAAAGATTGGGATTAAATTTAAAAAGTTTTAAAATGTATAAATTTAGATCAATGAAAGAAAATTCTAAAGATATTAGAAATGAAGATGGGAGCACATATAACTCAGATAATGATGATAGGGTAACAATGGTTGGAAAAGTAATTAGAAAACTAAGTGTAGACGAGATTCCTCAAGTGATCAATGTTTTGAAAGGGGACATGAGTTTTATAGGACCAAGGCCAAGTCCAATGGGGAATAAAAGTCTATATAACGAGAATTATTTAAGAAAATTTTCAGTTAGACCAGGCTTAAGTGGTTATAATCAAGCTTATTTTCGTAACGACGCCTCATTAGAAGAAAAACAGAAAAATGACTTGTATTATGTAGATAATTTATCTTTATATCTTGATTTCAAAATTTTTATTATGACTATAAATAAAGTCATAAAAAGAGAAGGAATTAATAATAAGCTGCAACAAGAAGTAGAAATGAAGATAGATTAAAAATGAATATTCAACTTGAAGGAGCAAAGATAAAATGGTTAAAAAAAAGAAAATGTTAATTTTAGGAAGAGGCAATGAAATAGGTGGTGGAACAGAGTACATTATTACAATAATAAATATGTTGAGAGAAAAGTTTGATGTTGAAATTCATATGAACTACGGAAAAGAAGAAGTTAGACAGAATTATCAAAAATATTTCGATGACATAATTTTTCACAAGACAAATATTGTAAGAAGCATTAATTTTTTCAAAGATTTATCATCTTTGAAGGAATTAGTTAGCCTTATGAGAAAAGAAAAATTTGATGTAGTTCATACGAATACTTCAAAATCAGGTGTTTTAGGGCGTTTTGCAGCTAAAATATCAAGAGTTCCCTTTGTATTTCATACAGTTCACGGCTTTGCCTTTCATGAACAATCTTCAAAAATAAGTATAAAAATATATTCGTTTATTGAAAAAATATGCTCAAAATTTTGTGATTATATAGTGACAGTTAGTGATTTTCACCGTAATTGGGCAATAGAATTAGGAATCGCACCTAAAGATAAGATTATATCAATACCTAATGGGTTAGATCCAAACAGAATTAGACCTATGAAAGAAAGAGATGAGGTTCGTACAGAATTAGGAATAGCACAAGAGGAAGTCGCTATATTTACAATAGGGAGATTGGCTAAACAAAAAGGGTTAGAGTACTTACTTGAAGCTATCGCACTTTTAAATAAAGATGATTTACAAAGTAATTACAAATTTTATATAGCTGGTTCAGGTGAATTAGAAAGTGAATTAAAAAATAAAGCTAGGCAATTAAATATCGAACATAAATTGAAGTTCTTAGGTTTCAGAAAAGATGTCAATAATCTTTTAGAGGCTGCGGATATATTGGTAATACCATCTTTGTGGGAAGGACTATCAATCGCATTGCTAGAGGCGATGGCGGCTAAAAAAGCAATAATTTGTACTAATATTGGAAGCAACTTGACAGTTGTTAGAAATGGTAAAGAAGCAATAATGGTCAATTGCAAAGATTCAAAAGGTATCAAGGAAAATTTGATGAAACTTTTATTAAATAAAGAGAATTTAAGAGTAAAACTATCTTCGAATGCCTACCAACGTTTTAATGAAGAATTTAATAAAGATAAAATGATAGATAGATATTTTCGTTTTTATAAAGAAAAAGTTAAAATATCAGAAAAAATATAAGTTGGTGTTATGATAATGCAGTGATCGAATCCTTTCATGCTTCTTTGAAGAAAGAAATGGTTTATGTGGAAGGTTTAGTAATGATGAGGTATATGAAGGTAATAATATTTGATTACATGGAATTTTATAATAAAGAGAGGAGATACAGTTTCTTAGGGAATGTATTCCCTGTTGAATTTGAAAAATTACAAAAAAAGTTGGTGTTAGGTTGACTACTTTATTGACAGATGACCAATATTGATAATTAGGGGATGAAAATGAATAGAAAAAGAGTTTTACACTTAGTTCAAAGCAGCCACTTTTCAGGAGCAGAAAGTGTAGCTTGTAAGATAATAGATAGCTTTAAAGGTGACAAAGGATTTGAAGTGGCATATTGTTCAAGAGATGGATCGATTAATGATGTTTTATTAGAAAGAAATATAAAGCATTTAAAAATAGAAAAAATAAGCATAAATGAAATAAGAAAAATAATTGATACTTTTCAGCCTGATATTATACATGCTCATGATGGAAAAGCCAGTGTCTTAAGTGCTTTATGTTCAAAGAAAGCAAAAGTTATTAGTCATTTGCATAGTAATGCTTCTTGGATAAAAAAGATTAGTTTGAACTCTTTTTTATATCTTATTGCTAGCTTTAAATTTAAAAAAATTCTTACTGTATCTGAATCTATAGAAAAAGAGTACGTATTTAGTAAATTCTTAAGAAAAAAGTTTATGCTCATAAGAAATCCAGTAGATATTGAAGATATAATAGAGAGGGCCAAAATTAATATAAATAAGAATTTTAAAACTGATATTATGTATATTGGAAGGCTTTCAAAAGAGAAAAATCCTATATTATTCATTAATATAATATTTGAAATAAAAAAGCACTATCCCAATATTAAAGCCTGTATGATAGGGGAGGGCATATTATGGGAAAGTTGTATGGATGAAATAAAAGCATTAAATTTAGAAGAAAATATAACTATGACGGGTTTCTTAAAAAATCCATATAGTCTCTTAAAAGAGACAAAGGTTTTATGTATGACTTCAAATTGGGAAGGTTATGGTCTGGTTGCGGTAGAAGCACTTGCATTAGGAAAACCTGTAATATGTAAAAATGTCGGGGGGCTACCTAATTTAGTTAATGATAGTTGTGGAAAATGCTGTGATACAAAAGAACAAATTATAGAAGAGTTAGTTAATTTATTAAAAGATAAAAATAAATACCAAGAGAAATCCTCCTCCTCAAGGATACAAGCAAACCTTTTAAATAATATTTCTTCATATAAAGAATTAATAAAAAATATTTATTACAGTGTCTATGGGAGAGAGAATGAGGATATTTTTGCAGAATAGAATAAATTTATTAGAGATGATAACTATATTATTATACAATTTAATGTTCTTGTTTCAAGGTTATTTTAATAAAATTTTAGTCATTTCAGGAGGGATGCTATTCTTTTTATTTTTTATTCTAAGTAAAAGAAAAAAATATAGTATAACTGAAAGGCTAACTATATTACTCTGTATTTACATACCAACGTCTTTTACATCAGTTTTAGCGACCTCTTATGGTAGTCTACCTTTAACTTGGTTTAATTTAACTTTGATAATGTTGTATGTCCTAATTTTATTTCGAAAATTTAAAAAGAGTTTTTACTTCTTTTCACCATTTGTGATGATATTTTATGGACTATATTCTTTTCTTATTAATGAAGACCTTATGGATCCTTTCAAGCAATTAATGACAATAGTTCTATTTTTGATTTCGTTTTTTGTAGGTGAATATTTAAGAAAATTTTCTAATAAAAGGTTTTTAGAAATTATAAATCAGTATTATATATTAAGTATTATTTTATATTGTATAAGTATAATTATACAAGCTTTCATGTATAATAGATTTGGGATTAGAGTAGGCTATTTTGATATTATAGGTAACAATAGAATTGTTATGGCAGGATTAATGAATGATTATAGTTTTGGAAGTCTTTTTATAGCAACAGGAATGATTGTGTATTTAATCGAGTATATGGAAGAAAAAAAAATAAGTACTTATAAATTTTTATTCATAGAAATATTAATGTTTTTTTCAATTTTAAAAGTAAATTCAAGGACAGGACTATTTGCCTTTTTAATTATATCATTATTTTATTTTATTTATAAAAGAAACTTTAAATCTATATTAATTTTGCTATGTTTGTTTATAACAATTCCATTTATTTTAAACATTGTAGCTAAGCAAAGAGGAGGACAAGCATTATTAAGCACTTCAGGTAGAATTAATCTAAATAAAATAGCAATTGAAAACTTTGCGAATAATATTTTATTAGGTGTAGGGTTAGGTGTCGGAAGATGGCGAATGTTGAATGGAGTTGTTTTGCCGCATAATTTAATAACCCAGTATTTAGCACAATTAGGTTTAATAGGTTCTTTAATATTTCATTCAAATTTTGTGGTGTTATTTATTAAATATATTAGATATAAAAGTTTATACTTGTGGCCAATTATAGTAACACTAATAGGTGCGATGGCTATACCAGATATAGTAAGTTCAAGATTTTTAAGTGTTTTGGTTATTTTAGCAATTATATCATCGAAAAAATTCAAAGTAAAATATACGAAGGATGGAAGATATGAGAAAAGCAGAAAAATTAATGTATAAAAGTGTATATGCATATAATAAAAACAAAAAAACCAGGGCAAAAGTTTTTAACCTTATATTAAGAGTTATTTTTGCATGTGACATTCCTTATTCTGTAAAAATTGGTAAGAATGTTCAGCTAGTTCATAATGGTTTAGGATGTGTTTTTCACCCTAAAGTCAATATAGGGTCAAATTGTAAAATATACCAAAACGTGACATTAGGTGGAAACGGAAAAATTATTGATGGGGTTCTTACAAATAAAGGAGGTCCGACACTAGAGGAAGGAGTAACTGTATTCTCAGGAGCTTGTGTATTAGGTTCAGTCAAAATTGGAAAAAACTCAATAATAGGTGCAAATGCAGTAGTCTTGAATGATGTACCAGAAAATAGTATAGCTGTAGGAGTGCCAGTGAAAATAAAGCCTAAAACTTCAGAATATAATTTTAATTAAATTTAAAATAAAGATAAGGAGAAAAAGATGAAAAAAAAGAAGTTGATGTTTCTTATTACAGGCTTATATTATGGAGGAATGGAAAGGGTTGCTTTAATAGCACATAGTTTATTAAAAGATGAGTATGATATTTCATTAGTTACTTTATATTCAGGAGATAAGGATTATAAGTTGGATTTTGATTACTATGATTTGAAATGCACACCAAAACACTCTCAATTCTCTAAAGTAATAAATACTTTTAATAGAATAAAAAAAGTGAAAAAAATAAAAAATGAAATTAATCCAGATATAGTGATGTCATTTGGAGCGCCTGCTAACTTCTCTAATGCTGTAACAAAAAGTAATGAAAAAGTTATTTTAGGGATAAGGTCCTATGACTGGTTATACAATTATTTTGCAACTCATCAAATTGATAAATGGACTTATAATAAAGCTGATACTGTAGTATCAGTAAGTAAAGTAATATCAAAAGGCGCAAATTTAATTTTCTGTTTAAATGAAGAAAAAAGTAAAACTCTTTATAATCCATATGATTTAAATTATATTGAAAAAAAATCTTATGAAATTGTTGAAGAAGGAGTTTTTCCTGATGATTGTTTTAATATAATTTCAGTAGGGAGGCTTGTAAACCAAAAAGGATACAACCACCTGGTAAAAGCCTTCTCTATTGTTGCAAAACAGTTCCTAAATTGTAATCTCTATATCATAGGAGGTGGGGAAAAAGAGTCAGAGCTAATAAAGTTAATTTCGGATCTAGGTCTTCAAGATAGGATCTTTTTATTAGGCAAAAAGGAAAATCCTTATAAATATATGAGAAAGGCAGATATTTTTGTGTTATCTTCAATAACAGAGGGGTTTCCGAATGCTATGGTGGAAGCAATGGCTGTAGGGTTGCCTATTTTAGCTGTAGACTGTAAATCTGGTCCAAGGGAAATACTTTCAGAGAGTAGTATCGATAAAAAAGCATCTGAAATCGAGCTTTGTGAATATGGAGTCATTGTGCCGGAAGTAAGTAAAAGTTTAGATTATAAATCAGAACTAATAGAAGAGTGTGATTATAATATATCAAATGGAATTATTGAATTTATAAAGAACCCTGAAATGAGAAAAAAATACTCAAGATGTTCATTACAAAGAGCAGGTGAATTTACATATAATAGATTTAAAGAAAATCTTATGACTATTATAGAAAATAATGAAAATAAAATTTAGGAGTTTATAGTATGGTTTCAAATACTCTATCAAAGAAAGCTTTAGATGCGACAAAGTGGTCTTCTTTAACAGAATTTATTGCAAAGTTAATAGTTCCTGTTACTAATATTATTCTAGCAAGAGTTTTAACACCTAATGCATTTGGAGTTGTAGCTTCAGTGACTTTAATAATTAGTTTTGCTGATATGATAAGTGATTCAGGATTTCAAAAGTTTTTAATTCAGAAAGAATTTAGTTCTCCAGAAAAAAAAATAAAATTTATTAATGTAGCCTTTTGGTCTAACTTTATTTTATCTTTAGTATTATGGTCAGTTTTATGTGTTTATAGAAATATTTTTGCAGATATTTTAGGTAATTCAAATTTAGGTACTATTATTGTTATAGCAGGGGCCTCTTTACCTTTAACATCATTTTCAAGCATACAAATAGCAGTATTTCGTAGAAGTTTTGATTATAAAACCTTATTTAAGATAAGGGTTATCGAGGTTTTTTCATCTTTTGTTGTAACCGTTCCATTAGCACTTTTAGGGTTTAAACATTGGTCTATAATATATGGAATCTTATTTAGAGACCTTGTGAAGGCAGTATTACTAACTATGAAATCATCTTGGAAGCCTAAACTTTATTATAGTATAGTTATACTAAAGGAAATGCTCACTTTTAGTTTATGGTCACTAATAGAATCTTTGACTATATGGTTAACTTCTTATGTGGGAACCTTTATTTTAGCTAATACATTAAGCGATTATTATTTAGGATTATATAAAACTACAATAATTACAGTAAATGGAATATTTTCAATAATAACATTGTCTACTACCTCTATTTTATTTACAGCGTTATCAAGAGTCCAAAATGATGAGGTTCAATTTAAAAGTTATTACTATAATTTTATAAACTATACATCAATGATTATATTGCCGTTAGGAATAGGTACGTATGTATATAGAGATTTTATAACTGAAATATTACTGGGAAGTCAATGGAAAGAAGCTTCTACCTTTTTAGGGATATGGGCCTTAATGAGTTGTATCACAATAATATTAGGTCAGTACTGCAGTGAAATATACAGATCAAAAGGAATGCCAAAAATTTCTGTTTTAGTTCAAGTATTTCACTTAATAGCATTAATTCCAACTTTACTGATATTTTCTAAACATGACTTTAGCACTTTAATATACGCAAGATCTCTAATAAAAGCACAACAAATTTTAGTGAACTTAATAGCAATCTATTATTTGTTTAATTTTTCACCTTTTAGGATTTTGAATATTATTTATCCATATATAAAATGTAGTATTTTAATGGGTATCGTGGGACATTACCTAAGAGCTTTAAAAATGGGATATTTATGGGAGATAATTTCTATATTACTTTGCATGTTATTATATTTAGTATTATTAATTTCTAATTCAAAATCTAGAAGAAGTGTATTTCAGGTATGTAAGAGCTTTAATTGGTTGCACAAAAAACTTGAAAAAAATCATTACTATAAGAATATAAATTCAGAAAACAAGTGTGACTCTACAGTTAGTTGATTGTAGAACTTAGAAATAAAATATTTTAGGTGAAATTTGTTTCTAGGCAAATAAAACCTATGTTAAAAAAGCAAATTGTTAAAATTATAAAGAGAGAACAATGTGAAAAGGTGACTTAACAATAAAAAATGTTTTTTGCAATGTTCTCAATAAAAAGACAACGTAATTTACAAAGGGGTCTATTATGAAAACTTATTTAATAACCGGAGCCTCAGGCTTCATAGGAAGCCATCTAGCAGAAAAGCTTCTTAAAGAAGGAAATAGAGTAATATGTGTTGATAATTTTAACGACTACTACTCGTTAGAAATCAAGATTTCTAACGTAATTGAAAGTTGAAAATTTTGAAGACATTCTTTCAGTTAATATGGAAAGAGAAGAGAAATTAGCAGAACTTAAAAATGCTGTTGATAGTGATAACTATACTCTTGAGATCTGTGATATCAGAGACCTAGAAAACCTAGAAAGAATATTCTCTGAAAACAAGATAGACGGTGTAATCCACCTGGCTGCAAGAGCTGGTGTAAGACCATCCATCGATGATCCAATCCTCTATCAGGAGGTAAACGGACGGGGAACCCAGAATATACTTGAATGTTGCAGAAAGTATGGGGTAAAGAATATCGTAGCTGCATCAAGCTCATCGGTATACGGGAACAACAAGGTAGTACCGTTTAAAGAAACGGATATTGTGGACTATGCGATAAGTCCATATGCAGCTACTAAGAAGGCCAATGAGGTAATGGGACATGTATACCACAACCTATATGATATAAACATGGCATTTTTAAGATTCTTCACTGTATATGGTCCCAGACAGAGACCTGATCTGGCTATAAACAAGTTTACAAGACTTATTTTAGCTGGAGAGGAGATTCCTGTATACGGTGACGGAAGTACATCAAGAGATTATACATATATTGATGATATAGTAGATGGTATTTGCAGATCAATATGGTGATAGTATGAATGTTGGACAATCTACTTTCGTTTGATATGATAAATATTAAATAGAAAATAGGAGGTCTGCATGGCAGGGGGAAAGCATAGTAATGAAATTAAAGAAATGATGGTTAGGCTTTACAACGGGGGTAAAGGTAAGAAGGTTAAGGACTTAGCAATAGAATATGGTATAGCAGAATCAACAGTTAGGTATTGGGTTGTAGACAAACCTAAAAAAGAGAATAAAAATAAGACTAAAGAATTCTCGAATCCAGAAATTGAAGAAATGAAAAAAGAGATTGCGAAGCTTAAAGAAGAGAATGATATATTAAAAAAGGCTATGATCATATTCGCCAAAAACTAAGTAAAGATAAGTGCCAGACACTGATCACCACTCTTTCTAAAATACACCCTATTTGCAAGTTAACCAAAATTCTAAAGATTCCTAAAAGTACATACTACTATAGAATATCAAGCACAGAAAATCCTAACAAACTTAAGAGGGAAGAGATGAAGCGCAAAATCTTCAAAGTATGGGATAATAGCCATAAAAGATATGGTGCTCCAAAAATACATCAGGAATTATTAAAAAAAGGTAATAAATGCAGCTTAAAACATGTACAAAATTTAATGGTAGAACAAGGAATAATGTCTATTACAGTTAAAAAATTCAGACCTCAGAGAGGCAATGAAGCAGTGGAAGAAAAGTCTGGACCAAATATTTTGGACCAGGATTTTAGCGTAGAAAAAATTAATGAAAAAGTGGTTGGAGATATCACATATATCCATACAAAAAAAGATAAATGGTGCTACCTAAGCTCATTTATGGATCTTTATAACAATGAGATTATTGGATGGAGTTTTTCTAAGAATATGACAACAGATATGGTGCTGGAAAGCTTGAAAATGGCATGCATAAAGAGAAAAGATATTAAGGGTGCCATTATCCATACGGACAGAGGCAGCCAATATACTTCAAATGCATTTAAAGACACAGTAAAATCTGAGGGGATGATATTATCCTACTCAAGAAAAGGAAATCCCTACGATAATGCTTGTATAGAGTCTTTTCACTCGGTTTTAAAAAAGGAGCTTATCCACCATAAAGTGTATGAAGATTTTGAAGAAGCAATGACTGATATTATTGAGTATATAGAAAATTGGTACAACAATAGGAGAATCCAGAAGAAATTAGGATGGAAGTCTCCTATAGAGTACCTAAAAGCAGCATAAAAAACGAAAAAAAATTGTCCAATAACTTGACGTAATACCATTTAAACCTTAAAAGTAGATTTGATTAAAAAGAATTGGGGTGTGTTATGAAAACTTATTTAATAACTGGTGCTTCTGGTTTTATAGGCTCACATTTAGCAGAAAAATTTCTAAATGAAGAAAATAAAGTACTTTGTATTGATAATTATAATGACTATTACGATTTGTCTATAAAGATAAAGAATACTCTTGAATCAACTGGTAATGGACAATTGAAAATTGACAATGAACAATTAACTAAGAAAGAAAAGTTAGCAGAATTAAAGGAAAAAGTAGATTCTGAAAATTATATACTTGAGGTTGTGGATCTCAGAGATTTGGAATCTCTTGAGAGGGTTTTCTCTGAAAATAAAATAGATACAGTAGTACATCTAGCTGCAAGAGCAGGGGTAAGACCGTCCATAGATGATCCAATCCTCTACCAGGAGGTAAATGGAAGGGGAACACAAAATATACTGGAGTGTTGTAGGAAGTACGGGGTGAAGAACCTTGTGGCAGCATCTAGCTCTTCTGTATATGGGAACAACAAGGTGGTTCCGTTCAAGGAAACAGATGTTGTGGATTATGCGATCAGTCCTTACGCTGCTACTAAAAAGGCAAATGAGGTAATGGGGCATGTGTATCATGAGTTGTATGATATAAATATGGCATTTTTAAGATTTTTTACTGTATATGGTCCTAGACAGAGACCGGACTTGGCTATAAACAAGTTTACAAGACTTATTTTGGCTGGTGAGGAGATACCGGTTTATGGAGACGGGAGTACTTCAAGAGATTATACTTATATAGCTGATATTGTAGATGGTATATGTAAATCAATAGATTATGTAGAGAATAATAAGAATGTTTATGAGATATTTAATATAGGAAGCAATAGCCCGGTGTCTCTTGCTCAAATGATAAAAACTATAGAGAAAGTTGTGGGGATAGAAGCAAAGATAAACAGACTTCCTATGCAGCCAGGGGATGTGGATAGGACCTATGCAGATGTTACTAAGCTCAAGGAGATGACTGGATATAATCCGAGCCTAACATTTGAAGAGGGTATCAGAAGGTTTGTATCATGGTATAAAGAGAAAAACTAATAATAAAAATACTAGTCGCAGATTGTGCAGATTAACTCAGATTTAGAAAAATACTTTTTAATCTGTAAAATCTTTATAATCTGCGACAAAAAATATTTTATATATTGAAAATCAGAAAAAAGGAGAAAAAAATGAAAATATGTGTAGCGGGGACAGGGTATGTGGGTTTGTCAAATGCAGTGTTATTGGCTCAAAACAACGAGGTAGTGGCATTGGATGTGATACAGGAAAAAGTAGATATGATAAACAATAAGAAATCACCTATAGTAGATAATGAGATAGAAGATTTTCTTGCAAATAAAGAGCTGAATCTTGTGGCTACTACGGATGCCTACAAGGCCTATGAAAGTGCTGAATATGTGATCATATCTACACCTACAAACTATGATCCAGAGAAGAACTATTTTAATACAAGGACAGTTGAGGCTATAATAGCAAATGTACTGTCTATCAATCCGGAAGCCACTATGATAGTGAAATCAACAGTACCTGTAGGGTATACAGAGAAAGTGAGGGAGATGTTTGATACAGAAAATATTATCTTTTCCCCTGAATTTCTTAGAGAGGGAAAAGCTCTCTATGACAACCTGCACCCTTCCAGGATAATAGTTGGGGAGAAATCTGAAAGAGCTGAAAAGTTTGCAGGACTTTTGGCAGAGGGAGCTATAAAGAAAGAGATTGATATTCTATTTACCAACTCTACAGAAGCAGAGGCGGTAAAGTTATTTTCCAATACTTATTTAGCTCTCAGAGTTGCTTATTTTAATGAACTTGACACCTATGCAGAACATAGAGGATTAGATGCTAAGCAAATTATAGAAGGGGTGGGACTTGATCCAAGAATAGGGAACCACTATAACAATCCATCTTTTGGATACGGGGGATACTGCCTGCCAAAGGATACGAAGCAGCTGAGGGCAAACTATGACCAGGTTCCAAATAATATAATAGGTGCAATAGTGGATGCAAATACAACCAGGAAAGACCATATAGCAGATATGATCTTAAAGAGAGAACCTAAAACAGTTGGGATATACAGGCTGACTATGAAGACAGATTCTGACAACTTCAGGGATTCTGCAGTGCAGGGGATAATGAAGAGAATCAAGGCCAAGGGTGTAGAAGTAGTGTTATATGAGCCTGCATTTAAAGAAGATGAATTTTTCAATTCAAAGGTTATTAGAGATTTAGATGAGTTTAAGGCTATGTCAGACGTTATAGTGACAAACAGACTTTCAGATGAACTGGTGGATGTAGAAGAGAAGATCTACACAAGAGATTTATATAAGAGAGACTAGAGAATTAAATTAGAATTAAAAAGTAATTTTGGGAGCAAAGCTATGCAGAGAAAAAATATGTTTCAGTCACGAATTACACGAACTGGCACGAATAAAAATAAAAAAAGGTTTTGTGTTGATTCGCTAGATTAATAAAAATTTGTGACAAGAAAAGTTTTTTCTTTGTATGATTTTACTTATCCAAAAAGGGTGGAGAAGAAAATATGAAAATAAGAAAAGCAGTTATACCAGCAGCTGGACTGGGTACTAGGGTGCTTCCTGCTACAAAGGCACAACCTAAAGAGATGCTTACTGTGGTGGACAAGCCCTCTATACAGTATATAGTAGAGGAGCTTGTGAAGTCTGGTATAGACGACATAACAATAATAACTGGTAGAAATAAATATTCACTCGAGGATCACTTCGACTACTCCTACGAGCTGGAAGATACTCTCGAAAGAAAAGGTAAAGAGGATATGCTCAAGATGGTAAAAGAGATATCAGAGTTGGCAAATATCTACTTTATAAGGCAGAAAGAACCATTAGGTTTGGGACACGCCATCCTTGCAGCCAAGCACCACATAGGAGACGAGCCCTTTGCAGTAGTATTGGGAGACGATATAATTCACAGTGAGAAACCTGTTATAAAACAGATGATAGAAATAAGAGAAAAATTTCAAGGTGGAAGCATAATCGGTGTACAGGAAGTGGCAGAAAAAGATGTATCAAAGTACGGTATAGCTGCACCTGGAGAGATACTAGATAATAAAACAGTTACTATGGAAGACTTTATAGAAAAGCCAAGTATAGAAGAGTCACCGTCAAGATTGGCATGTCTTGGTAGATACATACTGGAACCTCAGATATTCCATTATCTGGAAAATGGAAAACCAGGAAAAGGCGGGGAGATACAGCTCACAGATTCTATTCTTGAGATGATAAAGTCAGGAGACAAAGTTCTTGCCTATGACTTCGAAGGGGAAAGATATGATATAGGTAATAAATTTGGACTCTTAAGGGCAAACATAGAGTTTGGACTGAGACATCCTGAGATCAGAGAAGAGCTTGAGGAATATTTGGACAGCTTGACAGGAAAATAAAAAATAAGACCTTTTGGACACAGATTACACAAATTTTTTATTAGTTAGATTCGGATTTATTCGTGACAAAAAAATAAAAAAAGATTTCTAGTCACGAATTGCACGAATGGATACGAAAAAAGAATAAATATATATTTTTGTTTGTGGTGAAGGATTTTTAAGGGTGAATGAGATCAGGGAGAAAACTATGAAAAAATATTTTTTTATAACAATGACTTTATTGATTATGCTTCTCATATTTAGCTTTTCCAGTGAGAGCGGGGCAGAATCTGTAAATAGGTCAGACATAATATCAGAGATAGTGAGGAAGCTTTTACCTTATCACATCAATTTTAAAGTGGCTTCTAGAATAACCAGAAAAGGAGCTCACTTTGCGGTGTATTTCCTACTGGCCATATTTTTACAGATGAACTTCTCTGACAACTGCAGAAAAAGAAAAAATAAGCTCATAGTGTTATCCCTGGTTTTTCTCTATGCCTGCACAGACGAGTACCAACAGAGCTTTGTAGCAGGGAGGGGATCCAGATTTACAGATGTCCTTATAGATACATCTGGGGGGATGATCTCTGTTTTTATGATGGAAATGTGGAGAAGATTTAAGAATAGTTTAGTCGCAGATTACGCAAATTGACTCAGATTTTTAATCTGTAAAATCTGTGTAATCTGTGACAAAAAAGGTCTTTTCTTTATTTTATAAAACATCGGAATTTACATAGGTCCGTTGTTTTTTTATTTTTACTGTGTTAGAATTTATAATCAGAAAAATCATTATAGAACTTATAGGTCGTGATTGAAAAAGAAAATAAGGAAATCTGAAAGAGACTTTTAGTCGCAGATTACGCAAATTGACTCAGATTTTTAATCTGTAAAATCTGTGTAATCTGTGACTAAAAAGTTTTTATCAGTGGTTACAAGACACGTAGAATATAATTGAAGTTAATATATTTTAAATTCTTTCCCCTCTAAGATACTGTTTTTAAACTCCTCATCAGTAACTTTTTCAAAATGAACTAAATCCACAAGATAGATTATTCTGCTTTCCTCTATATCCCACCTTATTAAATTGATCTCTGTACTGGTAAAATCACCAAAGACGGCGATATCTATATCGGAATTTTTTTTATAGTCTCCTCTTCCTCTAGAACCAAAAATAATGGCTTTTTCTACCCCATGCATTATTAATATGGCTCTCAATTCCTCCTCAGACCTTTTTTCTAATCCAAACATTATTCTACCTCTTTATCTTTGATATTCAGATAAAAAACTTCTAATTCTTTGTAGTAGGAGGTTATAATTTTTTTATAGATCTCATCTGAAGTTGACTGGGAGTAAGTGTGGGTCGTGAGATTTCTGTCCTCGATCATGTCTATCCATAGTTTTGCATCTTCTATTATGCCGTTAGAAAATCCTGAGCGAATAGTACTCTTGGGAGCTACGGCTTCTGTAATGCCTTCTGAATTTAAAAAATATTTCATCAATTTCCAGGATAATTCCAGTGTAAATTCAAACCTTTGTATGACACCATCCTTTATGGTAGATGAGTTTATAACTTTGCTCTCTTCTATAGCCTCTTTCAAACGTTCTAAGGCATTTTTATTGTCAGATAATCTTTCATTCCATCTTTTAGCCATGACTATGTCTCCTTTTTATTTTTCTCTTTAATACTATAATTATATCATAAAATCTGAGAAATCTATAAAATCAGCGACAAAAGAAAAATAATAGTTTAGTCGCAGATTACGCAAATTGACTCAGAATTTTTAATCTGTAAAATCTGTGTAATCTGTGACAAAAAAGGTTTTTTCTTTATCTTATAAAACAGCGGAATTTACATAGGTCCGTTGTTTTTTTATTTTTACTGTGTTAAAATTTATAATCAGAAAAATTATTATAGAACTTCTAGGTCGTGATTGAAAAAGAAAATAAGGAAATCTGAAAGAGACTTTTAGTCGCAGATTACACAAATTGGCACAGATTTTTAATCCTTATAATCTGAGTAATCAGCGACAAAAAATACTTATTTTAAATTGGTTGATACTGGAGTTGAAATATTATGAATGAATTCCTATACAAAGAATTATCATATAAAATTATAGGGTTAGCTATGGAAGTTCATAGAGAGTTAGGATCTGGATTTTTAGAAAAAGTATATGAAAATGCATTGATGGTATTATTTGAAGAGAATAATATAAAAGCCAAACAACAAGAAAATATAAAAGTGAAATTTAGAAATAAGGTAATCGGAGATTATATTGCAGATATTATTGTTAATGATTTAATAATACTGGAATTAAAGTGCTGTAAAAAAATTGATACTGTCCATAAAGCTCAGCTTGCTAATTATTTAAAAGCTACTAATAAAAAAGTGGGAATTATCCTAAATTTTGGAAAAAATAGCCTGGAAGTTGAAAGAGTAGTGAAATCAGTGTAAAAAAGAAAAAAATAATATAGTCGCAGATTACGCAAATTGCCACAGATTTTTTAATCTGTTAAATCTGTGAAATCAGCGACAAAAAATACTTATTTTAAATTGGTTGATACTGGAGTTGAAATTTTTTATAAGAAAGGGCAGTGTGATCTCATGACCATTGAAGAAAAAATAGTTGATTATTTTTCGGATAAAAAACCTAAGTTAGTATATCTCTTTGGTTCCTATGCAAAGAATATAAGCAGATATGAAAGTGATGTAGATATAGCCGTCTTATTAGAGACTCCTATAAAATCAGAGGAAAAATATAAGTATAAGATGGAATTAGTAGATCTACTGGGAAAAGAAGTGGATTTGATAGATCTGTATGATGCAAATATTATTTTGAAACACCAGATTGTAACCACCGGAAAGAACTTATTATGTAGAACCAAGTTGGAAAAAGATGAATTTAAATACAGGGTTATTTCCTGTTATTATCAATATAGAGAGGATATAGATATAGTAAAAAAAAGTATAAAAAAAAGGGGACATGTATGGAAGAAGTGATCTTGGTAAAGATAGAATCCATAGAAAAATGCATAAGAAGGATTGAGGAAAAGCTGGCTATGGAAAATTTTGATATGGAAGATTATGATATACAGGACATAGTTGTCTTAAACCTTCAGAGAGCCTGTCAGCAAAGCATAGATCTTGCCATGTTCTTAGTTGCAGAACTAAGCCTTGGAATTCCCAAAGACAGTGTGGGAGCCTTTAGCCTTCTCAAAGAAGAGGGGATTATAGATGAAAAAATATTTAAGTCTATGAAGGGGATGGTAGGATTTAGAAATGTAGCGGTACATCAATATCAGAGAATAGACTACAATATAGTTGAAATTGTAATAAAAAAGCATTTGGGAGATTTCAGAAAATATACAAAAACTTTAATAGATAGATTTATATAGGATAAAATTCCTTGTAAAAAAAGGATCTAAAGATTTTCTCACCTATACAAGGGAAGTATTAAGATATTTAAAAGAACAGGAATAAAAGATAAATTTTTTAGTCGCAGATTACGCAAATTGACTCAGAATGTTTAATCTGTTAAATCTGTGAAAATCAGCGACAAAGAAAAAATGATATAGTCGCAGATTACGCAAATTTACTCAGAATGTTTAATCTGTTAAATCTGTGAAAATCAGCGACAAAGAAAAAATGATATAGTCGCAGATTACGCAAATTTACTCAGAATGTTTAATCTGTTAAATCTGTGAAAATCAGCGACAAAGAAAAAAATGATATAGTCGCAGATTACGCAAATTAACTCAGAATGTTTAATCTGTTAAATCTGTGAAAATCAGCGACAAAAAAAGTCTTTTTAAAGGTTTTCTCTGTGCAACTCTGTGAGCTAAAATATTTTAAAGGCTTTATTCGTCATATTCGTGTAATTCGTGACAAAAAAAATTTTTTGAAAAGTCCGATTTTAGTCAGCGTCAAAATATTCTAGACGCAGACTGAAACCGACTTTGAAAAAGGACTAAATTATGACAAAATAATATGAATAAAATCTTTAACTCATATAAGCTTAAAAAGTCAGCGACAAAAAAAAGAGTAGTCTAGTCTCAGATTACGCAAATTAACTCAGATTTTTTTATCTGCTGAATCTGTGAAATCAGCGACAAAAAATATTTTTTGGAATTTCATTGGTACATAATAGTTGAAAAAATAAAAATTAAGTGTTATATTATAGGTGTAATTTTATTTTTGGGAGGTTGGAATGCCAAAAAAAGCAATTTTCACCAGAGATCATATATTGAACAAGGCTTTTGAGATGCTGGAAAAAAAAGGTCTTGAAGAGATAACAGCCAGAAACCTGGCAAAGGCTTTAAAATCTTCTCCGGCACCTATTTATGGTTTTTTTAAATCCATGGATGATTTGAAAAAAGAACTTATAGAAAGATCCAAAGGCGTTTTTATGGAGTATGTAAAAAATCAAAAGACTGAACTTCCCTTCTTGAATATAGGTATGGGAATAGTGACCTTCGCAAGAGAGGAGAAGCAGCTTTTCAGGTCTATATTTTTGAGGGAAAAAACTCATCAGGGACTCATACAGGAATTTAAAGAGCTCATAGAGAAAGAGATATTGGCTGACGACAGATTTATGGGACTTCCAGAGGATGTAAAAGAGACACTGGTTTTGGACTGCTGGACCTATGCCCACGGGATGGCCACCCTCACATGCACGGGATATTTTGAAAATCCTTCAGATGAGTTTATAAAAAAAAGGCTCATGGAAAGTGCAGCCAGCATGATTTATAAGAGGTTGGAAGAATCTTCCGAAGCAAATAATTTATTCAAGGACCAGGGATAAGCTGGTTCTTTTTTTATCTTTTAGCTAAAAAATAAAAAAGGGCCTTTTAAAAGGCCCTTTAGAAAATATTTTTATCAAAAAAAAGCTAGAATATCCTTGGTCGAGAAAATTTCACTGTAATTTTTTATGTTTTTTAATATCTCGATTTTTTCCTTGGAGGGAAGTTTTTTAGTATAAAATATTTTTTGAATATCATAAAGTTTTATCAGTTGAGATTCAGGCAAGATTTTTATATTTTGAGGGAGGGAATAGTGATCCTTTATCTTATTAAAACCCTCTAAAGATATATCAGTGTGGGAGATTACAAGTACATTCTCTTGAACTTTATCAATCTCATCACCAGGGATCATATTGATGAATATATAGTAATCATACCCCTCTATACATCTGTCAGAAACTTCCGTGTAATGTCTGAGTTTCTCAGGTATTTTTCCCTCTGTGACAAGAAGGGTCCTCTTCCCAGAGAGGGAGTTATAGATAGCGATGGTTTCTATGACAGCCCCTATACCCCTCCCGGGGTCTGTTATGGCAAGGGTTCTCTTGCCCTCCCTGTAAATTGATGAGAGTATCTTTTTCTGTATAAAGTTATAGTTCAGTTCTCCCAATATAAAAGTTTTGATCTCTTTAAATATCTCATTTTTCTTGTAGGCCAGGGTGGAGAAGGAGTAGTCCCTCTCTATAGTGAGATGTATGTTGTAGTTTTCCGGTTTTTTCATGACCTCTTTGATTTCGGTCTTAAAATTAAAGTTGTAGGAATATTTCAGTTTTTTCAAAACAGCGGCAGTCTGGGGATCTATAAACCCGGCTATTTTTCTTTCCTGTATGAGCTCTACACCATCGGAAAAGCTGAGGTACACCTCCTTGTCTGAGGGCTCCCTCCTGCTGTAGACTACAGTTTCCATGGGGAACACCGTGTCGTAGACCTCTATACTCTCCTTCAGGTAGTTCCTCTCATTTTGCGAGGGATTCAAATCCTCTATATAGATCTTGTTCATATACCTGTCCTTGAATATCTCCTGTTTTAGCTTAAATGCCACATCTATCTCCCTCATATGAGCTATCTCCTGAAAATTGTGGCCGCTGCTGAACCAGACGCAGTTTTTGATCTCGTTCCCGTCTTTTAAAATTGTGAACATCATATGGTTTTTGTCCTTGCCGATCAATCTCAGGTCTTTGAAAAGACAGTTGCTTATGGAAAATACGGGAGTGGGATTTCCAAAGCCAAAGGGCTCTAAAAGGCTCAGCTTGTCCAAAAATTCATAGGAGATCTTGTGAAAAAGGATCTCTTTTTCTATTTTGACAGGCTTTTGAAAATCCCCCTCGTCTAATATAGAGCCGGCATAACTGTTTATCCTGTGGCTGAACTCCTGGATTTTGTCTGCAGGGATTGAGAATCCAGCCGCCCCGTCATGGCCGCCGTATTTCAGGAAAATATCAGGCATGCTGTTCAATGCCTCTATCATGCTGAAGTTGTCGATGCTTCGGCACGAGGCGACGGCGATGTTTTCATCTTCTTTTATCTCCATTATTATGGTGGGTTTGTAGTATTTATCCACTATCTTTGACGCCACTATCCCTATTACCCCGTGGTGGAAATCTTTGCTGGCAACTACTATGACATTTTTAAGGTCCAGGGATTTCTCCTCGATGCTTTTTTCCACAAGGTCTAAAATTTCACTCTGGATCTCTTTTCTTTCGTTGTTTTTTCCCATGAGGTTCTGGGATATCTCCCGGGATTCTTTCTTGGAATCAGAGACAAAGAGCTCCACCCCTGTTTTGGCATCTTCGAGCCTGCCTGCGGCGTTGAACACAGGGGCTATGACAAAGCCCACGTCGTAGGTATTAAAAACTTTCGTGTCATATTCGGGATAGAGAAAACCAAGGAGGGTCCTGAGTCCCAGGTGTTTTGTTTTCTCAAGGAGTTTCAGTCCGAACTTTGAAAAAATCCTGTTTTCCTCAACAAGGGGGACAATATCGGCAATGGTACCTATAGCTACTATATCCAGGTATTGGTGCATCTTTTCCCCTATGCCCATCTTCCTGTAAATGGCGTAGAGGAACATAAAGGCAGTACCCACACCTGCCAAAAATTTGAAAGGGTAGACATTGTCCTCTCTCTTGGGGTTGATAACTGCATGGGCAGGAGGGAGGGAGTTGTTGATCTCGTGATGATCTGTGATTATGACATCTAGCCCTATCTCGTTGGCATGCTCTATCTCATCTATAGATGAGATCCCGCAGTCTACAGTTATGACCACAGAGCCCCCCTCTTTTCTGATATAGGACAGGGCTTCCTTATTGAGTCCGTATCCCTCGTCCCGGAGGGGGATATAATACCGTACATTGAGGCCTATATCTTTCAGAGCCATGAAACACATGGATGTGGATGTGATGCCGTCCACATCGTAATCTCCGTAGATCCAGATTTCTTCCTCTTTTTCCTTGGCCTCTAAAATCCTAGAGACAGCTTTTTCCATATCTGCAAGGGTCATAGGGTCCCTTATATCCTCTATAGAGGAATAGAGAAATTTTTTTATCTCCTCCTCTTTTTTTATCCCCCTGTTGTAGAGGATGTTTAGTATATCTTTGTCAACTGGGAGAGAGGTGTTTTCATGAAGATAGTTTCCTTTGTATATCCATTTTGTATTATTCATAGTCTTACCTTCCCTTTTATAAAATAATCAGTTTAAATTTTTCATTTTATTTATTTGCTGATTTTTGTAATCCAATAAATTATATCATATGAATTATTATATCGTATATAATTCATATCAAGTTATTCTTATAGGATTTCGTCACTTTTCTCTTGACAGAAAAGTAACCAAAAGGTCAAGGCTGTGAAAAATCAGCTAAATAACCTTGAAAATCTAAGATGAATTAGGAAACTCAGAAAAAAAGTTTCTGAGAACCAGAAAATATACTCGTATCACTCGTTATTTTTTGGCTACTCGCTGCGCTCAGACAGTCGATTTTTTCTAAGGATTTTACTGCGGTTATTTTTAACGCTGATTTTATCAATGCCATTTAAAGATCAAAAAATTAAAATCTTAAAAATCTTTTAAAAGGTCTTAAAGTGCCTATTCGCAGGACGAGCGTGAAGAAATATAATCAATTTTACGTTAAGAAAATACAATGTTTGAGCGTAGCGAGTTTTGTATTTTTAGTAAAATTTATTATATTTTAGCTTGGACAAGACAAGGCTTGATTTTCTTTGGTTACTTTCTTTTATCAAGAAAAGAAAGTAACAGAGGTTTTAAGAGGAATACAATAATTCACATTATAAAAGAAAAAACTTCTGAATCTAATTATTTTTCAAAACTACAGGCAATTAAAAAACAGGAGGATAAGTGTAAGAAACAGAGAATATAAAGGAAAAGATGAGGAGGTGTAATGATGTACAAGGCAAAAAGTATATATACACAGGTGGCGTTAAATAGTATCTTGGAAAATTTTTCAAAGGGAGAAAAACTGACTTTTATACCAGATGAACTGGAGGTAAAGGCCGCCTGTTTTGTGACCATCCACAGGGTATCTGGGGAGCTCCGTGGATGCATCGGGACCCTAGAACCTTTTCGGGAGAATCTCTATGAGGAGATATGGGAAAATGCAAAATCAGCGGCCTTTAGGGATCCGAGGTTCCCCCCTCTCAGAGAAAACGAACTTGATGGGATAGAGATCTCTGTAGACGTGCTAGAAAAGGCTGAAAAGGTCGAAAATGAGGAAAAACTCGACCCAAAAATATATGGGGTCATAGTATCCTGCAGAGGACGAAGAGGGGTGCTCCTCCCGGATATAGAGGGGGTAGACAGTGTAGAAGAACAGCTCTCTATAGCCAGGCGGAAGGGGGGGATAGGACCTGATGAAAAGGCTGTTATCTACAGATTTAGGGTAAAGAGATACTATTAGGAGGAAAGAATATGAAAAGAGCACTTTTTTACAGCTCAGACGGGAAAATTGTCAGCTGCTTTTTATGCCCCCACTACTGCCTTATAAATGAAGGGGACTACGGGATATGCAATATGAGAAAGAATATAGGGGGTGAGCTTTATACGGTGAACTACGGCATTGCATCAGCTGTAAACCTAGACCCTGTAGAGAAAAAACCCATGTACCATTTTTACCCCGGCTCAAAGATACTCTCTGTGGGAAGTATAGGGTGCAATCTGAGATGCAGATACTGTCAGAATTACACCATAGCCCAGGGAAAGTTTGAAGAGTTCTCGGGATATACAGAGGGACTCTCCCCTGAGGGGATAGCAAAAGAGGCAGAAAAGCTGAAAGAACGGGGGAATATAGGGGTGGCCTACACATACAATGAACCCATCATATGGTATGAATTCATGTATGACATATCCAAAATCATTAAATCCCGCGGGATGAAAAATATAATGGTTTCCAACGGCTTCATAAACCCTGAGCCCCTAGAAAAACTCCTTGAAACAATAGACGCATTCAGCATAGACCTCAAAGGTTTCACAGATGAATTTTATAGAAAGATAACTGGAAGCAGATTAGAGCCGGTAAAAAGAACTTTAGAGACAATAGCTGCCTCAGACAGACATCTAGAGGTTGAATACCTTGTGATACCAGGTCACAACGACGACAGAAAGGAGTTTTCAGAGATGCTGGATTGGTATGAAAAATCCTTGGGGAAAGATGTCCCCCTTCACATAAACAGGTATTTTCCAATGTACAAGATGACAGAGCCTGCCACTCCCATGAAAACCATGAAAGAACTCTATGAGATGGCAAGGGAAAAGCTGGATTATGTCTACCTGGGAAACATAGAAGGCGACCTAGGAAGTGACACCCTCTGTCCAAACTGCGGCAGCTTAATTGTGAAAAGGTCGGGATATTTTGCAGAAGATCTGGGGTCGAAAGATGGAAAGTGCAAAAAATGCGGAAAAGAGATAAGGGGGGAGGGCTTATGACAGTAAGAAAAAGCAGTGTAGCAGGGAGTTTTTATCCAGAATCTCCTGATGAGATAATAAAGATGTTTGAGGAGGCTCTCCAAGAGGAAAAAAAAAATATAAAAACAGAGCTCAAAAATAAAAATATAGTAGGAGGTGTCAGCCCCCATGCCGGCTATATGTACTGCGTCAGAGAGGCGGTACACTTATTTGAGATACTGAGGGAAAAAGGAGAAAAGTATGACACCGTGGTCATAGTAAATCCCAACCACACAGGTTACGGAGAGGCCGTCTCAGTTGATTCCAATGAGAGCTGGGAGACACCCTTTGGGGGTATAGAGGTGGACACTGAGCTTGGAGCCGAGCTTTCATTTCCAAAGGAACCCATGGCCCAGAGATTCGAGCATTCAGGTGAGGTGATGCTTCCCTATCTATATTATTTTCTAAAAAGCAGTTTTAAAATACTGCCCATATGCATGATGAGGCAGGACCTTCAGACAGCGGTAAAAATAGCAGAAAAGGTAAAGGATGCCTCGGAAAAGCTGGAAAGGAAAATACTTCTCCTAATATCCTCTGATTTTACACATTTTCAGACTCCTGAAAAGGGGGCTAAACTAGACAGCTATGCAATAGAGTCCCTGCTCAAGATGGATTCTAGTGAATTCCAGGACAGGGTGCTAGAAAAGGATATATCCATATGCGGAATGGGGCCTATAATGGTGCTTTTGGAGTACAGCAAGATGACTCTCAAAAATCCAAAACTTGAGATACTGAAGAGAGGACATTCTGGAGAGGTCTATCCGTCAGATGAGGTGGTGGACTATGTATCCATAGTGGTATATGAAGAAGAAACAGATCCCGCAGATTAATCTGCGGGATCTGTTTATAAATATAAATTTTGTAAAAGTTATTATCATCAAATAATATGCCTGTTGATATAGATCAGCTGACTGTATCCTCTGTCCATTTGCTCTCATCTTTCATATCAGCCGGGGATGAGGTGGTACCGCTGACAGGTCTGTATATGATGACTCTGGGGATAATGTATAAAGAGGAGACAACATCTATTCTGCAGAAAGGAACACCGCTTTTTTCCACCAGTATAGAGGGGTGATATTTACTGTAAAAGCCACTGTTTGAGACCGAATCAACTGTAGCAGCAGTCAAGGTCCCGTCATCTTCGATTTCAAAAATAACTTCATCAGAACCTATGAGCTCGGTTACCTCACCTTTTGAAGAAGCCCCCAAGGTATCATCGTCTGTTCTTGTCACAGCAAATAGTGAGTAGGAGTAATTTTGAGGGAGTTCGAATTCTTTGGTTCCGTCTTTTATATATTTAGAAGACAGACTGAGCTCTATTGTTTTACCGGTACCTTCTTCGAATGCTTTGTTTGTTTCTGTAAATATAATTTTGGGAATAACAGAGACTATTTTTCGATAATCATTTCTTTCAATGGCTTTTTTTACCGATAAGCCTGCTACACTTATTAGTACAAGTGTTATAGCCATGACAACAGTAAGCTCTATGAGACTAAATCCATTTTTTTTCATATAAACACCACCGCCTGCAAAATTAGTATATTTTATAATACTCCGTCTCATGTCAAAATCCCTTTTTATTAATTTAATTTTACAGGAATATATTTAGAGTGTTAGAAAAGAAATTTTTTAAGAGGAAAAACAGGATTTTTAAAGTAATGTCTTCTTATAAAGATTATATACAGGGGTGATCAGTATGTCCAAGAAAAAGGGAACAGTTATTTTAGAAGTTCTCGTTGCCATAGTAATATTCCTGGTGGGAATTCTTCCAATTATTGGGTTTACGGTAAAGACTCTGGGACAAAACAGGAGAACCACTGAGATAGAGGAGGATGCAAGGGTCGTCACATCAGTCATAGATTATATCAAATCCATGGGTTACGTCTATGTATCTGACTATGTTTTGAGCGGGGTAACTTCTTTGGATAAGGAATATTCTCTGACATATGAAGATGCAGAAGTCTCTTATGTGGTGAATACTGTGAAATCAAGTCCAGGTTTTGAAACAGATTTCTGGGGGAAGATTTATAATAAAAAATCTAATGAAGCTGATGCCCTGTTTTTACTAGAGAGTCGCGGACTGGATCTTGAAGGGGCAAAATTGAGTATAGTGATAAACAAGAGCGATCTTGTCATGGAGGAAGACAGTTATAAAAATCCTGTCACCGATGTAACGACTAAAAATATTTTAGGAGACGGAGGACTAATAGGGGACAAAATCTTATACGGAAGAGTAGTCCTGGAATATATCTCCAAAAAAGACAACAATGGAACAGTAAAGGAGTACGGACAAAACTTTGTTCTCACTCCTGTGGAGAACTGGGGGCATTTGTATGAATAGAAGAGGGTTTACACTTATAGAGACAATAGTGTCAGTGGCAGTCTTGGCCATAGTATTTCTCCTATCATCTCCCCTTATTCGGAGCCTTGGTATGGTGAGCAGACGTGTCCAGGTACAAAAAAAAGTGGATCATGAATTTGCAATTGTGACCAAGTTCATGAAGAGTAAAGTGAGAAGTGCAAAAAACACCAGAGACCTTTCAAAATACAATGATAAATTAGGGTATGTAGGAGTTTTCAAAAAGTTTAAGGAGAAAGATGTAGACGATGAAGATTACGATTCAAAACCATATTATGAAGCCAAGGATTTTTTCGGAGAATTGGAAACAGATGAAAAAAAAAGCGGACCGATTCTTTTTTTAGAAATACCATCAGACTCAACAACCGAATCTGTAGACTCAAAATTTGCTTTTTTTATGTTTGAAAAAGATAAAATAAAGTACAGAGAATCAAAGGAATTTACAGAGGCTGATGAACCAAATGATACATTTACTTTTGACGGAGATGGCTGGGAGACTCTTATGGATAATGTGGAGGACTGCAGTTTTCAGTACAGAGAAGGAATAGTCACATTTTTTATAGATATAGATACAGGGGAGTATGAAGGTAAAATAAGGGATAGAGTGAGGGATTCTGTGGTGAGCAGAATTGAGATAAACAGCCTTTAGGGGAGGGGGATTTATGGAAAAATATATATTTTCAAAAGCCTCTGTTCCGGGGCAAAAAAGTCTGGGTGTTAAAAAAAGAAAAAAAGGATCAGCAGTTATTCTTTCCATAATGCTCCTTGCATTTTTTTTGGCAACAGCCTTGAATATATATTATACAGGGCAAAAAAAGTCTGAGTCTGCCATAGACAAGGTCACAGGGGAAAAGGTCAGCAACTATATAGATATAGCTTCGAGTATAGGGTACCAGGAGCTCTATCTGGCTGAAAACTTTGTGAGAAAAGGGTTTCTCTATGACCCGGGGCATCCTGCCAGTCTGGGTGATACAGACAGTTATGTGGTACCCAGTAAAGACAAGTCTTATTTTGACTATGATGACGGGGAATACGTTAAAAAATATTATGGAATTCAGCTAAACAGATTATCAACATATTTTGATTCCATCTGGGATTACACTCTCACAGACAGCTCCAAACAGAAAACAATGATCAGTGAAAATGTAGAGAAGATAAAATTTACTTATAATAAAGCAAAAGATGATGAGGTTTACAGAGTTTTGGGGAGAACCTGGCAGTCTGGGGGGGTACCGGAGAAAACAAAAAAATTATGGGAAAGCACAGGTTCTACCTATGACGAGGAAAAAAAGGTGAGTATAGGGGGGTACAGGCTTACCCATCTTATACTGAAAGACTCGTCGGGAACTAACAAATATGATGAGGATATAACAACAGCTTCCACTCTGAAAAGTGACATAGAGACGATACTAGCAACAGGGGCGGCAGGGGATGAGTATAGTATAGAGGCTACTTTTGAAAAAACTGTGATCCTAAAAGCCTATGAATCAGGCGGAGATATAAAAATACCAGAGATGCAATTTAATATAGTAATAACAGAAACGATCGATCTCAGTACTGATGATGGAGTTCTCCTGGCAGATGCCAAGTATGAAAATGCACAGATTTCCATGGAAATAGGTAAACTAGAGTAGAATAATTAAATATTAGATAATAGAAAAAAGGCTGATAAAAGTTCAGCCTTTTTTGTTGTTTTGTTTTTTATAAGGTTTTTATTTGGATATTCCTTTGATCTTGAAACTGTTATCACCGTCGGTAGAATCCATTATTTTTATCCCTATATCACTGACTCTCTGACGTCCGCTTCCTGAGGATTTGGTGATCATAGAACTGTCTGCGTTGACATCTACTCCTTCGTCGACAATAAATGTCATAGTCTTGGTACTTCCTGATTTCGGGTGTAATTCCACCAGGACAACCAGGTCCTGCATGTCGGAATAAGCTTGGGTGGAACTATATACACCCCCGTGTTCAAATAAGAGAAGGGCGTCATTTACCCCTATATTGACATCATAATAAGTTGGATTATCAGGATCTTCTCCTTCTGGGACAGTGAGAGCAACCCCTGCTGCGATAGCCAGGTCTGTCTGATTACCCAAACCAGGGATAGGAAGCACACTGTCTCCCTTTTTTTTCACAAAAACATATCCAAAGGAACCGTCGGTTATGATGTGATTTATATTGTCAGAATCTCTTTGAGAAGTGGTGTTATATTTACTAATGACAGTTATCTCATCACCTGCACTTCCCTCGACACTTAGAGTCAATTCCTTTATAAGTTCATAGTAATCACCATTCCATTTTGTGAGTGTATTTTGAGATAAGACATTATTACCTGGAACCCAGTCTACGTAGCCGGGAACGTCATCTTTCAGCTGAGACTCCCAGTCGGATATTTTGGTACGTGTAGTCTCACCCTTCTTTTTCCTCATTACGGCTCCCGCTATACGCGGCTGGGTAAATGCAGATGCAATAATTTTAACGGTTCCCTTGTAATCGTCTGTGGTGATAATCTTACCATCTTTTATGTCAAACGGAGCCGGAAATGGGATTTCCTTCAATATGTTTGAAGAGATATTTGAAGAATCGTCTCTTACAGGCATGGTAAAGAATCTTATATCACTTGTGACCTCTACTCCTGGAAAACTGGCATAAGTGGTATAGTGTGATGTATTTAATATATCCAAATAATCATAATTGCCATCGGTATCGTTACCCACTATAGAATCTCTCACTGCTTCAAAACCGTCTGCAGATTTATTGGCTAAAAGCACATAAAAGTCGTCATCCTTTGGCCAGAGATATCCGGCGGCTATCTTTATTTTTTCTTTATCGCTGTCTACGCTTATCGTTACGGTTTTGTAATCTCCTGTATCAGATGAACTGGTTGTTATTTTACTGCCGTCGATTTTATTTCCATTGCTGTCCATGGCGGATACGATAAATTTACCACTTTCTACTTTTGTATCCTTATGAACTATGAGATATATATTTCTTTTACCAAAGGAACTGAGAGAGATAATAAAAAGAAATATTAAAAGTACAGATTTTTTCATAAATACCGACCCCCTGAAATAACATTCTATAGGGAATTTTACCGTAGTTCAGGTTTATTTCCTGTTGATTTTTATATTTTGTATTTTCAGGATCAAGAAAGATAAAATAAAAACTCCCCGGATACAATTAGATCACAATGTAAGCGGGGAGTTTTGAGCTGATTTCTGTCAGATCAGTAATGGTATATTCTCTTATATTTATAATAATTATTTATTACCCTTTTGACGTATTTTTTTGTCTCAGAAAAGGGTATTTTTTCTATATCCAGGTCGCCTTTTTCATCAGAAGGCCATTTTGACACATTTCCTGCCCCTGCATTATAAGAGGCCACGGCCTTTGGGACATCCCCGTTAAATTTTGTTAAAAGTTTTTTTAAGTATCTGGCTCCCAGGTCGATATTGACAGCGGGGACAAAAAGCTCTTCCTGTGTTATATTCGGGTTCATATCTCTGGCTGTAGAGAGCATTATCTGCATCATTCCAGTTGCCCCTGCCTTTGATATGAGAGTTGGTTCAAAGACACTTTCCTGGAGGATGACGCTGTAGATCAGAGCCTCCTCTATACCGTATTTTTGGGCGGCTTCCTTTACCAGAGGTACGTAATATCTAGGGTAAAGAAGGGTGATCAGGTTTGAATACTTTGAAAAATCATCCTGGTATTTTCTGGAGTTTAAAACCGAATCCAGGTAAAAACCTCCCTTTTCATAGATGCTGCTCATAAGATACTCTTTGAAAACCCTGTCTTTGTCGGCAAAATAAAGATTATCAAACTCTATTTTCAGTATCTCTCCGTCACCTAGTTCTGCTATGGATTCAAGTCTTTTGATGTTATCTCTGTATATACTGGATTTGTAATTTAGCGGATACTCCTCGAGGTCCCTCATATTTTCCATGATGGAATAAGCCATCTCGTAGTAATAGGTGTTGATGTTGTACTTTATTATCCAGTTGAGATAATTTGGATTCTGACTCTCCTTATACAGGAGAAACCTGTAATAAGCCGCCTGGTCGCTATAGGGGTATTTTTTTATATAATCCACAGAGGTTTCTTTAAACTCCTCTGTCATCTCTGCTTTTATGTATGTTTCCATGAGGAGGTCGTGGGCAGAGGAATTTTTAATATGTTTAAGTATTGAAATAGCCCCTTCATAGTCTCCTCTCGAAGATTTCAGCCTTGATAGATTGAGAGAGGCTGCTTCCTTATATTTTCCAGTTGTCACCTTAGAAAACGATTCCTCTGCATTTAACTTTTTTCCCAGCTGCATCTCAGCAGTGGCGAGATAGTAATAGAAGTCACTGTTGTCAGAAGAGGAGGAGCCTATAAAGTCTGAGGATTTTTCCCACAGGACCTTATATTTTTTAGCTCTTCTGAGAGTCTCTAAGAGTGATAATTTTACCTGATGAATATCTTTTTTTTCAAGGTTAATATATTCTGAATATGCCTTTTCTGCAGATTCGTAGGATCCTTTAGACTGAAAAAAATCCCCCAATGCCAGAATATCCTCATTTTTTAGGGATAAAAGAATAGGAAGGGCATCTTCATATTTTACCATGTAAAGAATTTCATAATATGGGTCATATTTACCCAGTTCTTTTAAGGCCATTTTTTCATAGGTTTCCAACTCTTTTGAGTAGTAGTTTTTTATGAGGAATTTAAAATGTTTGAGAGCTTCCTCTTTAAGCCCCTGTTCAAGATAGATTTTAGCCAGATAATAGTTTCTTTCATATTCAAATAGATGTTTTTTTGATTTTTTGAAATAGGTATCCCCTGTTTTGAAATCCTTTGGCGTATATATTGCCCTTTCTAGAAAACCCCTGGCTTTGTTATAATCTCCGAGATTATAATAAGTCATTCCTATATAATAATTGGCGTATTTGCTTGTAAAAAGTCTGGATTCCGGATATTTTTCTGACAAAAGCTCAAATTTGGTCAGAGCATCTTTGTAGTTTTCTTGAGAAAGGAGTGCCTTTCCAGAGGCAAATAGTTTATAATCATTTATATTGCTATCCTCAGTAGCAAGAGTTATGAGAGAATTTACAGCTAAAAATATTAAAAAAATTATTCTTTTCAAAATGTTTCACCCCACGGCAGTTTAATTTTCTAATACTATTATTACAAAAATTGGAAAAAAGAGCAACTTGATTTAAGTTATTAATGAAGTATAATAGAATAAAAAGGCGGAAGGGTTAATTTAATAAGTGGTCATTAAGAAAAATTTATTGGATAAATGGCTGTTTATAGGACCTTCAGCAGATGGTCAGAGCAATAATTATAATGCCGTGCAGAGAAGAAATTTAATCAAAAATTTATAGAAAATTATTTTTAAATCTGCTATAATCAGTTTTGGAAAAAAATAGGCTGGTGTCTGCAGGCAACAGAGAAGTTGCCTTTTTAATTTAACTGTTTTTAAGGGGGAATCCATGGGAGTTATCAAAATTTTGGATGAATCAGTTTCCAATATAATAGCTGCCGGTGAAGTAGTGGAAAATCCTGCCAGTATGATAAAAGAGATTCTAGAAAACTCTCTAGATGCAGAAAGTACAAATATAAGAGTTCATGTAAAAAACAGCGGACGTGACGTAACTGTATCTGATGACGGCACAGGGATGTCAAAGGATGATCTCCTCCTCTGTATAGAAAGGCATGCCACCAGTAAAATTTTTAATAAAGAGGATATTTTCAACCTGTATACCTATGGGTTTAGGGGTGAGGCACTAGCCTCTATAGCCTCAGTATCAAAGATAAGAATAACCTCTAAAAGAGAGGCAGATGAGCTAGGCAGTGAGATAAGAGCACTGGCTGGAAAGGTCACTAAGATCTCCCCGGTATCTGTCAACCACGGAACTGAGATAGAGATAAAAGACCTTTTTTACAACACCCCTGCGAGACTAAAATTCTTGCGAAAAAAAAGTACAGAGTATTCTAAAATAAAAGAAACGGTGCTTAAGGAATCCCTTGCAAACCCAGGTGTAGGGTTCTCGCTAGAGATAGACGGAAGAGAGCTTTTGAAAACCAGCGGTAAGGGGATACAAAATACAATTTTAGAACTCTTCGGAAGAAATGTCTTGAAAAATCTCAAAGAGTTTCCAATGGGATATTTGGGTAACATGGAGATATCACGTTCCTCTAAAGATCACATGCACACCTATGTAAACGGGCGGTATGTAAAATCTCAGATACTTGAAAAAGCAATAATGGATGGCTACTATACAAAGCTGACAAAAGGGAAATATCCTTTTGCAATAATTTTTTTAGAGATAGATCCCAGAGAGATAGATGTAAACGTGCATCCATCCAAAAAAATTGTTAAATTTTCAGAAAATTCACTTGTCTATGAGCAGGTGTTTTCGGAGATAGAAAAGGCCATAGGAAAAGATGAAGATATAGTTTCACCTGTGATGACTTTTCATAACAGGGAAAAAGATGTTGAAAATCTTTTGGATTTAAATGATTTTCGAGGGATAATTGATAAAAGAATTATTACCCCTGAAAAAAGCGACCCCTCCTTCAAGGGAGAGGTGCTAAAGACTCAGGAGATGAGACTTTTGGACAGGGAGCCTTCCCTAGAAAAAAAGCCTCCGGTCAAGAGTGGATGGGGAAAAACTGAAAATCCTGTGGTGAAAGAAGAGGAAAGTGTCTATCACAAGAGGGATACCATAGAGAACATATCTGAAATCCAAGAGAAACCCAATAAAAGAAAAGATGAGTACAGGGTGATAGGTCAATTCATGAACTCCTATATACTGGCAGAAAGAAATGAAACCCTAGAGATCTATGACCAGCATATAGTACAAGAAAGAGTACTGTATGAAACCCTTAAAAAGAAGCACTTTTCAAGAGAGGTGGCCATGCAGAACCTTCTAGTTCCCCTGAAACTGCAGCTGAACTATGAGGAAAAAAGTATAGTCTTTGACAATCTGGAAATTTTCGGAGAATTTGGATTTGAAATAGAGGATTTCGGAGATGACGAGGTTCTTGTGAGAGGTGTTCCTGTATTTGATTTTAGGACCAGTATAGAAAATACCTTTAGATTTATGCTAGAAGAGCTGAAAAATGAGTCAGGTGTAAAAGACTTCAGGGAAAGGATAATAATATCTATGTCCTGCAGGAACTCTGTAAAGGCAGGGGAGAAGCTGTCTTATGAGGAGATGGAGCTGCTGCTAGAAAGACTACATGAAGTGGGGAAATATACATGTCCACACGGGAGACCTATAATACTGAAAATAACTCTAGAAGAGCTTGAAAAAAACTTTAAAAGACGATAATATAGAAGACAGGAATTTTTTGAATTCAGATAATACTTTTAGAAAGACAACATATTGAGGAGATAAGGGTGATAAGTGTAAACCTGATCTGTGTAGGTAAAATAAAAGAAAAATATATAAAAGACGGGATAGATGAGTTTCTAAAAAGAATGAATCTTTATGCAAAAGTAAAAATAATAGAGCTGAAGGAAGACGGGAATGACAGCAACAGAGATCAGTCTCTGGAAAAAGAGTCGATGGAAATAATAAAAACAGCAGAAAAAAACAAGGGATATAACATTCTTTTGGATATAGGGGGGAAGAATTTTTCCTCTGAATATATGTCTAAAGAGATAGAACGTCTTACAGTAACCGGAATAAGTACAATAAATTTTATAATCGGTGGTTCCTACGGTGTTTCTGAAGATGTGAGAAAGATATCCAATATGAGGCTGAGTTTTTCTAAAATGACCTTTCCCCATCAGCTTATGAGGCTTATTCTTATGGAGCAGATCTATAGGTGGTTCAGTATTTTTAACAATAGTAAATATCATAAATAATATTGAGAGAGGTGTCTTAAAATGTATGCTATAGGCGAGACTTTTTATTATGAAATCTTTGATGAAGAGTACGAGCTCCATGTGGTTGGAGATATAATTCTTGGAGGAAAAGAATACATAATTGCAGAAGATTTTGAAGGGGAAAAAAGAGCGTTTTTATTTGATGAAAATGAAGAAGACGTTATCCTCATAGAGGACGACGAGGCCCTCGAGATAATAGAGCATTGGGAAGAGGAGTATTTTGGTTCCGGAGCGGATATAGGGGACTGGGACGAAGACGGGTACTACGACAGAGAGGACAGTTTTGCTGTTGATGTCGATGACGATGATGAGGAAAGCTACATAAGTGAAAACTTTGTAGAGGAAGAGGACAGCTACGATGAGTATGAAGAAGATGTGGACTCCTTCATCACAGGGTTAATGGAAAAATAGGAGGGGATATGTACCTTATCATAGAAAGCAGTGACAGCTACGGTGAAAAGAGTAAAGAAAAAGTTAGCTGTCAGAAAGAGGTCACTCCAAGAGGGATAAAATATTCCTATGAAAACGAGTATGGAAACTGCAAGATTTTTGTTCTCAAAGATATGGTGCAAATTACAAGAAAAGGGGCTATAAACAGTGTCCAGGTATTTAAGGATGGGAAGGTTACCCCTTTTCATTACAAAACCCCTTATACAATCAGTGAATTTAACTTGAAAACCACAGAGATGAAGCATAAGAAAGAAGGATTTTTTCTAAGTTATGAAATCTATGACGGAGAAGAAAAGATAAACGACATTGAGATAAGCATAAAAGAAGTTTGGAATTAGTGCTATTTAGATTTTGAAATAAAATAAAATCTGTTATAATAGAGCATGTATGTGCTCTATTTTTTTATTTGAGGGTGATTTTATGAAAAAGTATATGATATCAGCATTTATTTTGGCTGTTTTTTATTTTGGGGGAAGGCCCTCTAATAATCTCTATGCCATGGGAAGCAAGAAGGAAAAAGTCCATAAAGAGAAGGAACAAAAACTGAATCCCTATGGAGGGAACACCAAAAGAGTGGATTTCAAAGTTGTTCCAGAAGAGGTAGTTCTTAAAGAAAGCAATGTGGATGATATCTACAAAGAGGTTCTAGAATCCATAAACAGTGCCGGTCTCAGAAGATACCCAGAAGGTTACAGAGGTGAAAAATATGAAATTTTTGCCGGGGAAACTCTTAATGTGAAACTACCAGGGCCAGGGAAATACAGGGCAGAGATTGTAAATAGTTCCTACCTTTCAAAATCAACTGTTGCTGTCAAAGATGGGAATCTGTTTTTCCAAACTGGATACCAGGGGGAATACATTCTAGATATTACCAGGGACGGCAGTTTTTATAAGCAATTCACAGTGAAATCTAAGGTTAAATATAGTTTTACTCAAGAAAAAAATTATGATATAATATTGAACAGTTATGAAAATGGAAAATTAGATATTTTAATAAGCTCTGTGAAGCTTTCGAGATTGGCATTTCCAGGGGCGCTGTATCATAAGGAAACTGCATTTATGATATTAGAAAAAGCTCTTGGTGAGAAAAATCTAGATGTGGCAAAAGAGGCTGCAGATTTTATAAGCAAAAATTTTCAGCTAAATGATATGGAGCGAGAAAAACTCTTTGACTTTGACATGGAGATGGCAAAGGAAGACCCAATTAAATACAGGGGGTTCCTAGAAAAATATATCCATAAGCCGGGGCTTGCAGAAGAACTGGTGAACATAATTTTGGCTGGTAAAAGTCTGAGAGATAATGATGAAATTTTTCTAAAAAAAAGGTACAGTGAGACTTTTAATCCAAAGATAGCACTATACCTTGGCAGATGGTATATGAATAAGGGCGACATCATAAATGCCGAGAGATACCTCCTCTACGGCAAAGATTATTATAATCTTTGCCTGTTGTATCTCAATAACGGAGATTTAGAAAGATTTGAAACTAGTCTTTTAAAAGTTTCTGAGGATAAGACAGCTGAATTGGAAAAAGAGAGAGAGATGTATCACAGGGGAGAACTCATAAAAAAGGAGATTACCCTGGGAGACGAAAAGTATCAAAGGGAGAACTATGAGGAAGCTGTACTTTTCTACAAGAGGGCAGAGGAAAAAGATATAGAGGCTGCTAGAAGATTCGGCACCCATATAAAGATAGGGATGAGTTATTACTACATTACCCGTTATAGGGATGCCGCCTATTATTTTGAAGAAGCTCTTGAGTCAGAGAAGAGTCCTATGAAAAAAGCTGAGATAGGATATTTTGCAGGGGTATGCTATTACAGGATGCAGGACAAAGAAAAAAGTATAAAGAGCTTTGAAAAACTTGTGAGGGATTATCCCGGGACCACCTGGTCTAAAAAAGCTATGGTATATATAGTCAGAATGAGATAAAAAAATTAAAAATATAAAGGAGATGTGGAATGGAAAGATACTTTGACAGAGTAGCAGATGACCACGTTATTATGGATAAGTGGGAAAAAGTTAAAGAGATTAAAGAGGCTGGATTAGAGCCTTTTGGAAGAAAATATGATAAAAAACATATGGTGGGGGAAATTCTGAGCCATACTCTGAAAGAGGAAGATTCTACAGTTTTTAAAACAGCAGGAAGAATAATGACATGCAGAGGTCAGGGAAAAGCAGTATTTGCCCATATAGAGGACGAAACGGGAAGAGTGCAGGTCTACCTGAGAAAAGATGCCCTAACTGATGAATTATTTGAGATTGCAAAGAAAATGGGTACAGGAGACTTTATAGGGGTAGAGGGGACACTTTTTGTGACACAAAAGGGAGAACTTACTCTCAGAGTTTCAGGTTTTGAGTTTCTTTCAAAAAACATAAGACCGCTTCCTGAGAAGTACCACGGACTTACAGACGTAGAGACAAGATACAGAAAAAGATACCTTGACCTTATAATGAACAAAGAGGTCAAAGAGACTTTTGTTAAGAGAATACAGATAGTGAACTCAATAAGAACACTACTTAACAACAAGGGTTTCTTAGAAGTAGAAACTCCTATGATGCACCCCATCGTTGGCGGAGCAGCAGCAAGACCTTTTGTGACTCACCACAACACCCTTGATATGACTCTATTCTTGAGAATAGCTCCAGAGCTTTACTTAAAGAGGCTTATTGTAGGAGGATTTGACAAGGTATACGAGATAAACAGAAACTTCAGAAATGAGGGGATATCCACGAGACACAATCCAGAGTTCACAATGATGGAGCTCTATCAGGCCTACGCTGACTTTAATGATATGATGGATCTTACTGAAGAGATAATAATGAATGCCGCGAAGACAATAAACGGAACTACAACTGTTGAATACAACGGAAAAGAGCTTATTCTTGAGAACTTTAAGAGGGTACACATGGTAGACTTTGTAAAAGAGATAACTGGTGTCGATTTCTGGGAAGAGGTCTCTGTAGAGGATGCCAGACTTTTTGCCAAGCAAAATAAAGTAGACCTGGCCCCGCACATGAACACAGTGGGACATATAATAAATGAATTCTTCGAACAGAAATGTGAAGAGCATCTTGTACAGCCGACATTTGTATACGGACACCCGGTGGAAATATCTCCACTTGCCAAAAGAAATGCAGATGACCACAGATTTACAGACAGATTTGAGCTCTTCATCGATGCCAGAGAATATGCAAATGCTTTCTCTGAGCTAAATGATCCTGCAGATCAGAGGGGGAGACTAGAGGCTCAGCTAGAAGAGGCGATGCTAGGAAATGAAGAGGCAAACGCAGAGATCGACGACGATTATATAGAGGCTCTAGAATATGGAATGCCTCCTGCAGGCGGTCTAGGTGTAGGGATAGACAGACTGGTGATGCTCTTAACTGGAGCTCCCTCTATAAGAGACGTAATCCTATTCCCACAGATGAGAAAAAAAGACTAAATAATTGGAGCGTATAAATGAGCAGAAGAGACTAATTTGGTTTCTTCTGTTTTTTTATTTTTTTATTGTGAATATTAAGATTGTTTGATTTTAAATTTCTTATAAGTAGGTGGTGTCTATAAAATTATAAAGTTTAAATTAATTTGATTAAAAATGGTATAATTAATACGTGAGGTTACGATGCTAGAGATTGGGAGGAATAAGAATTGAAGCGGAAAACTAGTGATTTGGTATTTGATTTTATTCAAAATAAAATACTAGCTGGAGAATGGAAAGCTGGAGAAAAAATAACTTCTGAACTTCCCCTTGCTAAAGAGTTAGGGGTGAGCAGAAATTCAGTTCGAGAAGCAATAGAAAAAATGGTAACTTTAAACGTTTTAAGTAAAAAAAAAGGCGGGGGAACCTTCGTGAGAGAGGTCTCTGAAACGGCTGTTTTCAATGATTTGATTACTCATATAACCTTGGAAAAAGATAATTATTTGGATATTTTAGAGTTCAGAAAAGGGTTCGAGATGCAAAATATAAAACTTTTTTTAAAAAATTCAAGTAATGAAGATATAGAGGAGCTTGAAGAGGTTTATTTGAAAATGGAGAAGCTGAAAGGCGATAGTGAGAAATTTGCCTTTTATGATGCAGAATTTCACAGAGTGATAGCCAGAGGAACTAAAAATAGCATAATAATAAAGATAAGTGACATTTTATTCAATCTTTTAGTGTTTCATCAAAAGACACTTAATATAATGCTTGGATCCGAAAGTGGCATAAGAGACCATAGGCTGGTTTTAGATGCTTTAAAAGAAAATGATGTTGATTTAAGTCTGCTTTTCATGAAAAAGCACTTAAATAGAACTATAAAAGATGTGGAAAAAATACAAAAGAAGGAAGAATGAAAGACTCGTTAAAAATCGGAATGTTTATAAAAAAATCCCCAACATAATTCTGTTGGGGATTTTTTTATAAACGAATACTGAAGGTGTGGTGATTGGCCTATGTATCAAATATTTTGAAACTGTGGGGTTAATTAAGTTGGAAACATGTTCTATATAAAATAAGTGCTTTGTAGAACCACTCACTTCTGTAGGACAAATTTGCTTTGATATAAAATATAACAAGCGTGATATAAAAGAAATTTTGTTAATTTTCAGGCTTCAAATAGAACTTTTAGTTCTTTTTTGATGTTTTAACAACAAAAAATTGACAAATTAAAAAAACAGAAGTATAATCGACTCAAGATAGTTGTTGGACAACTTTTCTCTTAAAAAATATTGGGAGGTTTATTATGTTGATAAGTCAAAAATTAAGAAAAAAAGCTCCAGAGATGGATCCGCTCAGAATTGGAATGGGGTGGTCAGTAGAAGATTTGTCCAAACCCCAAATAATAGTAGAAAGTACCTACGGTGACAGCCACCCTGGAAGTGCACACCTTGACAAAATTGTAGAGTCAATTTCGCAAGCGATTTATAAAAACAAGGGGAAACCGGCTAAATTTTTTACAACTGATATTTGTGATGGACAGGCCCAAGGGCATGATGGAATGAATTATTCCCTTGCATCGAGAGAGTTTATAACTAATATGATTGAAATTCAAGTTGGAGCTACTCCTTATGATGCAGGAGTTTTTGTATCTAGTTGCGACAAAGGTGTGCCAGCTCATTTGAAAGCCATAGCCAGGCTTGATATGCCCTCAATTGTCATGCCAGGAGGGATCATGGCTGCTGGTCCAAATATGTTAACTTTAGAACAACTCGGGGCATACAGTGCAAAGTATGAAAGAGGAGAGATAACTGAAAAAGAATTTGATTTTGCAAAGCATAATGCATGTCCATCTTGTGGAGCATGTTCTTTTATGGGGACAGCTTCTACAATGCAGGTGATGGCAGAGGCATTGGGACTCACACTGCCTGGAGCGGCTCTTATGCCTGCAACAATTGGTGAGATCTTAGATATGGCAAAAAAAACAGGAGAGAGGGCTGTGGAAATTGCAAAGGAGGAATTGAAGCCATCTCAAATATTGACAAAAAAAGCTTTTGAAAATGCCATTATGGTACATGCAGCCATAGCTGGATCGAGCAATACAATGCTCCATATTCCAGCCATAGCCTACGAGCTTGGAATGGATTTAGACGTCCAATTATTTGATGAAATACATAGAAAAACTCCGTATTTACTGAATATAAGACCCAGTGGATTTTATCCAGGGGAATATTTTTGGTACGCAGGTGGAGTTCCAGCCATAATGGAAGAGATAAAAGATTATTTACATTTAGATGTGATGACTATAACAGGCAAAACTTTAGGTGAAAATTTGGAAGATATTAAAAAAAGTGATTTTTATGATAGATGCTCAAAATATTTAAAGAAGAAAGGAGTTAAAAAAGAGGATGTGATAAGGTCGGTTTCAAATCCGATACAAGTAGAGGGATCGATGGCTATACTGAAGGGGAATTTGGCCCCTGAAGGATCGGTTATAAAACATTCAGCAATTTCAAAAGAGATGAGAACGGTAATCTTAAAAGCGGTACCTTTTGACTCGGAAGAGGAAGCATTGGATGCTGTTATAAAGAGGCGAATAAACCCTGGAGATGCAGTTATCATAAGATATGAAGGACCTAAGGGGAGCGGAATGCCGGAGATGTTCTATACAACAGAGGCAATAGCTTCAGATCCCGAGCTTATATCTACAGTTGCCCTCATAACAGATGGAAGATTTTCTGGGGCTACTAGAGGACCTGCAATAGGTCATGTATCACCTGAAGCGTCTCAAGGAGGAGCTATAGCATTGGTGGAAAAAGGAGACCTTGTAGAGATAAATGTAGAAAAAAGATCTATAAATATTATCGGAATAAAAGGGGATAGAAAAACTTCTGAAGAGATAGAAGAGATTTTAGTGGATAGAAGAAAAAATTGGATTCAACCAAAACCAAAGTATACTAAAGGAACCTTGGGGATCTATACAAAGTTGGCAGTTTCACCTATGAAGGGTGGATACATAGAATAATTAAAAATTAAAAGGAGGGAAACAGGATATGGAAAATATAGAAGTATCAAAAGGTTGGACAGGGGGAAACTCTTTGAAAAAAATTTCATCATTGGGATTTGTAATTCTTTCAATTTTCATAGCACTCAGAAACTTTTTTAACTACGCAGATTATTTTAACGATAGCCCTAAAACCGTGCCGGTGGGAAGTCTGGCATTAATAAGTCTTTTAGCCATAGTTGTTTTACTTGTCCTTGTCTTATTTTTTAAAATACAAGCTTTTATAGCCCTTTTGCTGACGAGTATGTTTGTCGGAGTAGGGACGGGGATGCCTTTGGGTGACGTGACAAAAAGTATACAGAATGGAATGGGCGGAACACTTGGATTCGTAGCAACAGTAGTTGGTCTAGGAGCGATCTTTGGTGAAATTTTAGAGGCATCTGGAGGAGCTCAGGCACTATCTCATACTCTGATAAAAAGATTTGGTAAAGAAAAGGCTTCCTGGGCTCTTGTTATGGCTGGATTTTTGGTGGCAATACCGGTATTTTTCGATGTAGGTTTTATAATTCTAGTACCTATTGTTTATTCTTTGGCGAAAGAAAGTAAAAAATCTATACTGTTCTACGGAATCCCTTTATTAGCAGGATTAGCAGTTACACATACTTTTATTCCTCCTACTCCTGGTCCGGTAGCGGTTGCAGAAATAGTTGGTGCTGACCTGGGATGGGTAATATTTTTCGGAGCTATAATAGGACTGCCTACGGCAATTTTGGCCGGGCCGATATTTGGTAAGTATATAGGTGAAAAAATATATTTGGATCCAAGCAAATTTTTGGATGATGAAAAAACTGAATATGTAGAATTGCCATCCTTTAAAATGGTGTCATCGATAATAGCGATTCCATTATTTTTAATATTAGCAAATACTTTGACAACTACAATGGCTAAGAAAGGTATTATACCTGGAGGGTTCTTGGTGGACTTATTTAGTTTTCTGGGACATCCGTTTTTTGCTCTTTCTTTAGCTACACTTATTGCAATATACTTTTTAGGTCTAAAAAGAGGCTTTTCAAAAGACCATATTTTAAATTTGAGTACCAAAGCTTTGGGGCCGGCAGGACTTATAATACTTGTAACAGGTGCTGGAGGTGTATTTAAACAGATACTTATTGATTCTGGAATAGGAAATCTTTTAGCTCAAAAGATAGCTAGCTCTCCACTATCACCCATTGTTCTAGCATTTATAATTGCTTCAATAGTAAGAGTTACACAAGGCTCTGCTACAGTATCCATGATAACTGCGGCAGGAATACTGGCGCCTGTTATGGAAGCATTTGATATGTCAGCACCACAAAGAGCGCTTATCGTAATTTCAATAGCATCTGGAGCGACTATATTATCACATGTAAATGATAGTGGATTCTGGTTGGTAGGAAGATATTTTGGAATGTCGGAAAAGGACACGTTAAAGTCTTGGACTGTAATGGAAACTATTATTGCAATTTCTGGATTCGGATTTGCTTGGATACTTAGTATGTTTTTCTAAAAAGCTGAGCTAAGAATCCATAAGAACACAAAATTAGTCTAAAATCAATATCCTCAGTTAGTTTTAATTCAACTAACTGAGGATATTTTTTAAGTGTTAAGGAAAGTATAGACTTTTAATTTTAGAGGAAAAATACAAAACTGGGCATATTAAATAGTAAAAACCTATATTTTTATTTTTTAAGTAAGTTTTCTATTTTGTTAAAGGAGGGAAAAATGGCTGTTATAAAAATTGATGTCAGAGGAGAAACGTGTCCTGTACCCCTTGTTGAGACTAGAAAGGCTATAAAGAAAGCTTCCCCTGGAGATGTTATAGAGATAACTGGAAATCATGATGCATCAAAAAAAGAGATACCCATGGCTATAGAGGCTTTGAATCTGGAACTGATATCCATCGATGAAAAGGATGAAAGCTGGACTATAAAAATAAAAAGATAGAGAGGTGAGTCGTATCATGGAAAAAACTACAATAATAATGCATAGTGGTGATTTGGATAAGATATATAGTACGATGATAATAGCAAACGGATCTCTTTCTATGGGAATGGAAGTATCTATATTTTTCACATTTTGGGGTTTAGAGAGATTAAAAAAAAATAATTTAGAGGGTGGGAAATTGTCCCGTATGAATATGTTTGGACTTGGAAAATTTATGGTAAATAAAAGTATGGAGAAAGCCAATGTGGCAAAATTAGAAAGATTGATGAAAGATTACAAAGAGCTGGGCGGGAAGATAATAGCCTGTGAAATGACAATGGATATAATGAAAATAAAAAAAGAGGACTTGAGAGAGAATCTTATAGATGAATACGGGGCAGTGGGAACCTATATAAAAGAGGCCAGGGAGTCTAAAATAAATCTGTTTATATAATTTTTTTTAAAGAGGTGAATAAAGTGGAGATTTTGACAAATGATATCTACCTGGATAACTCTGCAAGCACAAGGCTTGATGAGAGAGTTTTGGAGGAGATGAAGAAATATTACCTCGATATATATGCTGTAGCTACATCTGATTTTGCCTACTCAATGGGTATAGAGGCGAAAGAGGCTTTGGAAAAATCCAGAGAGATAATAAGTTCAAAGATAAAAGCTTCTAAGAGTGAGATAGTGTTTACATCTGGTTCTTCTGAATCTTCTAATATGGCTATAAAAGGAGTCGCATGGAAACTCGGTGAAAAAAAAGGTAAGCATATAATAACCTCTAAAATAGAGGATTTTCCTGTTTTAAATACTATAAAATCTCTCGTAAGGGATGGATATGAGGTGAACTATATATCAGTTGATGAAGAGGGGTTTGTAGATAAAGATGAACTGAGGTCTCTTATCAGGGAAGACACTGTTTTGGTAAGTATACAGCATGCCAATCAGGAGATAGGAACTATCCAAGACATAGAAACTATCGGAGATATATGCAGAAAAAACAAAGTCTTGTTCCATGTAGATGCCACACACACCTTTACAAAAGTGGATATCGACGTCAGTAGGATAAAGGTGGACCTTCTGACAATCTCTGCCCACACGATACACGGGCCTAGAGGAGTGGGGGCGCTGTATATCCGGAAAGATACTCCCATGGTGAAATTTATAGAGGGTGGATTTCAAGAGTACAACATGCGTGGTGGTGTAGAAAACATCCCTGGAATAGTAGGGTTTGGGAAGGCAGTCGAGCTTGTAACCGACGAGGAAAATATGAGGCTTTTCCAAATGAGGGATTATCTTATAAATACTCTTTTAGAAAAAATACCTGCCTCTAGATTGAACGGCAGCAGGGAGAAAAGGACGCCTCAAAATGCAAATGTAAGCTTCAGATTTGTAGAAGGAGAGTCTGTGACCCTTCACCTAGACATGCAGGGGATAGCTGTAAGCACAGGTTCTGCATGTTTTAGTAAATCCCTAGAGGGGAGTCATGTTATCTACGGTATAGGCGGAGATCATGAAAGGGCACACGGTTCTGTGAGATTTACTATGGGAAGGTTTAACTCTATGGAACAAGTGGAAAAAACAGCGGATATTTTATCTGATATAATTCTAAAACTGAGGAAAATAAGCCCTTTGGGAAAGGAGGGGAGATAGATGAAATCAGGATACAATGAGCTTGTTATAGAATATTTTAGAAATCCTAAAAATGTGGGACGAATAGAGGATGCAGACGGGAAAGCAACAGAGGGAAGCCCGGCATGCGGCGATATGGTCTCTGTATATATAAAAGTAGACAAGGAGAGTAATGTTATAGAGGATATTAAGTTTGAGTCCTACGGATGTGCTTCAAACATTGCAACTGCGTCTATAGTAACAGAACTTGCAAAGGGGAAAACGATAGAAGAGGCTAAAAAAATCAGCTGGAAGGATGCCTCAGATGCCCTGGGAGGACTCCCCCCGATAAAAGTACATTGTTCTGTCTTGGCAGTGGAGGGACTGCATGCGGCGATAGAGGATTATGAGGAGAAGCATGGCCTCATAAAAGAAAAAGTGGAAACAACAGCTGATATTGTGAAGAAAAAACTGAGACATATAATGAATCCCAGTTTAGGAATAGATATAATAAGCAGTGACATAGTCAAAGAGATTAGTGTGGAAAAAGGTAAAGTTGAGATTGTTATCTCTATTGCGGACAACCATCAGTTTGCAAAAAATATAGAGGATGAGATAAAAGAAAAAATGAATGCACTGTGGGATATAGAAAAGGTATCTGTAAAGTTTGTAGGATAAAAACTTTGGAGTTAACCTAAACCTCTTTACACAAAGTCAAGGAAAGCTGTGGGAAAATATAAGTTTAAAGAAAGGAATCTGAATTTTTTTTTGAAGGATATTTTATAGACTGAATAAAGGGGGCCTTAAAAATGCTGGATAAAAAATATATCGGTTTTTTGAAAGAGTTAAAGAGTCTAAAATCAAATGCAGAAAATCTTTTAAAAGATGGTGCTCTTGAGGGATTTGAAAACAGAAAATGCCACGAAAGTATAGCTTATCTGAAAAAAGAAATAGAGGATGCTATATATGACATGGAACTTCTGAGCAAAACAACCCTTGAGGGAAAACTGGTGCTAAACAGTCAGGGGAGATTCAATCTAGACACGGCTCAGGAACTTTACTTTACCTGTGGAAGCCCCTTGGAAATGTGTGTCGACGGGGAATGGTATAGGGGTAGAGTGGAAAGTGACGGCAAAGATTATTATTTTTATAACTATGAAAGGGAAAACATGCCTCTAGAGGAAGGAATGAAAGCAAGAATAAGAGTGGATAAGGGATAGCTCATGGCTATCCTTTTTTAATAACATTATTATTTTATAACAGTATATCTTATAAAGGAAAGAAAAACTAAAATTGGTAGAATATCTTAGTTATGAATTTACCGAAAAGTGAACTCATTATCTGGGCTCAAAATACTGGAGGTAGGAATTTATGAGAAGTATAAATGAGGTGAATCTGCAAGAGATTACAAAAGATAGAGAATACTATAAGTCACCAGAAAACTGGGAAGATGAAGTGCTTTATTTTCTGTTGGTAGACAGGTTTTCAAATGGTTCTGAAAGTGATCTATATAATCACACGGACTATCAAAATGTACTCTATAATAAGGAAACTGAAAAAATGTGGGAGGAGTTTGGGGATAAGTGGAATGGTGGAACCTTAAATGGAATAAAGAGTAAAATAGGATATCTAAAGAATATGGGTGTAACGGCAATATGGATAAGTCCTATTTTTAGACAGGTGGCCTTTGAAGAAAATTACCATGGATATGGGATACAAAACTTTTTGGATATAGATCCGCACTTTGGGACGAGAGAAGATCTGAAAGCTCTGGTAGAGGAGGCTCACAGAAATGGAATATATATAATAGTAGATATAATATTGAATCATACTGGAAATGTATTTTCCTATGTGGAAACAGATACGGCATATAACGGTAACCAGTTTCAGATAAAGGCTTTTTTGGATAAAAATGGAGAACCTTCCATCCCTGTAGACAACCCACCACTTGATGAGATATGGCCAGAGGGTGGAGTGTGGCCACAGGAACTAATGAATAGGGAGACTTTTAGCAGGAAGGGGCATATAATCAACTGGGATGCATACCCTGAATATGTAGAGGGGGATTTCTACTCTCTCAAAAATATCTATACAGGAAGCGGTGATTATAACAAGTACAGTCCTTCAGAAGCACTGAAGGTACTCACAGAATGTTATAAATACTGGATTGCATATGCTGATATCGACGGATTTAGGTTAGATACAGTGAAGCATCTAGAGCAGGGAGCCACGAGGTATTTTTCTACTGAGATTCATGAATACACCAAGACCATAGGCAAGAACAATTTTTATATCATAGGTGAGATCACAGGTGGGCTGGAGTTTGCAGTGGAAACTCTGGAAAAAACAGGTCTGAACGCTGCCCTTGGAATAAATAAGATTCCAGAGAAGCTTGAAAATGTGGCAAAGGGCTATACTGACCCTGTGGAATTTTTTGATATTTTTAAAAATTCAAAACTCTTAGGAGAAAATGAAAACGCTTGGTACAGGGACAATGTAATAACGATGTTTGACGATCACGACATGGTAATTCGCAGAGATCTAAAGCGACGATTCTGTGCAGATAAAAATACGAACTCTCTTATAATTAATGCATTGTTTTTAAACCTGTTTTCACTGGGGATCCCGTGTATATACTATGGAACAGAACAGGGGTTTGACGGCAGTGGGAACAGGGAAAAATATGTCAGAGAGAGCATGTTTGGAGGTGAGTTCGGAGCTTTTAAAACAAGAGGAAAACATTTTTTCGATGAAAATAACCCCCTATACCTGAACCTGTCAAGAATGTGCAGTGTAAGAAAAGAAAATCTCATCCTGAGACAGGGAAGGCAGTATCAAAGAGAGGTTTCATATGATGGGATAGAATTTGCCCTCCCCCATAAGCTGGGAGAGGGCAGACATGAAGGAGTGGCAGCATGGTCCCGTATTCTGAGTCAGGATGAGGCGGTCATGGCCATGAATTCCCATATAGAAAAAGACCTGAAGGTTTATGTGGTTCTTGATTCTACGCTCCATAAAGAGGGAGAGGAGTTCAGATGTATCTATTCTTCAGAAGAGTCACTGGAGGGAACTGTGGTTAAGAGCTATTTTATAAGAGAAAATATTGTAATATCAGTGGATGTACCGAAACACGGTTGTGTAATATACAGAAAAAACTAAGATTACAAAACTAAAATAGGGTATTTTACATGGAATCTTCAAGTTTATTCTTAGCTCTGCAGCTCTTATTTCTTTTTATTTCTCTGTTTATGCTGGATTTGTGTTTTCTAATTTCATTGTCTATTTTCTCAAGGTTGAAGTCAAGCTTGAGAAATTTCAATATACTTTCTTTTTCATCAATGGTAAAATGTTTATGACTCATAGATACTCCTTTTTAATGTTTGGTCGCACATACATTATATCAAGGAAATATCTATGAGTCTTTTTGTTGCAATTAATTATACAATTCAAGATTTATAAAAGGAAAAGCTGAAACTGGTTGAAAATTTTAAGTGAGGGATTTTTAGATAAACTACTGAATTTATCTGAAAACCTGTGTTACTTTCTTTTCTTGATAAAAGAAAGTAACCAAAGAAAATCAAGAATTTTCAAACGTCTAGTAAGTATATATTTCTTTTAACGCCTTTGCAAGCTACAGTCCTCGGTTCCCTGCTCATCCACTGGATAAGGTGTTTCATAGTCGCTACCGCTCCTTGAACTTCCTTAACTTATTCTGTAGAACGGCTGAGTGCAGGTTCTTTCCTGTATAAGCCCTGCGACTTGAAAATTCACTAAGAGACCTAAAGGAATATAAGACTGCACTAAGTAAAAAGCATGCGCGTAGTTACTATTTCATTTGTAGTGTTTTAAATGTTTTTAATTACCCTTTAAAAAATTCCGTTAAGAAATCACCTTTTCTGAAATCCACTTTCCTTGATATAAGGAGGTTTACCGACTATATTTCAAGTGAAAGTTAGTTCAGAAATGATTTTAGGAATCTTTTTAGGGGTGTCTTTTCTTTGGTTACTTTCTTTGGACAAGCAAAGAAAGTGACAGAAGCTTTTGGATAAATTCAATAATCTAATTCTCAACCCACTAAAATATATTTAAAGAGAGGTGTCAGTATGGAATGGAAGATAAAGAAATTTGATGAACTTAGCAACAGAGAACTTTATGATATAATGCAGCAGAGGGTGGATGTATTTGTGGTAGAACAGAACTGTGTCTATGCAGAGATAGATGGGAAGGATATAGATGCATATCACCTCTTTGCAACAGATGATGATAAGGTGATTGCCTATACTAGGATACTTCTTCCTGGAGTTTCTTTTGACGAGGTTTCTATAGGAAGGGTGCTGGTGAACATGGGGTATAGAGGCGAGGGGCTAGGTCAGGAGCTTATGAAAAAGACAATGGAATTTGTGACCAAAGATCTAAAAGAAAAATCCATAAGGATATCTGCTCAGGAGTATCTCTTAGAGTTTTATCTGAGCCTTGGATTTGAGGAGGCATCAGATATCTATATAGAGGACGGGATACCTCACATAGATATGCTTTTTACAAAAAGTGAACAGTAATAAAGTGCGAAATCTTTTTATAGGGGGAGATTTCATGAGAATTTTTTTTAAGGTTTTTATAATTTTTTTAACTTTTTTTCTCTATTCTCTGTCTTATTCTTGGAAGGGGCAGGAAGAAAAATATGGTATTTCTGAGTTCCAAGCAGAAAAATATCTGGGGAAATGGTATGAGATAGTGAGAAAAGATCATAAATTTGAGAAGGGACTCAATAATGTGACGGCTCACTATGAAGATCTTGGAGATCGTAAAATAAAAGTGGTGAACACGGGCTATGATACAAACAGTGGAAAAATAAAAACTTCTGTGGGAAAGGCAAAGATAAAATATAAGGATGTTGAAAATATATTGAGGGTCAGCTTCTTCTGGCCTTTTTATGCCGACTATATAATAATGGATTATGACAGAGAGGGCTACGAATATGCCTTGGTGCGTGGGAAAAGCGACAAATATTTGTGGATACTCTCTAGAACTCCAATATTAGACAGAGAAATAATGGAAAAATTACTTGAAAAGGCAGAAAAAGACGGAATAGAGCTAGATAATCTTATTTATGTGGAACATGATAAATCAAAATAGCTTGATTTAAAAGGCCGGCAGTCTCCGGCTTTTTAAGTTTATTTTATCAATAAAAAAATTAAAAATAAAATTCTTGTAAAAAATTAAATATTTTTATGTGAAAGGGTAAAAAAACTTTGAGATTTGAAAGTTATGCCTTTTGAAGACAACTATCTATTGAGGATGGTTTGCATATGGTGTATAATTCCCCTGTGAGGGAAATAAGATAAACAAAGGAGAAGAAAAACCATGATAGAGTTTTTTATTGCAAAAAAACATATAGTTGAAAGGAAAAAACAGAGTATAATCTCTATTTTAGGAATGACTATAGGAATAGCTGTATTGATAGTATCCATAGGTATAGCAAATGGACTAGACAAGAATATGATAGAGAGCATACTTTCTATAACTTCTCACGTTGTGGTACAGGACAATGGTGACATTGAAAATTACAGGGATGTACAGAAAGTGATAGAGGGTATAGAGGGGGTAAAGGGAGTAGTTCCTAAGACTACGACCCAGGGAATTCTCAAGTATAATGGTGTTTTAGGGAGTTATATATCCGGTGTAAAGATAGAGGGGCTAGACCTAGCAGATGCCAAAAGAGCCATGGGATTGGACAAAAAAATAGTCCAGGGGACAATGGATTTTGATAAACCTACGCAGCTCCTCATGGGGAAGGAACTATATGAAAATTTGGGCGCTAATATAGGGGATGAGGTATCTATAGTCTCTGCAGACAACAGGGAGGTCAGATTTAGGATAGGGGGGGTTTTTCAGAGCGGGTACTATGAGTACGACACCAGTCTTGTAATGCTACCTCTGAGAGCTGTACAGGCTCTGACATACTCTGGAAATGTGGTGAGCAAGATGGATGTTATGCTAAATGATGCCTATAAATCAGATGAGGTAGCCTCTAAAATATACGATAATACAGGGCTGAATACCAAAACGTGGGGGCAGCTAAACAGGAATCTTTTGTCGGCTCTATCCCTTGAGAAAACAGTTATGATAATAGTATTTTCACTGATAGTTGTAATAGCCGGATTTGTAGTGTGGGTAACCCTAAATATGCTTGTGAGGGAAAAAACTAGAGACATAGGTGTCATGAGGGCTATGGGGTTTTCTAGTGAGAAAATAATGAAAATATTTCTTATAGAGGGGATGGCTCTAGGTGTTATGGGGATAATAATCGGAACTGCAGCGGCTTTGGGGATATTGTGGTATGTAAAAAATTATTCAATAGCTCAGCTGACTAGCATATATTATCTTACAAAGATACCTGTAGAGTTATCTGTGAGGGAGATTTTCACTATAATAGGGGCCAATCTTGTGGTGATATTTATTTCAAGTATTTTCCCTGCATACAGGGCTGCAAAATTACAACCGGTGGAGGCGTTGAGATATGAGTAAAACAGTACTGAATCTAGAAAAATTAAATAAAAACTACAAGGATAAAAAAAAGGACCTGCATATCATAAATGATCTTGACCTGAAAGTTGATGAGGGGGAGTTTATATCCATACTTGGGAAGTCTGGATCGGGAAAATCTACTCTGCTGAATCTCATAGGACTTTTGGACAAACCTGACAGTGGGAGGATATATTTTGACGGTATAGAGGTTGATAATCTAAATGGAAGTAATATTGATAAGATAAAAAATGAGATGCTTGGATTTGTATTTCAGTTTCACTATCTTCTTCCTGAGTTTACAGCCCTGGAAAACGTCATGCTCCCAGCTTTGTTGAAAAATTTTAAGGACAAGGCGGTGATAAGAGAAAGGGCTGTCAAACTACTAGAAGAGGTAGAACTCGGAGAAAGAATGGGACATAAGCCCACGGAACTATCAGGAGGAGAGAAGCAGAGAGTTGCCATAGCTAGGGCACTTATAAATTCTCCTAAAATACTTTTGGCAGATGAGCCTACAGGGAATCTTGATGAAGAAACAAGTGAAAAAATACATGCTCTTTTGAGAAGGATAAATTGTGATATGAAGCAATCTATAATTGTGGTTACCCACTCAAGAGAACTTGCTAAAATATGTCACAAGAGATATTTCTTAAAAAAAGGATCTCTGCATTTGGAAGAAGAAATGTAGGGGAATCAAAATAATAAAAAAAACTTTTAAAAAAACTAGGAAATTTGTTAAATGGTTGTATAATCTTATTAGTTGACAACGATTCAACAAATACACCGGAGCTTATGCTAAGGATTGATGAAAGGAAGTGGTTTTATATGAGATTAATCATCCACGGGAGACATTTAGAGGTTACAGAACCAATCAGGCTACATGCTGAGAAAAAGATCAACAAGATAAAAAAATATTTTGACAATATTATGGAGGTGGATGTAACATTATCGGCTGAAAACTTGAAAACAGGAGATTACCATACTGCAGATGTATTGGTCTACATGAATGGGAATAAAATCAAGGCAACTGCTACTGATGAGGATCTATATGCAGCAATAGACGAAGTCGTAGACGTACTAGAGCAGCAAATAACTAAATATAAAGAAAAACTTAGAGACAATAAACATACTGCAGGACGTAAAAATACTATTAAGTATAATCCTGAAACTAAGACGATAGATAAAGAGGACAGTAAAAGAATAGTCCAAACTACAATCTCTGCAAGACCTATGTATGTAGAGGAAGCTGTTATGCAAATGGAAGTTCTTAATAAACTATTTTATGTTTTTATGAATGCTGATACAGAAGAGCTGAATGTAGTCTATAAAAGAAATGATGGAGATTATGGTCACGTAGAACCAGCATAAAAAAATCAGGATCGGCTCAGCCGATCCTTTTTAATTGTAATACTAAAGCCCTTTGTTATTGATATTTTATTCTGTAAGTGATATAATTGAAATTGTGATAACTTAAGTTTTGAAGGGGGAAACATGGGGAAAATCATCTATGTTACTGGTGGTGCCAGAAGTGGGAAAAGCAGCTTTGCAGAAAACCATGTGGCTGAGAGTAAGTTGAAAAGAGTGTATTTAGCTACCTCTATTCCGTTTGATGATGAGATGAAACTCAGAGTGGAAAAACATAAGGAGCAGAGAGGGGAAAAGTGGCTGACTATTGAGGCATATAAAAATCTCTATGAAATCCTCCAAGATAAAGTAAATGATGAAAAAATTATTCTTTTGGACTGTTTAACAGTGATGGTGACCAACCTAATGATAATGGAAAAAGAGTGGGACTGGGACACCATAAAAAAAGAGGAATTGCATTCAATAGAAAAAAGAATACAAGATGAAATAAAGGGGATTTTTGATTTCGTAGAGGAAAGAGACTTGGAACTTGTGATTGTGTCAAATGAGCTTGGAATGGGACTTGTCCCGCCATATGCCCTGGGAAGACACTTTAGAGATATAGCCGGGAGAACGAACCAGATAGTAGCCGAGAGAGCAGATGAAGCATACCTAGTTGTCTCAGGACTACCGATGAGATTAAAATAATACGGAGGGAACAGATGAAGGGACTTTTACTTTTATTTCAATTTATGACCAGGTTACCCATACCTGTTAAGGTAGAATATGATGCAGATGAAGTAGGGAAAAGCATGAAATTTTTCCCCATTGTGGGAATACTGATAGGAGGGATACTTTGGGGAACTTACCTTGTACTGAGCAAGTATATAAATAGTCCTTATGCCCTGGCGTCTCTTATTGTATTATTAGAGATTATATTAACAGGAGGCCTTCATTTGGATGGTCTTGCTGATACATTTGATGGGATATTCAGCTACAGAAGTAAACACAGGATGCTTGAAATAATGAAGGACTCGAGGCTTGGATCAAACGGAGCACTTGCACTTATTGTTTATTTCTTACTCAAAATTTCTCTGATTGCAGAGGTGGGTTTTGCCATTATACTGATAATGCCTGTAATAGCTAGACTGAATAGTGTACTGAATGCAGCAATAGGACCCTATGCTAGAGCAACAGGTATGGGCAAATCCATAGTAGAGCATACAACTGCTATAGGGGTAGTGATATCAACTGTCTTGACTTCAGTTTATGTATATTTTATAGGTTGGCATTTCGGAGAGGCCTATCTTGGATTTAGACTACTTGCTATAATACCATTGGTAATGTTGCCGGGGGCTTATTTTGCAAAACTTATGGATAGAAAAATAGGCGGAGTTACTGGAGATACTTTAGGTGCCGTTTTAGAGATGACAGAGATTTTGGTCATTTTCTTTGCAGCAATTATACTATAAAAGAACTTTTAAGGTTTGGTGAGTTATGGGAAAAGTCATACTAGTAAGACACGGTGAAAGTGAAATGAACAGAGACGGTCTGTTTTTCGGATGGCTAGATCCTAAACTTACAGCAAAAGGTATAGAACAGGCACATAAGGCCAAGAGCATAATAGAAAGTTTTGAATATGATGAAATATATTCTAGCGATCTTTCAAGAGCAAGGGAAACGGCAGATATAGTAAATTACCAGGGGCTTCCTGTCAATATATCGCAAGAGTTGAGGGAGTTAAACTTTGGAATTTTTGAAGGACTCACATATGGGGAGATAAAGGAGAAATACCCCAATGAAGTCAACCTGTGGAAAGATAAATGGCAGGAATATAACTATGAAAACGGAGAGAACGTAACCCAACTCCAAAAAAGAGTTGTGGAATTCCTTAAAAATCTTGATAAGGAAAAGAAAGATATAGTTGTTGTGACGCACTGGGGAGTAATAAACTGCATACTGAGTTATTATATAACCGGGGGTCTTGACGGGTATTGGAAATTTGCATTGAATACCGGTGGAGTCAGCATACTAGAGTTCAGAGATGGCTTTCCAGTGCTGCAGGGCCTTAATATAGGGGGAAAATAAATGAAACTTTTTGAAGAAACCTTGTCAAATATAGAGGGGTTAGATAAAGACGCTGTGAAAAGGGCCCAGGACAGATTGGACTCAAGGATGAAACCTAAGGGAAGTCTAGGGAAGCTTGAAGATATAGCTGTTCAATTTGCCGGTATTACAGGGAAAGTTTTCAACAGTGCAGACAGAAGGTGTCATATAGTAGCATCGGCAGATAACGGTGTCATAGATGAGGGAGTTTCGTCATGTCCCTTGGAGTATACAGAGATAGTATCAGAGGCTATGTTAAACGAGATAGCTGCCATAGGGATACTGTGTAAATCTGTAGGGGTTGACTTTAAACTTATAGACGTTGGGATAAAGGGCGGAATCAAAAGGGAGTATCCGAATCTTCACAACCATAAAGTGAAAAACGGTACGGCCAATCTGAGAAATGAACCTGCCATGAGCAGAGAAGAGTGTATAGAGGCCATAGAAATAGGAATAAGGACAATAAACAATCTAAAGGATAATTATGATATATTTTCTAATGGTGAGATGGGAATAGCCAACACAACTACTAGTTCTGCGGTACTTTATGCCCTCACAGGAGAGGACATAGATCTTATAGTTGGAAGAGGAGGGGGTCTCAGTGATGAGGGCCTTTTGAAGAAAAAGAGAATCATAAAAGAGGCTTGTGATCTGCACAGAGTCATGGAAATAGACCCTGTGGACGCAGTAGCAAGAGTTGGAGGACTAGATATAGCCTGCATAATAGGGATGTATCTAGGGGCAGCAGCAGCTAAAAAACCAATGCTGGTGGATGGATTCATATCTGGAGTGGCAGCACTGGCAGCCTCTAAAATATCTCCACTATCAAAAGACTACATGATAGCCACCCATAAGAGTGAAGAACCTGGAATGAAAGTCGTACTTGATAATCTAAAACTTGAAGCTATGCTTCACATGAATATGAGATTAGGAGAGGGAACAGGAGCAGTTCTTGCTTATCCCATAATAACTGGAGCACTGGAAATTATAAAGAAAATGAAAAAAGTCGATGAGGTATATGAACTTTTTGCTTAGAAAATCCCTGCATAAGCAGGGATTTTTGACAAAAATATATTTTTAAGTATATAATTGATAGAATTCTTTTATAAGGTGATGGTCTATGAAAGAGACAGCAGGTCATAGAAAAAGACTCAGAGAAAAATATACAAAAGGTGGATATAATTCATTTTTGGATTATGAAAAACTGGAGCTTCTTCTGACATATAGTATAACTAGAAAAGATGTAAAAGCTGTGGCAAAGGAACTTCTAGAAAGATTTAAAAACTTAGAGGAGATTATGACAGCTCCTTCTGAGGAGCTTTTGAAAGTAGATGGACTAGGAGAGGCTAGTGTAGTTTTTTTGAAACTGATCTCAGAGATATCTAAAGATATATTTAAAAGTACTTATTCAAAACGAGATGTAACTACCATATCTGGAACCAGAGAACTTTTGGCTTTTTTGAGGAGTGAGATAGGATTTTCACCTATAGAGGAGTTTAAAGTCATATTTCTTGATACGGCCAATAACCTTCTTTGCGAGGAAACTCTATTTAAGGGTACTATCGACAGAAGCGGAGTATACCCTAGAAATATAGTTGAGAAAGTTATAAAGCACGGAGCAAAATCAGTAATATTTGCACATAACCATCCATCAGGGAATTTGAGACCTTCTGAGGCGGATATAGATTTTACAAATAAGATTACACAAGTTCTAAATGCCATCGAGATAAGGGTATTAGATCACATGATAATAACTAGAGACTCTTATTTTAGTTTTTTGGAAAAGGGACTCATTTAATCAGGAGGATATAATGAAAAGGGATGCAGATACCAAGGAAAAAATTATAAAGACAGATGAAGTAAAACCTTCAGAGGAAAAAGTCAAACAAGAAAAAAAAACCTATAAAGTTTTAGGTGTTATTTTTGAGGTTACTAAAAAAAGATATTACTTTGAAGTGACAGATGACACAAAGTATAAAAAAGGTGACAAGGTCGTTGTAGATACTGCTAGAGGAAGAGAATTAGGAGTTGTATATGCTGAGGCAAGAGAACTTCCTGAGAGAGAGCTAGTTCTCCCACTTAAGCCTGTGATCAAAAAAGCCTCTGAAGAAGAGGTTGAGAGGTACAATAATCTAAGAGAAGAGTCAGAAGCAGCCTACATGGTATGTAAGGTAAAAATACTAGAACATAAACTGCCTATGAAAATAGTGGCATCGGAGTTTACCTTTGATAAATCCAAGCTCATATTTTATTTTACAGCAGAGGGACGGATAGACTTCAGAGAGCTGGTAAAGGACCTAGCAACTATATTTAAACTTCGTATAGAGTTGAGACAGATAGGTGTCAGGGATGAAGCCAGAATTCTAGGGAGTATAGGTATCTGCGGTAAGGAACTTTGCTGCAGAACATTTATAAATAAGTTTGATTCAGTATCTATAAAAATGGCTAGGGATCAGGGGTTGGTAATAAATCCATCAAAAATATCCGGAGCCTGTGGAAGACTGCTCTGCTGCATAAAATATGAGCACACCCAGTATGCAGAGGCTCTAAAAAACTTTCCTGCAGTTAATCAAATAGTTGGGACTGAAGATGGAGACGGAAGAGTAGTGGGAGTAAATCCATTAAACGGCTACCTCTACGTTGACATACCTACTAAGGGAATGATGAGAAAAGATCTGGTGGATATCAAGTTTAACAAAAAAGAAGCCAGAAAACTTCAGAACAAAACAAGTGATGAAGAACGTAAACTGAAAGGACTGGAGAAGGAGTAATGATCCGTCCTGATGAAGATATAACCCTTTTAGATGAAATGGGAAGGGATATCATCCAAAAGAAAAACGGATTTAGATTTTCTGTAGATGCTGTGATACTGGCTGATTTTTTTAAAGGGAAGAAACCTGGGAAATTATTGGAAATCGGAACAGGGACTGGGATAATCTCAATACTGCTTTCAGACAGGGAAGAGATAGGAAAAATAACGGCACTGGAAGTACAGCCTGAAATGGCAGAGCTGGCTGAAAGAAATATGATAAGAAATGGCCTTAAAGGACGTATAGAGGTGGTTTTAGGAGACGTGAAAGAGATGAAATCTGGGAATATGTATGACTATGTCATAAGTAATCCTCCCTATATGCCACTTGACGGTAAAAAAATAAATATGCATGACAACAAGGCTTTGTCCCGTCACGAAATAAATCTTACTCTGGAAGAACTGGTAAAAAATGCCAAAAGGCTTTTAAAACCCAGGGGGCAGTTCTTTGTGGTTCACAGAACTCACAGGTTTTCAGATATAGCCTGCATCTTTGAAAGAGAGGGTTTTTCTCTTAAAAGGGTAAAGTTTGTATATTCTGACAATAAAAGCAGCTCCAATCTGGTGCTTATAGAGGCATCTAAGGGAAGAAAAGAGATATTAGAAGTGGAGCAACCCTTATATTTAAACAGTTAGAAAAGATCGTTCTTTTGGCGGTCTTTTTATTTTATCTACAAAAAATTTTTAAAATTAGAACTGAAAAACTCAATGTTTTTGGTTAACTGAAAACCTCAGATTTTTACTGTAATAAAAATATATTCTCTGCATAGTTTCAAGTTAAAAAATGTATGATTTCACGTAGAAATTAAATTGACTTTTAGCTAAAAAAACAATAGAATACCTTACTAAATAAATGTTTTATACGATCAAAATGAACTTTATCGGAATTTCTTTTAAGAGGAATTATAAAAAGAGCTCGTATAAAGGTTTCAATAACTTTCAGTTCCTAGAAGGAAAGGGGCAATTCTGGCAGGTTCTGAGAGGGTTTAAAATATAGTGTGTTTGTAAAAATTTATAGAGGTGGATGATGGAACTTTTAAACTATTTAAAAGAGGAAAATGTGGAACTGTTTAAAGAAAATCTTCATGTGGATCTTATTGATGAAAAAGATGAGAGTGGTTACACCCTTCTTCATCATGCTGTGACAATGGGAAATTATGAGATCACTGATTTTCTTGTTTACAATGGCGTAGATGTAAATATCAGGGATAAAAAGGGAAATACTTCTCTTCATTTAGCTGCACAGTTAAATGAAAAAGAGATTTTTAAACTTTTACTTGAATACGGAGGAGACCTAACAATAAAAAATAATAATCAGAGAACTCCGGAGCAGATTGCAAGGATGAACAAGGCTATAAATGTCCTAAGGGCAATCGAAAATTACAGTGAAGACTATGGATATTGTGAAAAAATGCATGCCCCTAAAAAATGGGATGAGTAAATCCTGAAAACTCACTAAAATAATAAATAGAAAATAAAAGAGCGGGTTTTTTTACCCGCTTTTAAATTTCTTTAGGTAGATATTTTTTGCAGACATTAGAATAGTTTTTTCTGAAGTTTTTAATTGCCAATGAAATATTTTTTAGAATTTTGGTTGGAAGAACACCATCCTCACCATGTATGGCCGCAGTAATATCTCCTGCATAACCGTGGATAAATACCCCTATAGCACATGCTTCCAAAGGGGTAAGAGTACAAAGGGCCATAGCTATTATACCAACCAGAAGATCGCCACTTCCTGCCACTCCCATACCACTATTTCCGGAAGTACTGAACAAGAGCTCTCCCTGTGGAGAAGCTATCAGTGTAGTTGCATCCTTTAAAACAATATAGCTATTCAGATCTCTGGCACTGTCACGCAGAATGTTTACCCTGTCTGATTTTATTTTTTCAATGGAAATCCCTGTCAGCCTTGAGAACTCTCCAATGTGAGGTGTAAGTATTGTAGGAAATGCACGTATTTTTAGCATTTCTAAATCCTCAGAGATAGCTGTAATGCCGTCTCCATCTACAATTATGGGTTTTTTGCAGTTTTCTATGACCTTTCTTGCAAGTTCTAGTGTAAAGTGCTCAAGTGAGATGCCGGAACCAAGAGCCACTACGTCGTTATTTTGACAGTTTTCCATGATATCATCAAAATTTGATAAGGAAAGTCCCCCTTTTTCATAGGACACCCCTCTTTTAAAAACAAGCTCCCTGGCAAAAGGTGAAACTGAATTGATAACCTCTTCTGTAGAAAATAGAGTTGAATACCCACCACCAGCATTTAAAAAAGAATATGAATTCAGGAAAGGGGCCCCTAAATAATTTCTAGACCCGGAAACAAAAAGAGCCTTTCCAAAACTACCTTTATGACCTGTAATATTCCTAGGCAGGAGAGGCTTTGGAATATTAACTGAGGTTTTAAAGTCTGCTGTGAAATTCTCTGGAAATGAGATGTTGCAGTTAAAAAGTTTTCCGCAGTATTTTCTTCCTTCGCCTATTAAGTGACCGTATTTTAAAGTCCCAAAAGATATGGTGTAGTCAGCCTCTATACTTCTGCCCATGACACAACCGTTATTTCCGTTTAGACCCGACGGGATGTCGAGAGATACTACCTTTGCCTTCGACATATTAACAGCATCTATTATTTCGGCGGGAGTTCCTGATATATTCCTGTCCAGACCGGTACCGAATATTGCATCTATAATCACGTCTGACCTTGAAATCTCTTTTTTAATCTCCTCTATGGAATTTGTCTCGGCTATTTCCCAAGGTATTCCTAAACTGTCTGCCACCTTGAAATTCATAAGAGAGGACTTTTTGAACTTTTGAGGGGCCTTCAGAAAGATGATCTTTATGTTTTGGTTGAATGAGAATATTTTTCTGGCCAGAGCTATACCATCTCCACCATTGTTTCCGCTGCCGCAGATAACTATTATTTTCTTAAAGAGATGCAGTCTGTTTTTTCTCATGATTTCAAAGGCTCCGAGAGATGCGTTTTCCATGAGAACTGACTGTGGAATTCCAAATTTATCTATATATAAATTATCTAGATCTCTCATCTCTTGAACACTCAATATTTTCATCTTTTGACCTCCATGCGTTCTAACTTTATTTTTAGTATATTATACATTGAAACTGTATTCTTCTTTTTAATTTTTATTGGGTTTTTTTATAAAATATTGAATTTATCCAAAGCCTTCTGTCACTTTTCCTTGATGAAAAGTAACCAAAAATCAAGCCTTGTCTTGTCCAAGCTAAAATATAATAAATTTTACTAAAAATACAAAACTCGCTTTGCTCAAACATTGTATTTTCTTAACGTAAAATTGATTATATTTCTTAACGCTAGTTCTTCGAATAGGCACTTTAAGGACTTTAAAAGATTTAAAAGATTTTAAAAATCATTTGAATATTTTGATTTCTTAATGGCATTGACAAAATCAGCGTTAAGAATAACCGCAGTGAAATCCTTAGAAAAAATCGATGTCTGAGCGCAGTGAGTTTTGAGTTTTTCTTAGATTTTCAAGGTTATTTAGCTGATTTTTCACAGCCTTGACCTTTTGGTTACTTTTCTGTCAAGAGAAAAGTAACACTGTGTAAATTCAGTAATTTAAATGAAAAATCAAACTAATTTGGCTAATAAGAACAGTAAAAAATGAAACTTATTTGTCCCGGGTGGATAAATCTGTTAGAATTCAGATATAGATTATTAAAGAAGGGTGATAAAAAATGTTTAAACTCCATTCAAACTATAAACCTACAGGTGACCAGCCTGAAGCCATAAAAAAAATAGTTGAAAATATAAATAATCATGTGAAGGATCAGGTACTTCTGGGGGTCACAGGGTCGGGAAAAACATTTACCGTGGCCAATATAATAAAGGAAACAAGGAGACCTGCTATCATAATGGCCCCAAATAAGACCCTTGCCGCTCAGCTTTATTCAGAATACAAATCTTTTTTTCCAGAAAATGCAGTGGAATATTTTGTATCATATTATGATTACTATCAGCCTGAGGCGTATATCCCTTCAACTGATACCTTTATAGAAAAAGATTCATCTATAAACGATGAGATAGACAAGATGAGAAACGCAGCCACTGCAGCACTTATAAACAGGAGAGACGTTATAATCGTGGCATCTGTGTCTGCCATATATGGTCTAGGATCGCCTGAGACCTATAAAAAGATGACAATTCCCATTGACCTAAAGACTGGAATAGACAGGAAGAAATTTCTGGAAAAATTGGTATCTCTGAGATATGAAAGAAATGATATAGCTTTTGAAAGGGGAAAGTTTAGGATAAAGGGAGATGTGGTGGACATATATCCATCTTACATGGAAACCGGGTACAGACTGGAATTCTGGGGTGATGATCTAGAGAGTATATCTGAAATAAACACCCTTACAGGGAAAAAAGTCAGAGCCGGACTTGAAAGAATCAGCATAATGCCTGCGACACATTATGTTACAGAGGAAAAGGAGATAGAAAGGATAATAGAGGATATAAAAACAGACCTCAAAGATCAGATAAAAAAATTTGAAAGTGAAGGAAAGCTTATAGAGGCTCAGAGAATAAAGCAGAGGACAGAGTATGACCTAGAGATGATAAGAGAGGTGGGATACTGCAAAGGGATAGAAAATTATTCTAGATACCTTTCGGGAAAGAAGCCCGGGGAATCTCCTCATACCCTCTTAGAGTATTTTCCAAAGGATTTTTTGATATTCATAGATGAGTCCCACATAGCAGTGCCACAGATAAGAGGAATGTACAAGGGAGACAGGTCTAGAAAGGAGACCCTTGTTGCAAACGGGTTCAGACTTCCCTCTGCTCTTGACAACAGACCTCTGAGGTTTGAGGAGTTCCGTGAGATCTCCAACCAGACCATATTTGTATCTGCCACCCCTGGGGAATATGAGGTAGAGGTCAGCAGGGGACAGGTGGCAGAGCAGCTAGTCAGGCCTACAGGTATACTAGAACCTAGTATAGAGGTCAGACCCACTGCAAACCAGGTGGACGACCTTTTAGAAGAGGTGAGGATCAGGTCAGAAAAAAAACAGCGGGTGCTGGTAACAACTCTTACAAAAAAAATGGCAGAAGAACTGACAGATTACTATATAGGCTTTGGGGTAAAGGCGAAATACATGCATTCAGACATAGACACCCTAGAAAGGATAGAGATTATAAGGGGGCTCAGACGTGGGGAGTTTGACGTGCTTGTGGGGATAAACCTCCTGAGGGAGGGGCTAGACATCCCGGAGGTCTCCCTGGTTGCTGTTCTAGAGGCAGACAAGGAAGGTTTCTTGAGGAGCAGAAGGTCCCTCATACAGACCATGGGAAGAGCAGCTAGAAATATAGAGGGGAGGGTCATACTCTACGGAGATGTCATGACCGGCTCTATGAAGGAAGCTATAGAGGAAACAGAGAGAAGAAGAGAAGTTCAAGAGGAGTATAACAAAACATATGATATTGATCCTAAAACAGTTATAAGAGAGATATCTGAAGAGGTTCTGAACTTTGACTATGGAGTGGATATGGAGAGCTACGAGAGAGAAAAGGTAAAAAGGATATTTACTTCTAAAAAGGATATAGAAAAAGAGATTGGAAAACTGAAAAAGGAGATAAAAATCCTGTCTGGAGAATTAGATTTTGAAAAAGCCATAGTAAAAAGAGATGAGATGATAAAATTACAGGAACTTTTATTGGAACTATAAAATTCTAGAGAGGGGTGAGGTTATGATATGGGAAAAATCCTGTGGAGGAATAATAGTAGTAATAGAAGATGGCAGGGAAAAATTTTTAGTAATAAAACAACTGAGTGGTTATTACGGTTTCCCTAAGGGGCACATGGAAGATGATGAGACAGAGGAAGAGACAGCTTTGAGGGAGGTATATGAAGAGGTAGGTCTAAGGGCCCAGATAATAGACGGGTTTAGAGAGACTTTGGATTATCAGATAAATAAGAACATAATGAAGGAAGCTGTTTTTTTTCTGATGAGAAGTGATGAAAAAAAGGTGAGACTAGATAAAAACGAAGTTTTGGAATATGCGTGGCTAGATTATAAGGAAGCTTGGGAAAAAATAACCTTTGAAGAGGAGAAAGAGGCATTTTTGAGAGCTTACGAATATCTGAAAGAGGTGAGAAATGGAAGATAGGATCTATACAGTTTCCCAGTTTAACAAGATGGTAAAAGATTATCTAGAGGGTAATGATGACCTTAAAAACTTTTTTTTGAAGGGTGAGATTTCAGGGGTCAACTACTATAAAAGCGGACACCTTTATTTTAACCTGAAAGATAAAAACTGTCAGGTGAAATGCACTGCCTTTGGCTACAGATACAAAAAAATACCTGAGGACCTGAAGGAGGGGGACAGTGTAAAAATATTTGGAGATGCTACCCTTTATGAAGCCCGGGGTGATTTTCAAATTATGGTACGTCACCTGGAAAAGGAAAATAAAATGGGGGCACTCTATGAGGAGCTAGAAAGAGTGAAAAGAGAACTTTCGGCAGGAGGATATTTCGACCAGGGAAAAAAAATACCTATGCCATCATTACCTCAGACAATAGGGGTAGTAACATCTGGAAATGGTGCAGCTGTGAGGGATATAATAAATACAGCAAGGCTCAGATATCCTAATATAAATATTTATGTATACCCTGCAAAAGTGCAGGGACCCGGTGCGGCAGAAGAGGTCATAAAGGGAATAGAGATTTTAAACAGGATAGAGGAGATAGATGTGATAATAGCAGGAAGGGGAGGAGGAAGTATAGAGGATCTCTGGACCTTTAATGAAAAAGATGTGGCACTGGCTTATTACAATTCAAAAAAGCCAATTGTTTCCGCAGTGGGACATGAGATAGATATACTTCTCACGGATTTTACAGCCGACCTCAGGTCCTCGACACCTACTCATGCTTCGGAGATGATTGTTCCAGAGAAGAAAAAATTGCAGGAGGCCATTGAAAACCGTGAAAAATATTTGAAGAGTTTTTTGGGGAAATATATCCATAGAAAGAGGGATGAACTCAGAAACAGAAGGAACTCTTTTGTAATAAAAAACTTTCAGAGGCTAGTGCAGGAGAAAAATATGGAGGTCCTAGATAGAGAGCGGGAATTTATCCGGGTTTATGAGAGGTATCTCCTAAAAAAGAAACAGGAGCTAGAGATGAAGAGGGAAAAGCTAAATGCTCTAAATCCTAAAAATATACTGAAAAGAGGCTATAGTATAACAACAGCAAAGGGAAGAGTTGTAAAAAATTCCCATGAGATAAAGGTGGGAGAAATTTTAGAGACCACTTTTTATACTGGGAAGACAACCAGCGTGGTAAAGGAGATAGATATTGATGAAGAAGGTGTTATTTAGTCTGATTTTTATTTTTACAGTGATACTTTCCTATTCTCTGGATAAACCGGAGCTTATGGATGAAGGGATTTATCAGGTTCAGATAGGCAACTACTGGAGGGGGAAGGAGTATCTCGAAGATTATCTGACAGGAGAAGAGGATATAGAGGCCTATCTTTACCTCATAGAAGCAGATAAAAAACTTGGGAACTTAAACCATGCAGACAGCGTGGCTTTGAAAGCTATAAAAAAGTACCCTGAAGACACAAGAGCGCTATATGAGAGAGTCTTAATAAGAAAAATGATGGCGGACAGCGAAGAAACAGGCTGGAAAAAAGATAAGTATAATAAAGATTATTATGAGATGTTTGAAAAATATCTTGCTAAGACTGAGTATACAGACAGTAATAAGATCTTTGAACTAGGGAGCTTATACTTTAATAATAATCTTTATGAAAAATCTAACGAGATTTTCATAAAGGAAAAAAATTATGATGAGAGAAATCTTTTTGGTGCAGCGACAACCTACAGGTTTTTGGGAGATTACAGAAAAGCGGCCCTTTTGTACGGTCAGATACTTCAGGTGAACCCGGAGTTTTATGAGGCTTATCTCGGAAGGGGGATATCTTATCAACAAATGGGAGATTACGGAAGAGCAGCAAAGGATTTTGAAATCTGTCTTGAATATAAAAAAGATATAAATTTATATCTAGGACTGGCGAACATGTATATCAATATGGAGAACTATAGTAGTGCTAAAGAGGTTTTGCAAAGGGCCCAAAAAGATTATCCGGCCTCGCAGGAGATAAAAAGCCTTCTTATAGAGGTTTATTCTAAAATTGAGAGATAGGTGATTAAATGGAATGGTATAGGCTCAGGGTGGCAGGTGTAAAGGATTCTGTTATAAGAAAATTCATGAAAAGCTTTGATAACTACTGGGATATATTTAAATTGGATGGATCACAGATGGAGAGATACTATGGTCTTAACCTGGAAGAGGTAAGGCTTGTCATGGATTCTCATAAGATGGAGGCAGAGCTGGAAAAAGAGATGAATACTTTGGAGAAAAGCAGAATAAGACTTATGAGTTTTCATGACAGTGGATATCCTATTTTTCTCAAAAATATAGCATCTCCTCCTGTCTTCCTCTATATAAAAGGGAAGGGAGAGTTTAGTGAAAAGAGTATAGGGGTCGTCGGCACGAGAAAGATGACTACCTATGGACAGAGGGCCTGTGAAAAGATAATAACGGATCTTGTAGATGGAGGTGTAACAACTGTGAGTGGGCTGGCTCTTGGAATAGATGCTGTTTGCCACAGTAAAACTCTAGAAAAAAATGGAAACAGCATAGCCGTAGTAGGGAACGGGCTAGATCTAATATACCCGCAGGAAAATAGAAAAATATGGGAAAGAATGGAGAGGGAGGGGACGATTATAAGTGAGTTCCCTCTTGGAACAAGACCGAACCATTATAATTTTCCACTGAGAAACAGGATAATAGCAGGGCTTAGTAAAGGGGTAGTAGTGGTAGAAAGTATGTCTAAAGGCGGTAGTCTTATTACGGCAGGACTTGCCTTAGAAGAGGGGAGAGACGTATTTGCAGTTCCAGGTGATATTTTTTCTCCATCTTCAGAGGGATGCAATGAACTCATAAAGAGAAGTGAAGCTAAACTCATACTTTCAGGTATGGATATTTTGAAAGAGTATGGCTGGGAAAGAGAAAAAGAACCTACCACCCAAGAGAAGCATGAAAATCTCCATGGAAAAGAAGAAATTGTTTTTAATGTTTTAAAAAAGGAAATGAACCTTGATGAACTTATAATGTCTACAAGTATAAGGGCTGGAGAGTTGTTGGCACTTCTTATGGAGCTGGAATTAAAGGGCCTTATATGTGGAGCTCCCGGGGGTAAATATAGACGAAAAGTCGTCTAACCTTGATTTTTTAAGACTTTTCGAATATAATTAAAATCAACATACCACAAAATATTCAGATAGGAGTGGAGACATTGGCGAAAAAAAATCTAGTTATTGTTGAGTCGCCTGCCAAGGCAAAGACCATAGAAAAAATACTGGGAAGAAATTATGAGGTTACAGCCTCTTTCGGACATATAAGAGATCTGCCTAAAAGTAAGATAGGCGTTGATATAGAAAATAATTTTGAACCATCTTATTCTACAATCAAGGGTAAGGGTGAGATCACAAAGGCTCTCAGAGCTTTGGCGAAGAAATCAGATAAGGTCTTCCTAGCGTCCGATCCGGATAGAGAGGGAGAAGCCATAGCCTGGCATATTGCCCATATTTTAAAATTGGATGAAAACGAGTCCAACAGAATAGAATTTAACGAAATAACCAAAACAGCCATCAAAGATGCAGTTAAAAATCCTAGAAAAATAGATATTGACAGAGTAAACGCACAACAGGCCAGGAGAATATTAGACAGGCTGGTAGGGTACAAAATAAGCCCCCTTCTCTGGAAAATAATATCATCAAATACAAGTGCAGGAAGAGTCCAGTCAGTTGCACTGAAACTGATCTGCGACCTTGAAGACAGTATAAAAAAGTTTATCCCGGAAAAATATTGGGAGGTATCTGGTGATTTTACCGGAGGAATAAATCTGAATCTAAATAAAATAGATGATAAGAAAGTTGATAAAATAAAAAACGAAGATATAATAAAAGAATTGAAAAAAGAGATTCCTGGAAAATCCTTTGAGGTGGCCAGTGCCAAAATATCAGACAGGACTAAGAAACCTCCTCTCCCCCTTAAAACAAGTACACTTCAGCAGCTAGCTTCATCTTATTTAGGATTTTCAGCATCGAAGACAATGAGGGTTGCTCAGACTCTTTATGAAGGACTTAATATAGACGGGAACTTAAAGGGTCTTATAACATATATGAGAACAGATTCCACAAGAATATCTGATGAGGCTAAAGAGAGTGCCAAGGTCTTTATTGAGGAAAAATACGGAAAAGAGTATGTGGGAAATTATACAGAGAAAAAAGGTAAGGGCAAGATACAGGATGCCCATGAGGCAGTAAGACCTACGGACGTACTGCTAGAACCCTTGAAAATAGAGAAACATCTGAACACAGATCAGTTTAAACTTTACCGTCTCATATGGGAGAGGTTTGTTATTTCACAGCTGGCCCCGGTAAAGTTTAAACAGTTTGAGCTTCTAACAAATTACGATAAATATGAGTTCAGAGGCGTGGCAAACAAAATAATTTTTGACGGTTACTATAAGGTGTTTAAAGGTGAAGATGAGATAGAGTCGGTGGACTTTCCATCTATATCTCAGGGAGATATCCTTATCCTTGAAAAACTAGGGGTAAAAGAGGGGATCACAAAGGCGCCTGCAAGACTGACAGAATCCTCTCTTGTAAAAAAATTGGAATCAGAGGGGATCGGAAGACCGTCTACCTATGCATCTATAATAGAAACCCTTAAAAAGAGAGAATATGTAGTGAGCGAAGGTAAAAGTTTTGTGCCTACATCACTGGGATATGAGGTCAAGGAAAACCTTGAGGAGAACTTTCCTCATATACTCAATGTAAAATTTACCGCTGAGATGGAGGAGAAGCTTGACCGTATAGAGGAGGGTGATCTCGACTGGAAAGAAACTCTGAAGGAGTTCTATGATGATCTTTCAAAGTATCTGACAGTATTTGAAAAAAAGGTAGAAGAGATGGAAAACAGAATCATTTTTTCAGATGTACCATGTCCATGCGGGAAGGGTAAAATGCTCATGAAAAGCGGAAGATTCGGAAGATATCTCAAATGCGAAGATGAAGAGTGTCAGGAAAAAATCTCCTTAAAAGGCATAGATATCCCCAAAGATCAGATAGAAAAAGGTGAGATAATAGTCAATGAGGTAGTACAGGAAAGAGAAAAGTTAAAAAGAGGAAAACCCACAGATGTCTATACAGACAAGGGAGCCAATCTTTTCCTAAAGGCCGGAAGATTCGGAAGTTATCTTGAAAGCGAAAACTTTGCAGAGGATGAGATCAGAACTCCTCTTCCTTCTGAAGTAAGAAAGCTTCTTGCAGAAAACAGGATAATAGAGAAAGACGGAATTGTACAACTGAACTATATTTTGAAAAAAATAGAAGAGGAAGAGGCGGAGCTTATTAGAAAAGCTGGACCTTGTGAAAAATGTGGAAGCCCTTTTGAAATAAAAAGAGGAAGATGGGGTAAATTCCTGGCATGTACAGGATATCCTGAGTGTAAAAATATAAGAAAACTTCCTAATGATAAGAAGAAAGATACAGATAAAAAGAAATAAACCCGCTCAGGCGGGTTTCTTTTATGGGCATAAAAAAACTTCCTATAATTTTTAAAATATTGTATAATAAGGATAAATTGTATAGTGTAAAAAGTATAGGGGAGTAGATTATTTATGGTAAAAGAAATAGTAATAATAGGAGGGGGGCTCGCAGGAAGTGAGGCGGCCTATCAACTAGCTAAAAGAGGAATAAAGGTAAAACTTTATGAGATGAGGCCTGTAAAAAATACAGAGGCACACAAGAGTGATAAGTTTGGAGAGCTTGTATGCAGTAACTCCCTTGGATCTAATGCAACTTCTAATGCATCTGGACTGATGAAGGAGGAGCTGAGACAGCTCGGATCATTTCTGATGAATGTAGCCGATAGACATAAGGTACCTGCAGGGCAGGCACTGGCTGTAGACAGGGAAGGGTTTTCTCAAGAGATAACGGAAACCTTGGAAAATATGGAAAACATAGAGATAATAAGAGAGGAACTCACAGAGATACCAGAGGATGGAATAGTCCTCATTGCCAGTGGACCTCTTTCGTCAGACAGTATATCAGAAGAGATCAAAAAGATAACAGAAGACGAGTATCTTTATTTCTATGATGCAGCGGCTCCTATAATAGCCTTTGATTCTATAGATAAGGAGAAGGTATATTTCCAGTCAAGATATGACAAGGGTGACGGTGAGTATATAAACTGCCCTATGAATATAGAGGAGTATACAAATTTTTACAATGAACTCATAAATGCAGAGAGAGCTCCATTAAAGGAATTTGAAGAGGAAAAACTTTTTGAAGCCTGTATGCCTGTGGAAAAGATGGCAGAAAGAGGAGAAAAAACTCTTCTGTTTGGTCCGCTGAAACCAAAGGGCCTCACTAATCCTAAACATCCAGATATAAAGGATTATGCTGTAATTCAGCTGAGACAAGATGATAAAGACGGCAGACTCTACAACATGGTAGGATTTCAGACAAACCTCAAGTGGGGAGAGCAGAAAAGAGTCTTTTCTATGATACCAGGTCTTGAAAATGCAGACTTTGTGAGATATGGTGTCATGCACAGAAACACCTTCATAAACTCTACAAAACTTCTCAAAACTACACTTAATCTGAAATCTAATGAGAATATATATTTTGCAGGACAAATCACAGGAAGTGAGGGTTATGTAGCTGCTATGGCTACTGGGATGATGGCTGCCATCAATATAGCCAACAGACTAGAAGGAAAAGAGGAATTTGTACTAGATGACAGAAGTGCTATAGGGGCGATAATCAAGTACATTACAGAAGAGAAAAAGAATTTTCAGCCTATAGGGCCTAATATAGGGATATTGAGACCTCTTGACGGCAAGAAGATCAGGGATAAGAGAGAACGTTATTCAAAGGTGGCAGAAAGAGCCCTGGATTATTTAAAGAAAAAGTTAAATTAGAATAGTTCTTTTGGGGGATAGTCATGGAACCTGTTTTATTAGACAAACTTATAAAAGATTTTATATATTTTGAGGAATTTGGAGATGGGAAAAGCCTGAACACCATAAAATCCTTTAAAAAAGACCTAGGGCAGCTGAGAGATTATCTTGGCAGAAAAGAGAATATAAATAATCCTAAAGATATAAAGGAGATGGCTCTCAGAGGTTTTTTAGTGGAACTGCAAAAAGAAAATATAGGAAAAAGATCTCTCAACAGGAAGATATCTTCCCTTAGAACTTTTTTTAAATATCTAAAAAATCATGGGCATATAGAAAAAAATCCGACGATTCTTCTCACAGGACCGGCTTTTAAGGCAGAACTTCCTGAAATCCTGACTAAAGATGAGATAGACAGAATCAGAGATGTCATCGATACAAAGAAGACAAACGGCATCAGAGACAGGCTCATCGTGGAACTTTTGTACTCTAGCGGTATAAGAACCGGGGAACTCCTCTCTCTGGGAGAAAGTGTCTTTGATATGGAAAAGAGACAGCTTAGAGTCAAAGGAGGGAAACAGCCTAGAATTGTGTTCTTCAGTGAAAGAAGCAGGGAATATCTTAAAAGATATGTGGAATCAAAGAAAAAAAAGTATGGAGAAAAATATACAGAAGATATACTCTTTGTCAATGGTTCTGGGACCCGAATAAGTGACAGGTCTCTCAGAAGAATAGTGGAAAGATACGCTAAGAAGGCCGAAATAGAAAAAGAGATAAGCCCCCATACTTTTAGGCATACCTTCGGGGTGTACATGCTGACTCACGGAATGAGTCTCATGCATTTGCAAGAGCTCATGGGACACGTGAGTGTGGAGAGCACAAAAATATATGAAGAGTTTGTAAACAAACCCAAGATTTTAAAAGGATATAATAATTACTTATAGATGACCGAGGTGGCAGATGGAAAAATTTAGAGCAACAACGATAATAGCTGTAAAGAGAGACAATAAGGTTGCCATAGCAGGAGACGGACAGGTGACCTTTGGAGATACGGTATTTAAAAGCGGGGCTAAGAAGATAAGAAAAATATACGACAATACCATACTCATGGGATTTGCAGGAAGTGCCGCTGATGCCTTTGCCCTGTTTGACAAATTCGAGGGGAAACTCGATGAATTTGGTGGCAATCTAAAAAAAGCATCTGTAGAGCTGGCAAAAGAGTGGAGACACGATAAGGCCCTGAGAGTCCTAGAAGCCATGCTTGTAGTAGCAGACAAAAGCAGTGTATTGATCGTGTCTGGAAACGGAGACGTAATAGAACCAGATGACGGAATAGCGGCAATCGGAAGCGGGGGTACTTATGCCTACGCTGCAGCCAAGGCCCTTGTTATGCACAGTAAATTAGAGGCTTCCCAGGTAGTAGAAGAAGCTCTCAAGATTGCTGGAAATATGTGTATATATACAAATCTCAACATCAGTGTTGAGACTCTTTAGAGGAGGTTTACAATTGGTAAAAATAAAAAAATGTATCGGCTGTGGAATAGAGCTACAGAAAGAAAGCTCTGAAAAGCAGGGGTTTATTCCAAAAACTGTCTTAGAGAGCAGAAAAGATATCTACTGTCAAAGATGTTTTAAAATAAAAAATTACGGAGAATATCTCCCTGTGGAGATGACAAAGGAAGATTACAGAAAAGAGGTAGGTAAGGAAGCTGAAAGAGCTGACGTGGTTCTTGCTGTTTTTGATATAATCGATTTTGAAGGATCATTTGATGATGAGATACTGGATATTCTGAGAGAGAAGGAATCTATAATAGCAATAAACAAGCTCGACCTTGTACCAGGTGAGAAGCATCCATCTGAAGTGTCGGACTGGGTAAAAAACAGACTGGCAGATGAGGGAATAGCACCTCTAGACATAGCTATACTCAGTGCAAAAAGCGGATACGGGGTAAACGGAATAATCAGAAAACTCAGACACTTTTTCCCTGAAAGGGCAAAGGTTATGGTACTAGGGACTACAAACGTAGGTAAGTCAAGCATAATAAACGGACTTCTGGGAGACAAAAAGGTGACGACCTCTAAATATCCTGGAACTACCTTGAAAAGTCTTGAGAACATTATTCCAGGGACAAAGCTGACTCTGATAGACACCCCTGGGCTTATACCAGAGGGAAGGGTTTCGGACATGGTATGTGAAGAGTGCAATCTCAAAATAGTACCTGCCAACGAAATATCCAGAAAAACCTTTAAGCTTGAAAAAGACAGAGTTCTTATGTTTGGAGGACTGCTTTGGATAAAGATAATGGATTCTGAAAAGGCGATATTCTCTGCCTTTGCATCTAAGGATGTAAGCTTTCATGAGACAAATGAAGGAAGGCTAGAGGATCTGCTAAGAGACCACTCTGGAGATGCCATATCGCCTCCTTGTGAAAAGTGCAGGGATGCTTATGCAGCTCTTTTAATGAAAAAGGAGGAGTGGACTATAGAGGCCGGAGAGGAGCTTGTATTCAAAGGCCTTGGATGGATCTCTGTAAAGAGGGGACCTCTGACTATAGAGGTTACTATTCCAGAAGGGGCAGAAATAATCTTAAGGGATGCCTTTATCAAACCAAGAAGAGCATAAGGGGGAGAATTCTCCCCTTTTTTTGAATATTTTTGTTTGGTTGATGTTTATAGATTATTGAATTTCTAAGTTCTGTTACTTTCTTTGCTTGTCCAAAGAAAGTAACCAAAGAAAAGACACCCCTAAAAAGATTCCTAAAATCATTTCTGAACTAACTTTCACTTGAAATATAGTCGGCAAAGCCTCCTTATTTCAAAGAAAGTGGATTTCAGAAAAAGTGATTTCTTAACGGAATTTTTTAAAGGGTAAAACAATCTAAAAATTAAAAAAATTATTTTCTCTCTGCGAAATTTCTTATTTTTATCTGTATCCTTTGTGACCAAAAGGTTTTGTTATTATTCGTGTTAATTTTTTTGTCTTTTATTGATTTTCATTCGTGATGAAATCTTTTGACTCTATATCCTTATAAATTCAGTAATTCATTTAAAATTCAAGGGTCGGTATAGATATGTTTAATTAAAAAAATTAAGTATTAGATTTATTTCTTCATATTAGGAGGTGGGAGAGTTGAAAAAAGGTTTTACTATCTTGGAACTGATAATTGTGATTGGGGCTTTATCTCTGTTTTTTGTGATGGCGGTACCGAGGCTCAGTGATGTGAGGGATTCTACTAAAGCGGCAAGAGTGCAGAAAGAACTTGTGGGAATGAGGATAGCTCTAGAGGAGTACTATACATCAACAGGGGAGTATCCTGATCTCTTGGCGGAAGGTGTGAAGGATAATCTAGAGCTTGTAAAGGGAGAGAGTATAGGGGGTAAGAAGGTAAATTTTGCACAGTTTCTAGGGAAAAAAAGTATACCTAAGACCCCAAAAGCTGATCTTATAGAGGAGAGCAACAGGGTAATAGACCAAGGGGATACCGGAAATGACGGTGTAGGGGGATGGAAATATAATTACAGTGGGAAGACGGGAGAGATACATGCAAATCTTCCTGACAATACATATAATCAGCTTATAAAGTGGAGTGAAGAATAGGAGATGTAACAAATATGTAAAAATTCTAAAAAGAATTGACAGGATTAAAAGGATATGATAATCTCAGAAGGACACTTTTGTATAGAGGTGGAATGATCACATTTTTAAGAATAAAATGAATTTGTAAGGGGAACCTTTATTGGGGGGACACAACTTTGCAATTTTTTTATTTATAGAGGTTACGAAAAATGAAAAAGCTTCAAATTAGTTATATTGATTATGTTTCACAAAACACATAAAAAGGAACTAGGAGGAAAGAGATTATGAAGAAAAAAGGATTTACTTTAATTGAACTTATGGTAGTAATCGCTATCATAGGACTACTGGCAGCAATAGCTTTACCGAAATTCAGTGATGTAACATCTCAGGCAAAAGTGGCAAATGTGCAGGGGAACTTATCATCTTTAAGAACATCGATATCTATGTTCTACGCTAAAACGGAAACTTATCCTGATTTTATTACTGATAATGCTTATGGCACTCTTGCATCAATTGAAGGAACTGATTCTAATGGTGATACTGTTGATTTTACTGAGTTTTATAATAAAACTATACTGCCTGACACACCAGCCTTTAATGCTGCAGCTGATGGAACTAAAGTTGACGCAACTAATGTAACAACAGCGATAGGAACTGATGACGGTGGTTGGGTGTATACTGTTACTGATGGTACAATATTAGCTGACCTTGCTACTGGGACATATGTTTCAGGAACAGTCTGGGACGAGCAATAAAAATTTTTAAAATGGGCTCCGACACATACTTATCCAGCTAAGAAAGTATAGAGACTATCGCTATTAAGCTATAGTCTCTTTTTTCTTTATTTCAAATATCAAAAAAAACCATTGGACTTTACTTTTCCACTATCCCTTATTTTATAACCTGTTTTTTTAATGATAGTGTGGTTTCTGTGGCTCCTCTGTTTTGGACACTGCTGGCTGTTGGGATTTGTTTGAATGAGGAGTTTCAAGGAACTGAAATCTAATATAATGATGGTTGAGGCTTTATGTAGTTAACTTTATTTAAATTAAAGTATTGAATTTCTCCAAAAGCTTCTGTTACTTTCTTTGCTTGTCCAAAGAAAGTAACCAAAGAAAAGACACCCCTAAAAAGATTCCTAAAATCATTTCTGAACTAACTTTCACTTGAAATATAGTCGGTAAACCTCCTTATATCAAGGAAAGTGGATTTCAGAAAAGGTGATTTCTTAACGGAATTTTTTAAAGGGTAATTAAAAACATTTAAAACACTACAAATGAAATAGTAACTACGCGCATGCTTTTTACTTAGTGTAGTCTTATATTCCTTTAGGTATCTTAGTGAATTTTCAAGTCGCAGGGCTTATACAGGAAAGAACCTGCACTCAGCCGTTCTACAGAATAAGTTCCGCAGGGAACCGAGGACTGTAGCTTGCAAAGGCGTTAAAAGAAATATCTACTTCCTAGACATTTGAAAATTCTTGAACTTTTGGTTACTTTTCTTTCAAGAGAAAAGTAACAGGTTCAAATAAATTCAGTAATTTGTAAAAATTTCTTTAAGGTAGTAACTTATGTTGATTAATATAGGAGGGTGAAAAAATGAAAAGAAGAGGTTTTACCCTAGTGGAACTTATGATAGTAATAGCAATAATAGGATTGCTGGCAGCAATAGCTCTTCCGAAATTCAGTGATGTGACTTCTCAAGCTAAGGCTGCAAATGTACAGGGGAATTTGGCAAATGTTAGGACAGCTATAGGTATTTTTTACGCAAAAACAGAAACATATCCTAATTTTAAGGGGACTAGCGTTTACAGTGATGGAGATCTTTCCGATGTGAAATCTACAGGTATAAACGGAGAAGAGGTTTATTTTACTGATGTTTATAATAAGAGCATAATGCCTTCAACACCTTATTCAGAGTTAATTACAAGTAAAGAAGATACCTGGCGACATATAACCACTGGAAGTGCAAATAACGGAGGGTGGACATATTCCTATGACGACGGGACAATAACAGCAGACCTTCCTGACAATGCCTACGGTCAGGGGATAGTCTGGTCTGAGTTTTAGTTTTTATATGTGTGTGAAATGTTTGAAAATACAAAATCAAAATAAAACTCTTGTCCTTAAATAAAAATTATGATAAAATAATTTTTGGTGTCTCATAATAGAGGGGTGTATTGGATTGAAGGCTGGATTATTTTGTCGTCAAAAAAAAGAATATCTCTGCTTTTTTTACGGTGGGATAGGTATATCCTTTTTTAAAGAAAAATTTTACGGGACAAGTATAAATAAAATAAAAGCTGATTATAAGCCTGAGTCTATACTAAGAGTTTAGTATATTCCAGGCTTTTTTATATACATAAATAGGTTTTAGGAGGTCATCATGAAATATGATATTATTTTTGTAGGCGGGGGACAGGCAAATGTTTTTGGAGCTTATGAAGCGATAACAAAGAATCCGGATTTGAAAATTCTTATCGTAGATAAGGGAAGAATGCTAAAGGAGAGAATCTGCCCCAAAGAAAAAACAGATGAGTGTGTGAAGTGTCCTACTTGTGCCATAATATATGGGATAAGCGGAGCCGGAGCATACTCAGATTCGAAATTTAATATGGATTACAGAGTGGGCGGAGATGTCCATACAGTTGCAGGGAAACAGCTTGTAAATGATACGATAAATTATGTAGCGGATATTTATAAAAAGTTTGGGTTTGATGAAGAACCTGTAGGAATAAAGTACAACGAGGAAATGGAAGAGATAAAAAGAAGATGTATAGAAAATAATGTGCAGCTTGTGGATACACCTACCATGCACCTAGGGACAGACGGCTCTAGAGAACTGTATACGAGGCTCGTGGATTACCTCCTGGAAAATGGAGTGAAGTTTCTAACTGGTCACGGTATAGAGGAGCTAGTGATAGAAGGTGACCGTGTAAAAGGGGTAGTGGTATCTGGAAAGAAACCGGAAACAATTTACTCAGATAATGTAGTCATGGGAGTGGGAAGAAGCGGAGCTAAGAAAATGATGAAGCTCTGCCAAAAGCACGGGATAGAATACACTACAGGGGCAATAGATGTAGGTGTAAGGGTAGAGGTACCAGATGTAGTAATGAAAGATATAAACAAAAATTTTTATGAGGCCAAGATGGTGTATTACACTGAAAAATACAGAGATAAGATGAGAACATTTTGCAGCAATCCCAGCGGATTCATCGCCGTGGAGAAACACAGCGACGATGTGATATTAGCCAACGGCCATGCATATAAGGATAAGAAGTCTATAAACACAAATTTGGCTCTTCTTTGTACGAAGACTTTTACACATCCATTCAGTCACCCTTTTGAGTATGCCACTGCCATAGCAAAAATGTCCTCTATGCTAACAGGGGGTAAAATACTGATGCAGTCATACGGAGACCTGAAGGCTGGGAGAAGGTCAACTGAGGAGAGGCTGTCTAGGCTGAATATAATCCCCACAACAGATGACTATGTGGCAGGGGACATAGCTCTGGCATGCCCTAAAAGGATATTAGATAATATTATAGAGTTTATAGAGGTTCATGACAAAATAACTCCTGGTTTTGCATCCAGTGATCTTCTGCTTTACTTCCCAGAGATAAAGTTTAGAAGTACAAGAGTTGCTATAAATGAGCATATGGAAACCAGCATAAAAGGGTTTTACTCTGTGGGAGACAGCTCAGGATACGGAAGCGGTCTGAATATAGCGGCAGTAATGGGGATACTTGCAACTAGGGATATAATAGGAAAATAAATAAACTGCCCCTGTAACCTCTATAACATAGTGACAGGGGGAAGTTTTTCTTATGAAGATGTATTTTTGTTGGATTTGGTTGCTGAGGTCCTTTTTACTTTTTCATTTATTATTATAGCTATAGCACCATCTCCAGTTACGTTTGTAGCAGTACCGAAACTGTCCTGAGAAAAGTGAAGAGCTATCATAAGGGCCAGTTGGTTTTGACCTAGAGAAAGCATGTTTTCCAAGAGTCCGAGAGCAGCCATAACTCCTCCTCCTGGAATTCCAGGAGCGGCGATCATAGTTACACCGAGCATCAATATATATGGAAACATGAGAGCAAAGTCGGGGTCGACTCCCGTAGCTATAAGTAATCCCATACTACCTAAAACCAGTGTGATAGTATCTCCTGCCAGGTGGATGGTGGCACATAATGGGACAACAAAATCAATAATATCCTCATCTATTTTATTGGCACGAGAACACTCGATACTTACAGGGATGGTAGCAGCTGAGGACTGAGTACCGATAGCTGTAAAGTATGCAGGAAGAAGATTTTTTATAGAGGTGAAATAAGGTTTTTTACTGTAGCTGCATGCAACTGTATACTGAATAAGGATGTATACCACCTGTAGAATAAGAATCATAAAAAATATACCTGAAAATGATTTTATCGTGGAAACAAGGTTTCCTTCTGCAGTTATCCTGGCAAAAATTCCAGAGATATGTACCGGAATTAGGGGTATGATTACAAAAGTTATAACTTTTTCAATTATCTTCTGAAAATCCTTTAGGAAGTTTAAAAGAGTTTTTTCTTTTTCGGCGGTATTGGCAATACCTAAACCTAAAATGAAAGCAAGAATAAGAGCACTCATAATACCCATTATTTGAGGAATTTCTATTGAAAAATAGGGTGATATGGAAACAGCTTCTTTACTTGTGAGCTGGAAGTTTTTTACAACCATGGGCAGAAGAGCTTTTCCGCTGAAATATGCCATAAGACCTGCAAAAATTGTGGATATATAGGCCAGTGCTGCAGTGGAAAGGAGTAGATTGTTAGCTTTTTTTCCAAGGTCTGCTATTCCTGGAGCCACAAAGGAGATTATCATAAGAGGTATTATAAAACCAAGAAAATTTCCAAATAAACCGTTGAATGTGGCGAAAAGCCTAACTAAGGGGATAAAACCTATTTTCCCAAAAAGAATACCGGCTAAGATTCCAAGTACAAGTTTTGGTAGAAGTCCGAGTTTTTTCATAATGTGTTCCTCCTAAATTTATAATTTTTAAATAAATATAATAAAAATCTGTATAAAAAAAACCATTTAGATTTATTCTAAACGGCATACTACCAAAAGATACTTTGGCTTGAACTTTATAAGACAAAATTTATCACAATGTATTTATAAGTGGAATTTGTGTCTGAATTTATTTTATTAATTTTGCTATAGTTCAAAAAAATAGTACTTTGTCTTTTTAATTTTGATTTGAGTAATAATAACAGAAGAATCTACCTGTGTCAAATTAAATATTTTTAATATTTAACCCAAGAAAGCAAAAATTATTGACAAAAATATAACAGAGGTATATAATTTATCTAAATAAAATTAAATAATATATGATTCTTATCGAGAGTGGTGGAGGGACTGACCCTGAGAAACCCGGCAACCTGCCTAAAAAGGTGTGGTGCTAATTTCAGAGCTAAAAAAGCGAAGATAAGGGAGAGACATAGTCTGTACAGCCTCTTTCTTATTGAAAGGGGCTTTTTTTATGAAAAGATAATATTACCAAGGAGGATTCATATAAATGGAAAATAAAATATTTTTTACTTCAGAGTGTGTATCACCAGGTCATCCAGACAAGATAGCCGACCAGATATCTGACGCAGTGCTAGATGCATGTATAGCAGAAGATCCAAACTCTAGAGTAGCATGTGAGGTATTCTGTACAACAGGGCAGGTAGTGGTAGGAGGAGAGATAACTACTAATACCTATGTAGATGTACAGCAGATAGTGAGAGACAAGATAGACGAGATAGGATACAAGCAGGGTATGGGATTTGACTCAGACTGCGGAGTGCTGAACGCAATCCATTCACAGTCACCTGATATAGCCATGGGTGTGGATATAGGGGGAGCAGGAGACCAGGGGATCATGTTTGGAGGAGCTGTAAAAGAGACTCCGGAACTCATGCCTTTGGCTCTTGTACTTGCAAGAGAGATAATCGTAAAATACACAAGAATGGCTAGATCTAAAGAGATAATCTGGGGAAGACCAGATGCAAAATCTCAGGTAACTCTGGCATACAATAAAAACGGGAAGGTAGACCACGTGGATACAGTGGTGGTATCTGTACAGCATAACCCTGAAGTCAGCCAGGAAGAGATACACACGACAATAATCGAAAAAATAGTAAAGCCTGTCCTTGAAAAATACAACATGAATCCAGGAAAGGTAAAACACTACCATATCAACCCTACAGGAAGATTTGTAATCGGAGGACCTCACGGAGATGCAGGTCTTACAGGAAGAAAGATAATAGTAGATACCTACGGAGGATACTTCAGACACGGTGGAGGGGCTTTCTCAGGAAAAGATCCTTCCAAGGTGGACAGATCGGCAGCTTATGCAGCAAGATGGGTAGCTAAAAACATAGTGGCGGCAGAACTGGCAGAAAAATGTGAGATACAGCTTTCCTATGCTATAGGGGTAGTAGAGCCTACGTCTGTAAAAGTAGATACCTTTGGAACAGGAAAAATAGAGGAGATAAAACTGGCAGAGATAGTACAAAAGGTATTTGATCTAAGCCCTAGAGGAATAGAACTTGCCTTAGAATTGAGATCAGGAAATTTTAAGTATCAAGACTTAGCGGCTTTTGGTCACATAGGAAGAACCGATTTAGACCTTCCTTGGGAAAGAACAAACAAAGTAGAGGCTATAAAAAAACTTGTTTAATAAAAAATAAACTATTAAAAAGGCAGTCTTTTGACTGTCTTTTTAATAGTTACAAAAAATAAAAATCAACAATAAAGTTTATTTTGTTTAAATTTAAAATTATGTGGAGGCTAAAAATGGAAAAAAGAATAAAGGTAGCTATATTCGGAGCTATTTCAATAATTTTAGCACTTTTAGGACATGAATACAAAGAAAGAAGAGTTGAGTTGGAAAAAAAGCCTTGGGGATATACAGGAAGGGCAAAAGACTCAAAAGGCAACCAAGGAATACTGGAAGTTTATATCAAGAATGGGCAAATTGTAAATGCTAAATATGATGAGGTATGCTATCCGGAATCAGAGAAATTTGCAGGTCAAATGAAGAAAGAAAATACAGCGTATAACTTAAAAATGCAGGAAAAATCTGGGATCAGCTTTGATGAGGCTGTGAGCATACTGGAAACAAAATATAAAACTGGAGAAAAAATTGATTTTGTGGCAGGTGCCACAGGAACCACAAAGATGTTCAAAAAAATAGCTAGAAGAATTGATAGAGAGATAAAATAGTATTTAATATTTTTTAACTTTAAAAAATCTGAGAGTCATAAAAATTTGGAGAATAGCATGGACAGGACGTATAAAATTACAGGTGCTTAAAAAGGATTTTTATTCCTAAGACAGAATAATTATTTTAAGATTTTTGGCAAATTCTGCCAATAAATACAGGGGGCACTTATGAAAGTATTGAAACCAAGAGGTGGAGTCCATCCCAATGAGATGAAGACTCTCACATTAAGTAAAAGTATAGAAAAAATGCCAGATGTGAAAGAATATCATGTATCTCTTCACCAGCATATAGGAGCACCAGCCTGCTCACTGGTATCCAAAGGAGATTATGTAATGTCCGGGCAGCAGATAGGCCAGTGCTGTGCGATGATCTCGGTAGCAGTTCATTCACCTGTCTCAGGATATGTTAGGGACATGGTAGTAGAAGACGGGGAAACCTTCATAGTAATAGAAAATGACTTTAAAAACAATAAAGTTGATTTTATACCTCTAAATACACGGGGGTGCTCAATTTTGAAATTCATAACTTTTATCAGAGAGATGGGAATATGTGGGCTCGGAGGGGCGATGTTTCCCACCCATATGAAACTCCACACCTCGGAATATGAAAAACTCCATACCATTATTGTGAATGGCGCAGAATGCGAACCCTATCTCAATGCAGATAACAGAATTATGTTGGAAAAAACAGCAGAGCTGATAAGTGTATTAAAACTCTTAATGGAGTTTATGGGAATAGAAAAGATAATCTTTGCAATAGAAGATAATAAAATGGAGGCCATCAAAGAGATACAAAAAATGATAGAGGGAAACAGTAGAATGGAAATAGCTGTTCTTAAAAGTCTCTATCCTCAGGGAGGAGAGAAGCAGATAATAAGATCTGTAATGGGGATAGAAGTAAAAACCCATAAAATACCCATGGAGTACGGAATCATAACTCTGAATGTTGGAACCCTTTATGCTCTCTACGAAAGTTTGTACATGGGAAAGCCTCTAACAGAAAGAGTGGTTACTGTATCGGGTCAAGGGATAAAAGAGCCTAAAAACATAATGGTAAAAATAGGGACTCCGATAAAAGAGATACTCGACTATGCGGGGATAGACAGGGATAATACCTACAAACTGGTGCTAGGCGGGCCTATGATGGGAATAGCTTTAGGAAATGAAAAAAAAACTATCAAAAAGGGAACTGGTGGGATTTTAGCCCTTATAAAAGATGAATGCAATGAATATGAGACAAAAGCCTGCATAAACTGCGGTGCCTGTGTGGATGTATGTCCTATGGGTCTTATGCCCCTCAGATACGTGGAGCTAGAAAGGAAAAAAGATCACCTGGAAATGGAGAGAAGGTACAGTCTGAGCAGCTGTATAAAATGCGGCAGCTGTGAGTATATCTGCCCAACCAAGAGACCTCTTATTAAATCGATATTTTGGGGTATGAAAAAACTGAGGGAGGTAAAAAAAGGTGTATAAAGTAACGGAATCTCCTCATGTTAGAATAAAAGACACACTTGAATGGGTGATGTGGGATGTGGTGATAGCACTTTTACCATGTATTCTGAGTGCAGTTTATTATTTCGGACTGAAAGCTATTGGTATAATTGCAGTATCTGTCAGTGCAGGCCTTGCTACAGAAGCTGTCATGGCGAAAACAATGGATAAATCCTGGAAATGCATATTTGACGGGAGTGGGCTTGTGGCAACACTTCTCTTAGCCCTTATAATTCCGCACACGGTACCTCTGTGGATGGTGGCTATGGGAAGTGTTTTTGGAATAGGTATAGGAAAGATGGCGTACGGAGGTGTGGGACAAAATATTTTTAATCCAGCTCTAGTGGGAAGAATATTTATGATGGTATCCTTCCCGAGATATCTTTTTAGCTTTTATACACCTGACGGGGTCGCGGCACCGACAATATTTCCCCTTATAAAATACAGAGGCTTAAACTGGGTTACGGAAAGTATGGGGGGGAGGTTGGAGTTTTATAAAGCTCTCCTTGTAGGAAAAGATATTCTAGGATCAATCGGGGAAACAAATAAAGCAGCTATTCTGATAGGTTTTCTGTATCTAGGTTTCAGAAAAAGGCTTAAGTGGAGAGTGCCTATTCTGGTTGTTGCAAGTAAAGGTCTGCTGAGCTATTTCTACGGTGCAGACCCTGTCCTATCAATGTTAGGAGGGGGACTTTTTTTTGGGGCGGTGTATATGTGTACTGACATGGTAAGCGGACCTGTAACCGAAAGGGGGAAGGGAGTTTTTGCAGTGTTGGTTGGAACCCTAGCATTTTTTATAGCAAACTACACATCACATCCGGCAGGTATCGGGTACGCAATTCTACTAGGAAATCTAGTAACTCCACTCATAAACAGGTATACAGAGCCTAGAGTTTATGGAAAGGACAGGGATATGAAAAAAATATATGGAATATTATCAGTTTTAATTCTTTTTATAATAGGTATATCTATCCTTGGCAGTGTTGAGAAAATAAGTGAAAAAAGAAATGAAGTCCGTAAAAACAAGCAGATGGAGGAGATGAAGAGTTATATCTTCCAGAAAAATTTGAGATTCCAAGATGAAGATGGGATTTTTCACGAAGGATACATTTTTATCCCAGCTTACGACGAAGAGGGGGGGAAATATTATTTAGTTCTCGGTGAGACAAAAGGATATGGGAGTAAAATGATAAAATTTGCTTTAGGGATAACTCCAGACAGAAATATAGCAGGGGTAAGTATTTTAGAAGAGAGTGAGACAGAGGGGCTCGGAGCAGCTATAAGGGATAAAAAATGGCTTGAGCACTGGCGGGGTATGGATTCAGGTCATCAATTTAACAAAGAGATAGATGCAGCCGCTGGAGCGACATACACCTACAAAAATATTCATAAAATCTTCATGGATATACTGGATAGCAGCAAGGTTCTTACTGAAAAAGGCAGTTACCAAGATGATGAGACGGATGGTTACGGGGGCGCTACAGACAGCGACTGGGAAGATGGAGCTGAAGATGGTGGAGAGTACGATGAAAAATCAGAGGAGACAGATTCTCAGGCTGGCGCTTCTCCTGAATGGAATGAGGGCGAGGAGAAATGATAAAAAGAGGGATGAAACTTCTAATAAAAAGTGGTGTTTTTATACTGGTGCTTGCCTCTAACGTTAGTTTTTTAGATATAATAGAGATCTGGGCAATAGAGACGGTATTTCTTTTGTTGCTTCTTTCCTACGGGAACATCCAGAAAAAACTGGTGAAAGGCAGATATTACAGGTATAACATCATGATTTTTTCATTTATTCTTGCCTCGGGATTAATGTACTTTGCCGGTGAAATCTCTCAAAATTTAGGCGAAAGGTTTGCCCCTCTTTTAGTTGCCATGTTTTTAAACTATTATATGTTTTTAAATATGAGTAACGGTCTAAAGGATGTAATCAATGTAAGTGGTACTTTTATAATTTTAGGGCTTATGACGTGGGGGATTAGAACAGTTTTCTTGTATTTTCCAGAACCGGTTTTGTTTTTCAAGTTACCCCCAGGAATATTGTTTGCTTTTGCCCTTGCAGTGGGGATTTTAAGAAAAATTTGGAGGAGGGAGTCAGATGTTTAGGTTTACAGCAGGTATTATTCTGGCTGCTTTTATCACACAAAATATTTTTTTTCTTAAATATTATGGTGGATTTAAGTATCTCGAGGATAAAAATGATGAAAGAAGAGTAGGGATGCTAACACTAAACATAATTTTTCTGATTTTGCCAGGATACACAATTTCTTATTTTATTACGAGGGGGAGGCTTTTTTCCACGGCAGTCATTATATTTTTTATTGGGGAGATAGTGAAGGGCCTTCTTAAAAAGAAACATAGGATAAGAGAGATGGATGACGTTGTAAAACTTTCGCTGATACTTGCAGCCTTTAATATAAACCCTGAAATTGCATATACACAAAATCTGCTGTTGATTTTTGTAACAGGATTTTTTTACCTGATTTTCTGTCTTATATTCGGGGCTATAAACGAGCGGTTGGAATACCTTGAAATCCCTAAATTTTTTGAGGGCGGGCCAATAAAACTGTTGACATTTGCCCTTGCGGCGATGACATTTTATGCATTTATAGGGATAGAACTTTAAAACAGACTCCATAAATGGGGTCTGTTTTTCTTAAGCTTCTATTTGATGATAAATTTTATCACTATCCTGTCACGGTGCCCTTTATCTTGAAAATGGGTATTAAATGTGATAGTATTTATTAAAAACCTTGTAAAATAAGTGTTTAGGAGGAAAAAAATGGGAATTTTAAAGAAGATATTTGGATTTGGTAAAAAAAATGAAAAGACTCCTGAGGAGATAGAGAAGGAAAAGGTCATCTATGATGAAAAAGAAGCCGAAGATGTCAAAAAGGTCATAGAGGAAGTAACTGAAGATGAATTTATAGCTGACAAAAAAGATACTGAAGAGACAATTGAAGAGTTGGAAAGCGAACTCTTTGAATATGAATCTCAAGAAGAGAAAGGAAAACAGGAATCTGAAAAGATAAAGGAAGAGAAAAAAGTGATAGCCAAAGAGGTACAAAAAAGTGAGGAGGAAGGGGTAGGTCCAGTTAAAAAGAAAGGCTTTTTCACCTCCTTGAAAGAGAAACTTACAAAATCAAGAGAGGGATTTTTTGGAAAGGTTAAAGGTTTCTTTTTAGGCAGAAGTGTAATTGATGATGAGATGTATGAAGATCTAGAAGAGATGCTCATACAATCTGATATAGGAATGGATATGACTTTGAAGATAGTGGGAGCCCTTGAAAAAGAGGTCAGAACCAGAGGAATAAAAGATCCCAAAGAGGTCTATGAAGTATTAAAAGATGTTATGGAAAACTTCCTTATAGAGGATGGGAATGAACTAAAAACGGATAAGCCCGGACTAAATGTAGTCCTCGTAGTAGGGGTAAACGGAGTAGGTAAAACAACTACAATAGGTAAAATTGCTTCAAAATTGACAAAAGAGGGTAAAAAAGTGATTGTTGGTGCAGGGGATACATTTAGGGCGGCAGCCATAGAGCAGCTGGAAGAATGGACAAAACGAGCAGGTGCGGAAATTATAAAACATCAGCAGGGAACAGACCCAGGTGCAGTAGTATTTGACACGCTAAAGGCAGCAGAAAACAGAAATGCTGACGTTGCTATAATAGATACGGCTGGAAGACTGCATAACAAGAATAACCTCATGAAAGAGCTTGAAAAAATAAACAGAATAATAGAAAAGCATGTGGGGAGCACATCTTACGAAAGCATCCTTGTCATTGACGGAACTACAGGACAAAACGGTCTGAACCAGGCAAAGGTATTTAATGAAGTGACAAAACTAACAGGGTTTATAGTTACCAAACTAGATGGAACAGCCAAGGGAGGGATTGTCTTTGCAATCTCTGAGGAGCTGAAGAAGCCAATTAAATTTATAGGGGTTGGAGAGGGTATAGAGGATTTGAGGCCTTTTAATCCCAAAGAATATATTGACGCAATTTTTGAGTAGTAGATATCATTTTTTTACATTTAATAGACAAAAAAATGACCGTAAATGATTAGTAACATTGGTTTTGTAAAGCCAGAGTTAAAAACTGTTTATAATTACTTGTATTTTTTTTTTTTTTCTGATAAAATACTTCCGTGAGGATAAAAAAACCTAGAAGGATGGATTACTTTAGGAGGTAAGCGAGTGAGTTTTATATCGGAAGTAAGAGAAAAGGCGAAGAGTCTAAACAACAAGATTGTTTTACCAGAATCTACAGATGAGAGAGTTCTAAAAGCAGCAGAGGAAATTGTGAAAGAGAAATTAGCAGTACCTGTATTAGTAGGAAATTCAGAGGAATTGACTAGACAGGCTCAAAAATTGGGTGTTTCTTTAGAAGGAGCAGAAATTATTGATCCAGTTAATTTTTCAAAGTTTGACGAGTATGTGGCAAAACTTGTGGAACTAAGAGCTAAAAAAGGAATGACTGAGGAACAGGCAAAAGAAATCTTGACTTCAGATGTTAACTTTTTTGGGGCAATGATGGTTAAATTTGGAGACGCTGCTGGAATGGTTTCTGGATCTGATTCTCCTACAGCCAATGTATTAAAGGCTGCACTTCAAGTAGTCGGAACTAAACCAGGAATGAGAACAGTTTCATCAGTATTTTTAATGGAGCTTAATAATAAAGTAGAGGAATACGGTCAACTTCTTTTATTCGGAGACTGTGCTGTAATTCCTGAGCCGACTTCAGAGCAATTAGCTGACATAGCAGCTAGTGCTGCAGAAACGGCTAGATCAGTTGCAGGTGTTGAACCTAAAGTAGCTTTAATGTCTTTTTCTACAAAGGGATCTGCAAAGCACGATTCGGTAAATGTTGTAATTGAAGCAGGAAAACTTTTGACTGATAGAAAAGTAGATTTTGATTTTGAATCTGAACTACAAGCAGACGCTGCCCTGGTAGAAGCAGTAGGTATGAAAAAGGCACCAGGATCAAAGGTTGCAGGAAATGCCAATGTACTTATATTTCCTAACTTAGCAGCAGGAAACATAGGCTACAAATTGGTACAAAGACTTGCTGGTGCAGAAGCACACGGACCGTTACTTCAAGGTCTTGCCGCACCAATAAATGACCTTTCTAGAGGATGTTCTGTATCGGACATAACTAATTTGGCAGCAATAACTTCGGTACAAGCAGGAAAATAAACTTTTTTTAGAAATAGAAAATAAATCTTAAATAAATAGGAGGAATTTTATAAATATGAAAGTTTTAGTAATAAATTGCGGAAGTTCATCATTAAAATATCAATTGATAAACCCAGAATCAGGAGAAGTATTTGCCATAGGTCTTTGTGACAGAATAGGTATTCACGGATCTAAACTTGAATTTGAAGTTCCTGCAATAGATTTTGAAATAGAGATAGAAAGAGATATGGAGACTCATAAAGAAGCTCTTGAAATGGTAATCGCAGCTCTTACAAATGAAGAGTATGGAGTTATTAAAAGTGTGGAAGAGGTAGATGCTATTGGTCACAGATTGGTACATGGAGGAGAAGATTTCTCTAGCTCTGTAATGATCGATGAAGAAGTAATCGCAGCTGTAGAAGCCAATAATGGGCTGGCACCATTACACAACCCTGCAAATATAATGGGTGTAAGAACATGTATGACGCTCATGCCAGGAAAACCAAATGTAGGAGTATTTGATACAGCATTCCATCAAACTATGCCTGCCAAAGCATACATGTACGCACTTCCTTATGCAGATTATAAAGATTTAAAAGTTAGAAAATACGGATTCCACGGAACGTCACATAAATTTGTTTCGGCTACAGCTATGGAAATCATGGAAAATCCTGAAAATTCTAGAATTATCATATGTCACCTTGGAAACGGAGCATCTGTATCTGCTGTAAAAGATGGGAAATGTGTAGATACTTCTATGGGGCTTACTCCTGTAGCCGGATTGATGATGGGAACTAGATGTGGAGATGTGGATCCTGGAGCTCTAATATACATAAAAAACAAAAGAGAACTTACTGATAAAGAGTTGGATACAAGAATAAACAAACAATCTGGAATTCTTGGAATATTTGAAAAATCTTCTGATTGTAGAGACCTTGAGATCGCTAGGGGAAAAGGTGATGAAAGGGCACAACTTGCAATCGACATGATGACCTACAGAATAAGAGGTTACATTGCATCATATGCTGCAGCCATGGGCGGAGTTGATATGATATGCTTCACAGGAGGAATCGGAGAAAACTCTTCATTGGTAAGATCTGAATCTTTAAAAGGTCTTGAATTCATGGGAGTAGAACTTGACGAAGAAATCAATTCCGTAAGGAAAAAGGGTAATGTAAAACTTTCTAAAGCTTCTTCTAAAGTAGCGGTTTATAAAATACCTACAAATGAAGAATTAGTAATTGCAAGAGATACTCTTGAAATTGTAAAAGAGCAATAAAAATTTGACACCTGTCTAAAGGCAGGTGTTTTTTCAAATTTTTTATTTCCTCAGTAGAATATTTTAGTGAATTTCTGTTAACTTTCACATTTAGCAAGAAAAAGGTAAAAAGATTTTAAAATTAATCCTATTTAAAATAATTAGTGTAGAAAGAATTTTGATGGCTGATTAAAATTTTTTTTAACAAATACTCTAATACTTATTCTCAAAATAAAATAGAGGTTAATTAAAAAAAAAGATTTTAATATACATAGTTTTAATTTTAAACGTTTGAGATTTATACAGGAAATCTTGTCCGTTAAAAAAATAGAGTTAGAATATAAAATTATATTTGAAATAATATGTAAAGTTTAAGTTAACGTGATACTTATCCAAAATAAAATTCAAAATTGATACATTTTGTGAAGCCAAGTTTAACTTGGGAACTGTTTTGGCAGTAGCGGTAGTTCGGAAAAAGAACGACTGTAACTAGTTTTATTAAAAAAGATTAAAAAGTTAACGATTATCAAATCATTAGAAAATTATTGACAAAACAGAGTAGAACTAATACAATGAACTAGTGTAGACAAAGGAAGTCATTCAAAACAATGAATAAGAAAAAAAACAAACAAAAATGTTTGAGCATTGTTGACATGATAGTGTTTATAAAGTAATATTTTGATTGACTGGAAATTTTATTATTCCACACAAAACTAAAAAAATATTAACTTATACTTTAAGGAGGCGACAATTAATGGTTAAAAAGATGCAAACTATGGATGGTAACCAGGCAGCAGCTTGGGCATCGTATGCTTTTACAGAAGTAGCGGGGATCTATCCAATAACTCCATCATCTCCGATGGCAGAATACACAGACGAGTGGGCGGCAAAAGGTAAGAAAAACCTATTTGGTGTTCCTGTTAAACTTGTAGAGATGCAATCAGAGGCTGGAGCTGCTGGAACTGTACACGGTTCACTTCAAGCTGGAGCTTTAACTACTACTTATACAGCATCTCAAGGACTACTATTAAAAATACCGAATATGTATAAGATTGCTGGAGAACTTTTACCGAGTGTAATTCATGTATCCGCAAGATCACTTTCGGCTCAAGCCCTTTCAATATTTGGAGACCATTCAGACATTTATTCTGCCAGACAGACTGGATATGCTATGCTTGCATCTGGATCGGTTCAAGAAGTAATGGATCTAGGAGGAGTTGCTCACCTTGCTACTTTTAAAACAAGAGTTCCATTCATGCATTTCTTTGATGGTTTCAGAACTTCACACGAAATTCAAAAAGTTGAAGTAATGGACTATGAAGTATATGATAGATTATTAGATAAAAAAGCAGTTCAAGAATTCAGAGATAGAGCAATAAATCCACATCACCCGGTAACAAGAGGAACGGCTCAAAACGATGATATATATTTCCAAACTAGAGAAGCTCAAAATAAATTCTATGATGCAGTTCCTAAAGCAGTAGCAGAATATATGGAAGAGATCTCAAAAGTAACTGGAAGAGACTACAAACCATTTACCTACTATGGTGCTGAAGATGCAACTAATATAATAGTTGCTATGGGATCAGTTACAGAGTGTCTGAGAGAGACTGTAGACTATCTAACTGCTCAAGGAGAAAAAGTGGGACTTTTAACTGTACATCTATACAGACCATTCTCTGCAGAGTACTTCATGAATGTACTTCCTAAAACTGTAAAGAAAATTGCTGTTCTTGACAGAACAAAAGAGCCTGGAGCAATGGGAGAGCCTCTATACCTTGACGTAAGAAATTTATTCTACGGTCAAGCAGATGCACCAGAAATTATCGGAGGAAGATATGGACTATCTTCTAAAGATACTACTCCTGCTCAGATGATCGCAGTATTTGATAACTTAAAAGCAGAAAGTCCTAAATCACCATTTACAGTTGGTATTGTAGATGACGTTACAAACCTTTCATTAGAAGTAGGAGAACCTGTATTTGTGGGATCTGAAGATGTAAAAGGTTGTCTATTCTTCGGTCTAGGATCAGACGGTACAGTAGGGGCAAACAAAAACTCTATCAAAATTATTGGAGATAAAACAGAGCTTTATGCACAAGGTTACTTTGCATATGACTCTAAAAAATCTGGAGGAGTAACTAGATCACACTTAAGATTCGGTAAATCTCCAATCAGATCAACTTATTTAGTTTCTTCACCTAGTTTTGTAGCATGTTCTGTACCTTCATATCTTGCACAGTACGATATGGTATCAGGTCTTAAAAAAGGCGGAACTTTCCTACTAAACTGTATCTGGGATAAGGATGAGACTGTAGAAAATCTTCCAAATTCAATCAAAAAGGCTTTGGCTAAGAAGCAGGCTAAATTCTATACTATAAACGCTACTAAACTTGCAGAAGAGATCGGTCTTGGAAACAGAACAAATACAATCATGCAATCAGCTTTCTTTAAACTTGCAGATGTAATTCCATTTGAAGAAGCTCAAACTTACATGAAAGAATATGCTAAGAAATCATATGAGAAAAAAGGTCAAGATATAGTAGAAATGAACTATGCAGCTATCGATAGAGGAGCAGGAGAGTTAGTAGAGATTCCTGTAGATCCAGCTTGGGCTAATCTTGCAGACGAAGATACTTCAGACTGCTGTGGATCTAGAGACTGTTCATGCGGAGTGAAGCCAGAATTCGTAACTAAAATCTGTGACCCAATAAACGCGATAAAAGGAAACGACCTTCCAGTATCAGCATTCAACGGATACGAAGATGGTACTTTTGAAAACGGTACGACAGCTTATGAAAAGAGAGCAATCGCCGTAAATGTACCTCACTGGGTTTCTGAGAACTGTATCCAATGTAACCAGTGTGCTTATGTATGTCCTCATGCAGTAATCAGACCATTTTTAATCAACGAAGAAGAGATGGCTAATGCACCTGAAGGTCTTACAACTATCAAACCAATAGGAAAAGGGTTAGAAGGTCTTCAATACAAGATCCAAGTTTCTACTCTTGATTGTACAGGATGTGGATCATGTGCTAATGTTTGTCCTGCACCAAAAGGAAAAGCTCTTGTAATGAACCCTATCGGTGATGAAGTAGCTGCAGGAGAACCTGAAAATGCAAACTACCTATTCAACCAAGTTACTTATAAAGATGACTTAATGGCAAAAACAAATGTTAAAGGATCTCAGTTTGCACAGCCGTTATTTGAATTCCACGGAGCATGTGCTGGATGTGGAGAAACTCCATACATCAAAGCAATAACTCAACTTTTCGGAGACAGAATGATGGTAGCAAATGCGACTGGATGTTCTTCGATCTATGGAGGATCAGCACCATCTACTCCATATACTAAAAATGCAAAGGGTGAGGGACCAGCTTGGGCATCATCACTATTCGAGGACAATGCTGAATTTGGATTCGGAATGCACGTAGGAGTAGAAGCTCTAAGAGACAGACTTCAAGCAGTAATGGAAAGAACTATGGATAAAGCTCCTGCAGAAGTTGCAGAACTTTACAAAGAGTGGATCGAAAACAGAAAAAATGGTGCTAAAACAGCTGAAATCAGAACTAAGTTACTTCCATTAATCAAAGGAAAAGACTTTGATGGAGCTGCAGAAGTACTTTCACTTAAAGATTACATTGTTAAAAAATCACAATGGATATTTGGTGGAGACGGATGGGCAAATGATATCGGATACAGCGGAATTGACCATGCATTAGCATCAGGTCAAGATGTGAATATCCTTGTAGTTGATACAGAAGTTTACTCTAATACAGGTGGACAGGCTTCAAAAGCATCACCTTCAGGAGCAGTTGCTAAATTTGCTGCATCTGGTAAAGGAGTGCAAAAGAAAGATATGGCTGCAATATTCATGTCTTACGGATATATCTATATTGCAATGGTATCTATGGGAGCAAATCAAGCTCAATACTTGAAAGCTATCCAAGAGGCAGAGGCATTTGATGGACCATCAATCATAATCGCTTATGCTCCATGTGTAAACCATGGAATCAGAAAGGGTATGGGAGAATCTCAACTTGAGATGAAACTTGCAACAGAGTGCGGATACTGGCCTCTAATCAGATACAATCCTGCTTTAGAAGCAGAAGGTAAAAATCCACTTCAATTAGACTCTAAAGAGCCTAACTGGGATAAATACCAAGAGTTCTTGATGGGAGAAGTGAGATATGCGACTCTTACAAAATCATTCCCTGAAAGAGCAAAAGAACTTTTTGCTAGAAACCAGGCAGAAGCGAAAAGAAAATGGGAGCAGTACAAGAGACTTGCGTCACTTGATTATTCTGTAAAGTAGTTTAAAAATTATATTTTTTAAAGGACCGGAAATATTCCGGTCTTTTTTTTTATTTTTTAAGGGAAAAATTAATTCTTTATGTATAAGATTGTAGAGAGAAGAAAGGAGGGGAAAGTTTTATGGACCTAAGAAAGAAAAAATGTGTTCCCTGTGAGGCAGGAGGAGAACCTCTGAAAGAAAATGAAATAGCTCAAATGTCAAAACTTTTGGATCAGGATTGGAGTATAGAGGGTGGTGATGCAATCAGAAGAGTTTTTAAATTTAAAAATTTTAGTGAAGCTCTAAAATTTGTTAATACTATAGGTGAAATCGCAGAAGGAGAGGGGCATCATCCTGATATAGAACTTGGATGGGGAAGAGTCTCAGTTAGATTTACTACACACAAAATTGGGGGGCTAAGTATCAATGATTTTATTATGGCTTCAAAAATAGATGAGGTTACAGTTTAAACTGTAACCTCATCTATTTTAAAATATGAAAACTAAAGAGTTTTATAAAAACATTTTTTTACAAGGGAAAGGAAAACAGTTACTGCCAAAAGATCTGCGCAACCACCGGGACTAATTCTCTTTTCGGAAAATTTCTTATCTAACTCGTCTATTTCTATAATTATATCTTTGTTTAAAAGACTCCCTTTTTTCAAAAGGTCTTTGCAGATATCCTGAACTTTTCTTAAAGTGTCAATATCATGTCTATGAAGTATGGTGGTATCATCGCAGTGAGCCATTATAGTTATAAGAGTATGAAGAAGTCTTTCGTTGTCTCCTACACCTGAGAAATCAATACTATCATATGCTGGCAGTGCATGTTCAAAAATAACAGGGATTCCAGCTTCCACTTCACCACGTATTCCAGCTATGCCATATTCTACAAAAACTCTTTCACCGTGGGTGAGGACGCTTTTTTTCTCAATGGTCTCTAGCTCGCTGCTGACAAGTCCTTTAGTCATGGTACGTATATATTCCTGAATTGTGTAAAAATCTTTTTTCTCATAGAGAGCCTTTGCAACTGCTATGACTACTATTCCTAAAACGAAGATCATTCCTTTGTGAGTATTGACCCCCTTAGTTTTTTCAAACATCTCTTTTTCAGCATGTATGCCCAATTTCCGACAGTCTCTAAAAATTGCATCTATGGAGTCTGGAGAAAAGGCTCTGTGGGCTATTTTCAACATATATTTTTGAAGTGAAGCTGTACTTTTTATAAAGGTGAAATAATCCATATCTTCGTGAGCACCCTTTGATACCGGAGATACAAGCCCAAATGATGGGAAGCAGGCAACCTCCATTAGCATGGACTCAAGAGCAAATTCACCTAATCTGTATATTTTTTCTGGATACATTTACTTATTCACCTCAGTTTTTTTTGAAATTATCATAAAACTTCTGAATGTAATCAAGAATAACATTCAATGAATGGGCTCGACTTCTTACGCATACATGAGCATCTTCCTCGCAAATAAAACATTTTCTTTTTGGAAGATTTAGCTGGAGCCTGCTGATGCTCTCAGAAGCCTGTCTGTAGACATCAATATCTACAAGTCTTCCCAAAGAATGGGTTTCCTCTAGTTCTACCGCTGATTTTTTTATTGTTACAGGGTTTTCTTCTATAAACAGAATATATACGATTCCTTCAAAGGAGTCTATACTTTCTGTATGCCTTATTTTCCCCTTGAAAATTTTGTAACACTCTTTATTCATAATAGATGCTATGTCATTTGCCACAGAGTTGTTTTTATCCAGTCCGGGGTAGTTTGCCCTCAAGGCTATAAAAGGAAGTTCGTATTTTTCTGATAGTATCTTCTGATATCTCACTCTTTCTTCTCGGGCATTTAAAATGTCAATAGGATTAATAGTTTTTTTATTCATTAGTGTGGTGTATGTGAGGAAATGATTTTCTCCACAATCTCCTTTCCATCTTCTGACTGTAAAAATTCAAGTGTACTTTTTGGAATTAGTTTTGACAATTCGTCTATATTTACAGATTTATTTCTTTTTATTGATTCTCTCACCTTTGAAGCACTTATAAATCCGGTCTCTTCCCCACCTTCTTTTCGCTTTATAGTTTTTAGACCTATTCCAAATTTTTTAAGGGTTTTTGCAAGTGCATCATTGTACGCACTGGTGACTTCACAGTAAGGCTCTTCTCCAACCAATCTTTGGGTAATATTAAATTTTTTGCAAAAATAGTTTGCAAATATTTTTGCATCCAATGTGGTGTAGGCTTCTAAAAACTCTCCGGTTTCTCTCAAAAAGTATGAAGGGAAAGTAGCTGAAGATATTATATATTTTCCTCCTGGAATTACCTTTACATTTTTTAAATCGGCAACCCCTTTTTTTACCAGATCATATCTAACTTTGAATGGGAAAAGAGATTTATTTTCTTCTACAACAAATAGTAATACCTCTTCAGAGATTTCACTCGCCTGTTCTATAAGATATCTATGACCTAAAGTAAACGGATTGCAGTTCATCACGAGGGCGGTTTTGGGTATGTGGGAATCTATAGAAAATTCAAAAGAGATTTTTTCTAGTTCTTTATCGATTCCCCCCATACCACCTTCTAACAAAATAACTTTATCAACTTTTTCAACAACTTTATAACCTAGGGATGTAAATATAGTTTCGTAAATTGGTTTTGTAAAAATAAAAGAATGAAAAATGCCTTCTTCGAAAAGTTTATCTTGAAGTGCTTTCAAAAGTATGTTTGTTATCCCGCTTCCCTGCATCGATGAGTCAATTGCAAAACATTTTAGGATATCTTTAGATTTTGAACAGGTGGCAACGACTTGCCCATTTTCTCTGATTGCAACTGTGTAATCTATATCCTCTTCAAAATCAAGCTGAAATTTTTTTAAAAATTTTTTTATTTCATCCACTTCAGATGGGTTTCTCAGGTGGATTCTTTCTGCTGAATAAATCATAGGGACCCCCTTTTAAATATTCCTTTTAAACTATTATACCTCAAATTTTGAATAATTATTATTTAAAGAATAAATAAAATTATCCCTACTCATAATAAAAGCATATTTGCAAAAGTTGAAGAAAGATTAATAATTAGCGGCTATATATCTGTACTCTGTAATAATGAGAGTTAGATTGAGACTAAATAGAAATAATCCTAAAAAATATTTGCATTAAATTAAAATTTGATATTTTTATACGGGTAAGTGATATATTATATGGTGAATGGTAAAAGTGGTGGCTTATATCATAACTGGTAAAAGTTTGAAAGATTATCTTTTCTATATTATATATCTGAAATTGTATATCTGAAAAATTTAGAACAAATTAACTTAAATCTGAAAAAAGTTATTTATATTTTGAGGATGTAAATAATACTTCACAGTACAGAGCAAAATATTAAATGATTATAAAAGAGCTGCCTTTTAGGGCAGCTCTTTTGATTGCACAGAATATTTCTTGACTAGATTTTTTGTTCCTCTTTGTCTAACATACTCTGAATAATTACGGCACATGATGCATCTCCAGTAATGTTAACGGCAGTTCTCATCATATCAAAGATTCTGTCAACACCGAATAGTAGCGGAAGGGCTTGTACAGGAAGACCTGCAGCTAGGAGGACAGCGACCACTAGAAGAGAAGGTCCTGGTACACCAGCCTGACCTATAGATCCTATTGTGGCAGTTATGATTATTGCTACATACTGAGTCATTCCAAGCTCGATCCCATACATTTGTGCAAAGAACATAGCACAAAGTGCATAATATATTGCATTTCCATCCATGTTTATAGTTGCCCCCAGAGGAAGCACAAATGAAGTTGTTTCATTTGAAACACCTAGTTCCTCTTCACAAACTTCAAAAGTTACTGGAAGAGTTGCCATTGATGATGCTGTTGAAAGAGCAACTATCTGAGCCTTTGAGATTTTCCTAATGAATTTTAAAGGAGGTGTTTTGGATAAAAACTTAACGAGTAAAGGATAAATACCGAATGTCTGTAATGCAAGAGCCACAGTATAAACAATAAGTAGTTTAATTACCAAGGCTAAGATGTCGTAACCAAATGTTCCAACAGCGTCAGCCATAAGTCCGAAAACTCCTATTGGAGCTAAAATCATTACTTTTAAGATCATCCATATCATAGCTTCATTTAGACCTTCAAGAACATTTAAAACAGGTTTTCTCTTTTCCTTTGTAAGTTTTGAAAGAGCTATACCTAAAAATAAACTAAAAAATAAAATCTGTAAAATATTTCCATTTACTAAACCTTCTAGAGGATTTGTAGGTATGATCCCAAGAATGGTATCCCAGAATCCTGCAATTTCACCTCTGGCTGCAAGATCCCCAGTTTTATCTAAGAACTGTTCAGGAAGACTTCCTTCCTGAAGACCCAGACCAGGTTTGAATATCCCACCAAATATGAGTCCTAAAGTTACAGCCACAGCGGTAGTACCCAAGTAGTAAACAAATGTTCCCACACCTATTTTCCCAGCCGACTTTGTCTCTCCAAGTGACGACGCCCCTAAAATAATGGACACTGTCACCAGTGGAATAACCATCATTTTAATCAGATGGATAAAAATATTACCTAAAGGTGCAAACATAACTGCTTCTTCTTTTAAAACGGTACCAGTAACAATACCTAATAACATGGCAATTAAAATGGCAACCCCTAAGTTTAACTTTCCTTTTTTCATAAGCCCTCCCTAGTAAAAAAATTATATATTGTATCAGATTAATCTGATTTTGATCTTACAAATTTGTTATAAATAGAATAAATGCATAACGGATATTATCATTTGTAGAACCAATTGTCAAGCTTCTAGGGTTAGCTCTTACTTTAAGTTCATATAAAACTCAAACAGTAACAATCTCTACTGCCAAATCGAATTTAGGAAGCGGTCTCTTCCAGAATGATATCTGTAGTATTTATAACGGAGCTTATTTTTTTTATAATAATCTTGATGATATTCTTCGGCAGGGTAAAAATTTTTAAACTCTACAATCTCAGTTACAATTTTTTTTTCAAATTTTTTTGAATTTTCAAGGGATCTAAGTGATTCAAGTGCCTGGGATTTTTGTTTTTCATTAACATAGTAGACAGCAGATGAATATTGAAAACCTCTGTCTACGAACTGTCCTCCTGGGTCAGTAGGATCAATCTGTCTCCAAAACACCTCTAAAAGTTCAGGATAACTGATAATAGAATCCTCATAGGATATTTTTACGGTCTCACGATGCCCTGTTTTACCTGATGAAACTTCCTTATAGGATGGATTCTCAATATGACCTCCTGAATAACCAGAGATCACAGATACGACTCCAGGTAGTTTTTCAAAGGGAGGTTCCATGCACCAAAAGCACCCTCCTGCAAAATATGCCTCTTTTTCTGTAGCAAATGAAAATATAGAAATTATTAAAAAAAGAACAACTTTATTCATATCTATCACCTCATTATGAAAATTCGTTGTTATAAGAAAAAATCCTTTTTAAATAGTAAAATAGAAACGAGACTCGTGGAATTACTATGTGAGAAAATTACTTGTGAGATGGAATCTAAATTTTAAATTTTATAAAAACTTAAAAAATATTAATAAAAATAGAGTTTATAAGCTTGTCAAAGAAAAAATTTAAGAAAACATTTTACTTGGAGTGAAATCAACAATATATAATATATATACATTGTTAAAAGGAATTTTAGATTAAAAAAGATTAAAGATGATAAAAAATTATAAGTTAAAACGAGTTGTGTTATTCACTGAAAGAATGATTAAAGCTACAAGCATACCCTCAAAACATCATAAAGGTCTCCTAAATATACCTAATAGAAATGCCTAATAGTTTCCATATAAAAAATAAATAGTTGTTGCAATATATAAAAAAAAGAGTATACTCTGTGTATAGAGAGACATAAAAAAATTAACATACCAAACAAAAAGTTCTTTTATAAAACAGGGAGGCAATCGAAGTTATGAAAAAAAATGGAAAGAAAGTTGTAATCGGAGTAATAGGATCTGACTGTCATGCCGTAGGAAACAAAATTATTGACCACGTACTTAATGAGCAAGGATTTGAGGTTGTAAACATTGGAGTATTATCTCCACAAGAAGATTTCATCAATGCAGCAGTAGAAACTGGAGCTGACGCAATCATCGTATCGTCTTTATACGGACATGGAGAGCTTGACTGCCAAGGGTTAAGAGAGAAATGTGAAGAAGCTGGACTAAAAGATATCCTACTTTACGTTGGAGGAAACATCGTAGTTGGTAAACAGGTTTGGGAAGAAGTAGAAAAAAGATTTAAAGAAATGGGATACAACAGAGTATACAAACCAGGAACGCCTATTGAATTAACAGCTATAGACCTTAAAAAAGATTTAGGAATCGCATAATATAAATCTATTGCACGTTGATAGTATAGTTTAGTTTGAAAAAATATAGAAAAGAGATGATTTTTTATGAGAGTATATCTTACTATAGATTTTGGAAGCACCTATACTAAGCTTACAGCTATAGATATAGATAAAGAAGAAATTATAGCTACAGCCAAGGATATCACAACAATAGAAAGTGATATTATGATAGGATATAACAAAGCCTTTGAACAATTGAAGTCAGAAATAAATAAAAAAGTAAATTTTGACGAAGTAGAATTTGTCAAAAAAACAGCCTGTTCATCAGCAGCAGGTGGACTTAAAATGTTTACCATTGGACTGGTGCCTGACCTAACAGTTGAAGCAGCTAAGAAAGCAGCTTTAGGAGCTGGAGCTAGAGTGATGAATAGTTACTCTTATGAACTCAGCCATCGTGAGATGGAAGAAATAAAAAATTCAGGTGCAGATATAATCCTACTAGCAGGTGGAACAGATGGTGGAAACAAAGAGTGTATAATTCATAATGCAAAGCTAATAGCAGAATTTAAAATAAAGGTGCCGGTTATCGTAGCTGGAAATAAATCAGCCGTAGACGAAATTGAACCAATATTCAAAGAAGCAGGTATTGAATACAGATTAGCTGAAAATGTTCTACCACAATTAAGAAAGCTTAATGTTGAACCAACTAGAGAAGAAATAAGACAAGTATTTATGGACAAAATTGTAGAAGCAAAAGGTCTTAAAAGTGCAGAAGATCTAGTAGGGCATGTTGTTATGCCTACTCCTGCAGCAGTTTTGAAAGCAGCAGAAGTACTTGCAGATGGAACTGACGAAGAATCTGGGATTGGTGACCTCATAATAGTGGATATCGGTGGTGCTACCACAGATATACACTCTATAGGAAGAGGGGAGCCGACTAAGGTTGGAGTTATAATGAAAGGTCTGCAGGATCCTTATTCAAAAAGAACTGTTGAGGGAGATCTTGGGATGAGATACTCGGCACTATCACTACTTGAAGCGGCAGGGACTAAAAAGATAAGAGAATATTTAGGTGATACTGAAAGAGAAATTGACGTAAAAGACAGATGTAATTTCAGACACGACAATATAAAAATGGTTCCTTACGAGAAAAAGGAGCTTGAATTTGATGAAGCCATGGCAAAAGCGGCCACTGAGCTTGCCATGAAGAGGCATTGTGGGGTTCTAGAGTGCATTTATACCCCTATGGGTACAATGTACCAGCAACAAGGCAAAGATCTTATGGATGCACCTTATGTAATAGGGACAGGGGGAGTCATCGTTCACAGTGGTAATCCTGCGGGAATACTTAAAGCTGGAAATTTTGATGCCAATGAGCCTGTCCATCTGAGACCTAGAAACCCTAGGTTCTTAGTGGACAAAACCTACATACTTTCGTCTATGGGATTGTTGGCACAAGATATGCCAGATATCGCAGTAAGGATTATGAAAAAATATCTATTAGAAGTTTAAATTGAGGAGGAAAACATAATGAAGTTAAGTTTTAAAAAATGGACTGAAGAGGAGTTCATGAGAGTAAGAGAAGAAGTACTAAGACAATGGCCAACTGGTAAAGATGTTAATCTTGAAGAGGCAGTGGCTTACCATAAAGCATTACCTGACCACAAAAACTTTGCAAAAAAATTAATGGATGCAAAAGCAAAAGGGATCACTTTAGCACAACCTAGAGCAGGAGTTGCTCTTATAGACGAACATATCGAGCTTCTTAACTTTCTAGATAAAGAAGGTGGAGCAGACCTTCTTCCTTCTACAATAGATGCTTATACTAGACAAAACAAGTATGAGAATTGTGAAAAAGGAATAAATGAATCTAAAATAGCTGGAAGATCTCTACTTAACGGATTCCCAGGTGTAAACCACGGAGTAGCAGGTTGTAGACAAGTAGTTGAAGCTGTAAATCTGCCATTACAATTAAGACACGGAACTCCAGATGCAAGATTACTTTCTGAAATAATGATCGCTGCTGGATTTACTTCAAATGAGGGTGGAGGAATCTCTTACAACATTCCTTACGCAAAATCAGTTTCTCTTGAGAAAACAATTATCGACTGGCAATACTGTGACAGACTAGTTGGATGGTACGAAGAGCAAGGAGTATCAATCAACAGAGAGCCATTTGGTCCATTAACTGGAACTCTTGTTCCGCCAAGTATGTCAAACGCTGTTCAAATTCTTGAGTGTTTACTTGCTGCTGAGCAAGGAGTTAAAAACATAACTCTTGGTTACGGACAATGTGGAAACCTAGTTCAAGACGTTGCTGCTATAAGATCCCTTCAATCACAAGCTGAAGAGTACTGTGCAGCAATGGGATATGAGAACATGGTTATAACTACAGTATTCCACCAATGGATGGGAGGATTCCCTGAAGATGAGGCAAAAGCATTCGGAGTTATCTCAAATGCATCTGTTTCTGCAGCTCTTGCTGGAGCTACAAAAGTAATAGTTAAAACTCCACACGAAGCAATAGGAATACCTACAAAAGAAGCAAATGCTGAAGGGATCAAGGCTACTAAAATGGTTCTTAACCTGTTAGAAGGTCAAAAACTTCCTCAGTCTGAAGCACTAGACGCTGAGATGGCTCTAATCAAAAGAGAAGTTAAAGCTATACTAGATAAAGTTTCTGAGCTTGGAAATGGAGACTTAGCTGTTGGTACAGTTAAAGCCTTTGAGCAAGGAGTTATGGATATTCCATTTGCTCCATCAATCTTCAATGCCGGAAAAATACTTCCAGCAAGAGACAACCAAGGAAGAATAAGATACTTAGAAGTAGGAAATATTCCTTTCTCACAAGATATTATTGACTTCAACAGAAAAGCACTAGAAGAAAGAGCAGCATCTGAGGGAAGAGAAGTTGGATTCCAAATGACTATAGATGATATATTCGCTGTAGGAAAAGGAAAACTAATCGGAAGACCTGAGAAGAAATAATTAAAGTATACTAAAGTTATTTTAGGGAGCCCGAAAAGGCTCCCATAAATCTGAAATCTATTGAGAAATAAATTGAATCTTAGGAGGATTAAATTGAAAATTATAGACGTAGTTTGTTCAGAAGGAAGAACTGGTTTTTATTTTGATGACCAAAGAGCTATCAAAGCTGGAGCAGGACATGACGGGTTTACTTATGTAGGAGAAACTAAAACTGCAGGATTTACTTCAATAAGACAGGCAGGAGAAGCCATATCTGTAATGATCGTTCTTGAAGACGGTCAAGTAGCATACGGAGACTGTGCTGCGGTACAATACTCTGGTGCAGGGGGAAGAGATCCATTATTCCTAGCTAAAGATTTTATTCCAGTTATAGAAAAAGATATCGTTCCAAAATTAATAGGAAGAGAGTTAAACAGCTTCAGAGCTCTTGCTGAAGAATTTGATGCTATGACAATAGACGGTAAAAGACTTCATACAGCTATCAGATACGGAGTATCTCAAGCTATCCTTGATGCTGTTGCAAAAGCTAAAAAAGTTACTATGGCTGAAATCATCAAAGAAGAGTACAATACTGGTCTAGAAGTTACTAGAAGACCTATATTCACTCAATCTGGTGACGACAGAATGAACAATGCTGACAAAATGATCATCAAAGGTGCAGATGTAATGCCTCATGCACTTATCAACCACGTTGAAACTAAATTAGGAAATGACGGATCAATCCTTAAAGAATATGTAGAATGGCTAAGAAACAGAGTTATTGCTCTTAGAACTTCTGAAGACTATGCGCCAATATTCCACATCGATGTATATGGAACTATAGGAATGGCATTTAATCAAGATATAAAAGCGCAGGCTGACTATCTAGCTACATTAGTAGAAGCTGCAAAACCGTTTAAACTAAGAATAGAAGGGCCTATGGACGTAGAAGATAGAGATAAGCAAATCGAAGCACTTGCAGCTCTAACTGCAGAAGTAGATGCTAGAGGAATTGAAATTGAACTAGTTGCAGACGAATGGTGTAACACGTTAGAGGATATTAAATTATTCGCTGACAATAAAGCTGGACACGTAGTTCAAATCAAAACTCCTGACCTTGGAGGAGTAAACAACATTGCAGAAGCTATCCTTTACTGTAATGAAAAAGGAATAGGTTCTTATTCTGGAGGAACTTGTAACGAAACAAACAGATCTGCTGAAGTAACTACTAACATAGCTATGGCTTGCGGAGCTCTTCAAGTACTTGCTAAACCTGGAATGGGTGTTGACGAAGGATTCATGATCGTAAACAACGAGATGAACAGAGTAATGGCACTTGTAAACAGAAGAAAATAATCTGGTTTGTTTGGGAAAAGTAGTCCTAGGACTACTTTTTTCCATTATATAATTCCTTTAATAATACTTATTTAATAATTTCCTTTAATTTATTATTTTAATAAAAAATAAATCAGGAATAATTTGAAAAATTTATATTTCTGCATTAAAGTGAGGTCTGTTGACTTTAACTAAATAGATTTAAGAGGTGAGGATATGACTATAAACAAACCTTCTAAAGCCGGGACTTTAGAATCTAATGATATTTATGTAATGCTTATGCCTAGTGAGAGCGGCATTCATATTGATTTAGAAAGTATTGTAGAAAAGCAATTTGGAGAGGATATAAGAAGAGTAATAAGTGAAAAACTTCAAGAGATGGGAATAACTTCAGTAATAGTAAAGGCTCAAGATAAGGGAGCTCTTGACTATACGATTAAATCAAGAATAGAAGCTGCTGTCACAAGAGGATTATAAAAACTTATATTGTAAACGGACAAAAGTTTATAGAACAAGCAGTTTTTACATTTGATAAAATTTTGTGTTTAAATTGTAAATTATGATTTGAGAGGTGTTGAAATTGAAACTTAGAAGAAGTATGTTATTCATGCCTGGAAACAACCCTGGGATGCTTCAAACTGCTGTTGATTTTGGAGCAGATGCAATAATCCTTGATTTGGAAGATGCAGTGGCTCTCACAGAAAAAGATGCAGCGAGAATACTGGTAAGGGAGGCTCTCAAGGTTAATGACTATTCCTCAGTAGAAGTAGTTGTTAGAATAAATCCTCTTTCTACTCCTTTTGCAGAGGAAGATATAGACGTAATAGCTAGGCTAAGACCAGATGCTATCTTACTTCCAAAAGCTGTTCCAGAAGATGTGAAAATTATGGATGAAAAGCTTTCAAAGATAGAAGAGGAAGAGGGGCTAGAAAAGGGGAGTATAAAAATTCACTGTCTTGTAGAAACTACTTATGGAGTGGAAACAGTCTATGAAACTTTAAAAACAAGTTCAAGAATAGAGGCTGTCCTTTTAGGAGGAGAAGACCTTGCAGCAGATCTTGCAGTAAAGAGAACAAAAAGCTCAGAAGAGATTCTTTATGCCAGAACTAAGGTTGTAAATGCTTGTAAGGCACTAAAAATAGATGCCATAGATACTCCTTTCACTGATACAAATGATTATGATGGGTTAAGAGCGGACACAGAAAAAGCAAAAGGGCTTGGTTTCAGTGGTAAGCTTGCAATAAACCCAAGACAGATAGACACCATTCATGAAGTATATTCTCCGAGTGAGGCAGATATAAATTATGCACTTAGAGTTATGTATGCACAAGATGAAGCGGAAAAAGAGGGGCTAGGGGTATTTTCTTTAGACGGTAAAATGGTCGATCTGCCTGTAATAAACAGAGCTAAGCAGACTCTTGACGTAGCAAGACTTATAGGTCTTATAAAATAATTAATAAGACATAATTATATATATATGTGGGGTGCTTTAATATGAGAAATATTTTGGGAAGAGAAATTCCTGATTATATAGAAGGTTATGGTGAGGTAAAACATTACAATGGTTATCTGGCCGGTAAGGGTGAAAAATTAAAAAGAGCTTTTAAATTTAAAAATGTATTGCCAGGCGACGAAAAGTTGTATAGAGGTTTAAAGTCTCTTATGGATCAACTTCCACTTAAAGATGGCATGGTTTTATCTTTTCACCATCACCTGAGAAATGGAGATTTTATTCTTAACATGGTTATGGATGAAATCGCCAAAAGAGGTTATAAAGATATAACCATTGCGGCAAGTTCTATATTTCCATGTCATAAAGAGATTGTAAAATATATAGAAAATGGTGTAATAACACAGATATATGCAGCCTATATATCTGGTCCTGTAGCTGAAGCTATATCATCTGGAAAATTAGCTAAACCTGCTGTAATGCACACACACGGGGGAAGAGCAAGACTTATGGAGTCTGGTGATCTAAATGTTGATTTTGCTTTTATAGCAGCTCCAACTTCAGATGAGTATGGAAATATAAATGGTGTGGACGGAAAATCTGCTTGCGGAGCTTTGGGATACGCTCATTCTGATGCTCATTGTGCAGATATAACAGTAGCTATAACAGATAACCTTGTAGAGTATCCAAATCCTAGATTTGAAATAGACCAAACATTAATAGATTACGTTGTAGTCGTAGATGCAATCGGAGATCCAAATGGAATCGTATCTGGAACTACTCAGATTACCAAAAATCCCATAGGGCTTAAAATAGCTTCACTTACTTCTAAGTTCATAAAAGAATCTGGATATTTTAAAAATGGCATGAGTTTTCAAACTGGTGCAGGTGGGACCTCGCTTGCGGTAGCTGCTGAAGTGAGAGAGCAGATGAAAAAAGATAAGATATGTGGTAGTTTTGCTTCTGGGGGTATTACTGGTTATATAGTCGATATGTACAAGGATGGTCTTTTCAAATCACTTTTTGACGTCCAGTGTTTTGACCTTGAGGCTATTAAATCTGCTAAGGAAAACCCAGATCACATAACCATGTCTGCTTCTATGTATGCAAACGCTGATAATAAGGGAGCAGTTGTTAATAAATTGGATGTAGTTATATTAGGAGCCACAGAGATGGATACTAATTTCAATGTGAATGTAACTACAACTTCAGACGGAAAAATCATGGGAGGTTCTGGAGGGCACAGTGACACTTCTGCGGGATCGAAACTTTCCATTATAGTTTCTCAACTAGTAAATTCAAGAATTTCTGTAATAAAGGATAAAGTTACTACAATAACAACTCCTGGAGAAACGGTAGATGTTCTTGTAACTGAAAAAGGGATAGCGATAAACCCTAAAAGGACAGACTTGATTGAAAAATTTAAAGATTCTAAACTACCGATCAAAACTATAGAGGAACTACAAGAGATTGCCGAGTCTATGACAGGGAAACCAAAAGATATAGAATCTGGTGGTAAAATAGTGGCAGTTGTGGAATACAGAGATGGTACAGTTGTAGACATAATAAAAGAGATGAAAAAGTAAAAAAATCCGGCTTGAATATCAAGCCGGATTTTTTATTTTTTTCTATAAAATCTTAATTAGAGTATTTCCAATTTTTCTAGTTCAACAGATAGGTCTTCGGGTTTTTTTAATACAATTCCCTTTATACCAAAATATGTTGCATTGGTGATATTGTGTTTTGAGTCGTCTATGAGAAGTGTTTCTTTTGGAATAAGCTGATATTTTTTTAAAAAATAATTGTACATCTCTTTTTCTGATTTTAATATGTTTATCTCAGAAGAAATTACTTTTCCGTAGACCTGCTGAAGCATAGGAATTTCATTTAGATATTCGTTTAAAATATCCTCATGAAAGTCGGCTAAAAGAAATATTTTGTATCCGTTGCTGCCTAGTTTTTCCAAAATTTTTAGATTATCATCTATAGGAGTAATAAAGCTCTTTCTGTCATCTAATATTTTTTTTGCTTCCCCATAAGGAACTGAGGACCTTGAAGCGATTCTTCTCGCCGCTTCCTCAGAATTAATTAATCCTCTGCTGAGGTCCTCCCACTCCTTATCTCTGAAAACTTCTTTGTATATTAAATCTATTTTCTCAGAGCTAAATTCTTTTTCTAAATAGTGCTTTGGTGTAAATCTGAAAAGTACCTGTCCTAAATCAAAAACTACATTTCTTATCATTGCATAACCTCCCTATTCTTTCAGGATTGGTACTGAATTCGGTCAAAATATTTTTTAATAAAAAATCCCTTCTTATAATTTTACAATATATATTGGTAAATTCAAATAAAATTTAATTAAAAAGCCTATATTTTTTCTGGTCCGAATAGAGATAAAATTGTAATAAGACAAAAATTGTATACAAATTAAATTTTTATTTTAACAGTTTTTAATAATAAAAATAGAATTTTCAAGAAAAATGTAGTAATTTATATATTGTAAGAGATAGATAATTATTGAAAAGGGAGGGGATTTTAATGAATTTAAGAGATTTTGTAGATTTTTTAAATGGGGTAATTTGGAGTAATGCACTAGTATATCTCTGCTTGGGTATAGGAGTTTATTTCTCCATTGTCACAAGATTTTTGCAGGTAAGACATATAAAAGAGATGATAAAACTCATGTTTAAAGGGGCTTCTTCAGAGAAGGGGATATCATCATTTCAGGCCCTTGCGATATCTATTTCAGGTAGAGTAGGAACGGGTAATATAGCAGGAGTTGCCACAGCTATTGCTTTAGGAGGACCTGGTGCGCTGTTTTGGATGTGGGCAATCGCCTTTTTAGGGGCTTCATCTGCATTTGTGGAATCTGCACTAGGACAGATATATAAGGTGGAAAAGGACGGAGAGTATAGAGGGGGGCCATCTTATTATATAGAAAAAGGTCTTGGAATAAAATGGTATGCAGTTTTATTTTCTATAGCCACTATAATGGGAGCTGGAGTTTTTCTCCCGGGAGTACAATCTAATAGTATAGCTTCAGGATTTGAGGGAGCTTTTGGAATATCATCTATGGTAACAGGGTTTTTTATAGTTGCCCTTTTAGCTATTATCGTATTCGGTGGAGTAAAAAGAATAGGAAAAGTTGCAGAAATAATAGTACCTTTTATGGCCATAGCGTATATTATAATGGCGGTAATTATTTTAATCATGAATATAACAGAAATTCCTAGGGTATTTGTACTTATTGTAACTTCTGCCTTTGGTGCCAACCAAATTTTTGGAGGGATACTGGGAATGGCAATATCTTGGGGTGTAAAAAGAGGTATTTACTCAAATGAAGCAGGTCAGGGAACAGGGCCTCATGCGGCAGCAGCAGCAGAAGTCTCTCATCCAGCTCAGCAAGGTCTTGTACAGGCCTTTTCAGTATACATTGATACTTTATTTGTGTGTTCTGCTACAGGATTCATGATACTGATCACAGGGAATTATAACACTTACAATCCAGCTGGAGGCTTTTTGATAGAGAATCTTGCCGGAGCAGAAATAGGACCAGCGTATACAATGGCTGCTGTAGACAGTGTGTTTCCAGGGATAGGAAATATGTTCGTAGCTGTGGCTTTATTCTTCTTTGCCTTTACAACAATAATGGCCTATTACTATATAGGTGAAACAAATGTAGCCTACATAGAAAAAGAAGGGGATACAAAGTATATAACTATATTTAGGGTGGTATTTTTGATTGCAACTTACTTTGGTGCAGTTAAAACTGCTAGTCTTGCATGGGCTATAGGAGATATTGGAGTAGGAATGATGGCGTGGATAAATATTATAGCCATAATACTTCTCCGTAAACCAGCTTTGATATGCCTAAAGGACTATGAAGATCAAATTTCTCAAGGGATAAAAAATCCTGAGTTTCATCCTGAAAAACTTGGGATAGAAGGTGCTGATCTATGGGAAAGAAGAAATGCTAGAAAAGCTGCATCTAAAAAATAGATAATAAATATCAACTTTACATGCAGGGCGGTTAATTCCGCTCTTTTGTATTTTTATATTGACTTTTTAATGAATATTCAGTCTAATGTGAGAGGTTCTATTAAAGGGGTGTGATTTTTTTATGAAGTTATATTTTTCATTTTTTTATATTTTTATATTTTTAATAAATGTGAATGTATTTTCTCAAAGTATTGCAGTTATGGATCCTAGAATAGTGTTGGCCCAATATAAAAAAAAGGTTGATTTTGAAAATGACCTCATGGAGAGGGAGAAAAAATACCAATATACTATTTATGATGAAAGAATGAGAATTTTAAAAAAAGAGAAAGAGCAGCTAGAAAGAGCTATTGATATCTCTTTGGAAGAGAAAAGTGAAATTGCATCAAAACATGAAGAGCTTGATAAAAAATATGGTGAAATGGAAAATTATTTGAAACATCTTCATACAGAATATCAAGGTATTTTAAGGAGGGATATAACCATCGCAGCTATCATAGTTGGAAAAGAGAAGGGATATGATATGGTTATAGACAAAGAAGTGTCTTTTTACGGGGGAGATGACATCACTCAGGATGTTGTCGAATTTTTAAATTCCAGTGACAAAACTTTGCTTGAGAAAAGTTTGAAGAAAGGTTCAAACAATTTGGAACTTATAAGATAAGAGGCGGGGAATGAATCAATCTCGCCCCTTATTCTCAATAAAAAAACTTGCTATGATATCTGTATTTTTTCTTTTAAAATAGTTCTTGTCATCTATTGCATTGACCCACATTACATGCATTAGAGAGTTTGTAATGAAAACTTCGTCAGCCTCTATAAACTCAGAAAGAGAGTAGTGTCCCTCTTGAAAAGGTATGTTTTTTTCCTTCAACTTTTGAATAACTTTTTTTCTCATGATGCCAGGCAAGAGCCCGCACTCTACAGCTGGGGTTTTTATTATTCCGTCCTTTATGAAAAAAATATTACTTATTGCCCCTTCGCATACTTCATCTTCAAAGTTAAGATGAAGAGCTTCATCAAAACCTAAAGATTTTGCATTCTTTAGGGAGATGAGATTATCAGCATAGCATGTGCTCTTTGTATAGGTCAGAGGAGAAGTGGGATTTTTTCTCAAAGGGGAAGTCTTGAGAGAGAATCCTCTCTCATATAACTCCCTAGTATAGGTTGTTTTTCGACTATTTATCAGGATATCATAACCTGCTCCTCTTTTTAAGATCGTAAATCTCAGGGCGAAATCATTTAGTTCAGACCTTGTTATATAATCATATATAATTTTTTCAAAATTCTCATAAGACATTTCAAAAGAAATATCCAAAGATTTTCCACCGCAATAAAGCCTTTCATAGTGTTCTAAGAGATATTTTGCTTTTTTATTTACTATGCAGATGGTCTCAAATAGACCGGTTCCATATAGCTCTCCCTCTGAGAAGGGAGTCTCAGTATATTTTCCATTCCAATAATTCACTCTATCCCCTCCACATAAGAGCCTCTTTAAGTGCTTTGCCTTTCAGGAGACTTTCCTGATATTCACTTTCGGCATCTGAATCCCAGACAATACCTCCACCGACCTGAAAGTATCCTGCGTTTTCTTTACAAAGTATCGTACGAATAACTATATTTAGGTCAATGCTTCCGTCAAAGGCTATATAACCGATGGAACCGGTGTAGATGTTTCTAGAAGTGGGTTCTAGTTCGTCGATTATCTCCATGGCCCTTATTTTTGGTGCTCCAGTTATAGAACCGCCTGGAAAGGTTGCCTTAAGTATGTCTGTGGTAGAGATATCTTTTTTTAGCTTTCCAGTTATGGTAGCGACCTGCTGAAATAGAGTGGCATATTCCTCTATATTAAAAAGTTCCGTAACTTTTACACTTCCAGTTTCCGAGATTCTTCCTATATCATTTCTTTCGAGGTCAACTATCATTAGAAGCTCCGACCTATCCTTCTCACTTGCTTCAAGAATTTTTCTGTTTTTCGCATCCTCTTCGGGAGTGCTACCCCTTTTGATGGTTCCTTTTATAGGACGGGTCTCTATCATACCGTCTCTCACCTGGATGAATCTTTCAGGGGAGCAGCAGACAATTTCTCCCTCTCCGAAATTCATGTAGCTAGCAAAGGGAGCTGGGTTTGTAGACCTCAGTCTCTCATAGAGGGTATAGGGGGACTTATTTAGCTTACACTGGAATCTCTGGGTAAAGTTAATTTGATAGATATCACCAGAATAGATGTAGTCCTTAACTTTTTGGATAGAGTTTAGATAGAAATCTTTACCCATGTTGCTCTGGAATACCGGTTCTTTTTCATCTGTTTTATCCCTATGTAAATTTATCTTTTTTTCTATTTTAACTTTTAATTTTTTTATTATCTCATTAGCGTCCTCTTTGAATCCATGGGCTATAAGGTATTTTTTATTTTCCAAGTGATCTACTGCTAGGATGCCATCGTAAAAACCCAGGAAAAGGTCTGGAATATGGATGTCATCTGTCACAGTTTTCGGAAGAGACTCTATGTGGTGACAGAGGTCATACGACAGATAGCCTGCAGCCCCTCCGGTAAAAGTGATGTCAGATTTTTCATCTGTTTTGTACCGATCTAGAAGGTCTTGAAGAGCATGGAAGGGATCTCCCTCTATATTTTTTTTTGTGTTTTCTTCAGTGATTTCTATGCTTTTTCCCTTTGATTTTATCACCATAAAGGGATCGGACATCATAAAACTGTACCTTCCTAATTTTTCTGGATCCTTCTGGCTTTCCAAAATAATTGGATATCTGTCATCTTTAAATTTTTTAAAAAGATTTCCTGTATCAAGGTCGGTGGTAATTTCCTTTATCAGCATGTTTCCCCCTTGTATCCATTGGACTCTTTCAAAAAGTTATAAAGTAGTTCTAACCCCTGCTCTGTAAGGATGGCCTCTGGATGAAACTGTACTCCCTCTATAAGGCAGCTTCTGTGTTTTAACCCCATGATCTCCCCTTTGGGTCCATAGGCGGTTATTTCAAGACACTTTGGTATACTCTCTCTCTCTACAATGAGGGAGTGGTATCTTGTAACTTTGAGAGGATTATTTAGGTTTTTAAAAACTCCTTTGTTATTGTGAGTTATTTCGTGAACCTTTCCGTGGACAGGCTCTGATGCCTTTATGATTTTGGCCCCGAATGCCTGGGCTATGGACTGGTGGCCTAAGCATATTCCAAGGATAGGGATTTTGCCCTTGAAGTTTTCTATAACCTCTAGGCTTATTCCGGCATCGTCTGGAGTACATGGACCCGGAGATATTACTATCATATTCGGAGAAAGTTTTTCTATCTCTTCTGATGTTATCTCATCATTTCTTTTTACCACAACCTCCTCGCCTAACTGTGAAAGATATTGAACTAGATTATAGGTAAAAGAATCATAATTGTCTATCATTAATATCATTGTTACTCCTTGAAAATTAATATATTTACGCTTTGGGCTCTTTTATATAAGAGTGTAAACAACGGCGTATCTGAATTATAGTATAGCAGAGGCAGTGTTTGCAAATTATTTCTTTTCCTCTTGTTTTCTTATGTAATTCTTTAACTGTTCCATAATATCATCGAAATAAATCCATACGTCTTCCTTCGAAAAGGTTGCCACATGTGGCGACATTATAATGTTTTCAAGTTCTTGGAAAGGATATTTGGATGGGAAACACTCTTTTTTTACTCTGTCAGGATAATCATACCAAACCTCTATACCTGCCCCCTTGAGATTTCCATCTCTTAAAGATTCATAAAGGGCCTTCTCTTCTACTGTTTTTCCCCGACCTACATTGATAAGATATTTTCCATTGAGCTTATTTAGTATTTTTTCATCTATGATACCCTCTGTGTTTTCATTCAGAGGCAGAGAGAGGAAAAAGACATCGCAGTTTTCAGCCAGCTCCTCTACAGTTTTAAAATACTTCTTCACGTCTGTATAGCGTTTACCCCTGTCGAGAGTATATATCTCCTCAGTGAAGGGTTTGAGAAGAGATGCTATATTCTGACCGATATGTCCTATTCCTAAGAGGGCGCATCTTTTATCAAAAAGAGTCTCCCACCGGTTTTTACCTCCCGTTCTAGGACCCCAGTTACCCCTTCTCATATCCAGGTCGTACTCAGTGACTTTCCCCATTATTCCAAGGGCCAGGGTGAGGGCTCTTTCTGCCACATATTTTGACTTTGCATAGCTGTGATATATCTCAACTTTTCTCTCTTCTAGGTATTTTTGTGGAAACTCGTCCAGTCCGGTATAAGGGACAAAAATAGCTTTCATCTTGGAAGCTTTTTTTGCTTCCTCCAGGGTCATATCCACTGCCAGAATAACATCTGAATCACCATAGTCTTTTTCTTCCTTCGTAAAATATGTCTTTATTTCTACATAGGGGAACTCTTTTCCCAGGTTTTCTATGGCCTTTTTAAAGTGGTCTAATTCTTTCCAAAGATATATGCTGATTAACATAAATATCCCCTCCCTTATAATTAAATGATAACCTAAATAAGTTAACTCTGGCAAATCACAAATTAATACCTAAATCAAAAGTAGAGTGTATTTTTGAAAAAACTAAAAATTCATCACTAACTTTTGGGAGAAGGATTATATAATCAGAAAATAGACCAGTGTTTATTATTATTTACAATAAAAAAGACCGTTGCAGCATTGAAAATTATACAATACTTTTGCAACAGCCTTTTGTAATAGTTTTAAAAATTGTTATATAAACCTGCGTGTTTTCAATTTACTCCAAAGTAGAGCTTTTGATATTTAAAGAATTTCTTCTACATCTTCAATAGGTTGAACCTTTTTCATTTTAAGGAAAGCTATGATTGCAGCTATTGCAGCGATTATTCCCAGAGGATAACCTATAGCTGTAGACATTCTCAAACCTTCTGGGGCAATTATTATATATGTTGTAACAACTCCTGTCATAAACGTTCCTGGAATTGCCGCTATCCAGAAATTTTTGCCGTTATTTGCCAGATAAACTGCACCGGCCCATAGCACTATGGTTGCAAGTGTTTGATTAGACCAGGCAAAGTATCTCCAGATTATTCCAAAATCCATGAAGCAAAGAGAAATTCCTACTATAAACAGGGGGATTGCAATTAAGAACCTGTTTTTTATAGGTCCCTGTTTGAGGTTTGTAGCGTCTGCAATTGCAAGTCTTGCACTCCTAAATGCAGTATCTCCAGAGGTGATAGGACATGCAACTACACCCAAAAGTGCAAGTGCTCCGCCGACTTTACCGAGCATTGAGTTAGAAATTGTGTTTACAACTACACCTGCGGCTCCTGCTTGGGCAAGGCCTTCTGTACTACCAAAAAAAGTCATGGCTGCTGCTGCCCAAATGAGAGCAATGACCCCTTCTGCTATCATAGATCCGAAAAATACTCTTCTACCCTCTTTTTCATTCTTAAGACATCTAGCCATAAGGGGTGATTGGGTAGCGTGGAAACCAGATATTGCTCCACAGGCAATTGTTATAAAAAGAAACGGATAAAAAGGAGTACCTTTTGGATTAAGATTTTGAAGAGTTAACTCTGGAATCTGGTATCCTTTTACAAAAAGACCTAAACCAATTCCTAGTCCCATTATGATAAGTGATAATCCAAATATTGGATATATTTTGGATATCAGCTTATCCACTGGAAGAACTGTAGCTACAATATAATAAACAATTATAATCCCAACCCAAGTCATCTTACCTACACTTGGAATGATACTTGTTAATATACCAGCAGGGCCAACGATAAAAACTACTCCCACAAGAACGAGAAGCACTACCGAGAAAACCCTCATAAAATTTTTAGGTCCATTTCCAAGGTATTTACCTACAACTTCGGCTATTGTGGAGCCATCGTGTCTGAGAGAAAGCATCCCTGCAAGGTAGTCGTGAACTGATCCTGCAAATATGCATCCAAATACAATCCACAGAAAGGCAGCAGGTCCCCATAGAGCCCCTGCAACGGCTCCAAATATTGGACCTAGGCCGGCGATATTAAGAAATTGTATAAGAAAAGCCCTTCCCCAACTAATTTCACAAAAATCAACACCATCGGCAAGACTAACAGCAGGTGTAGGCCTGCTTTCGTTGATACCAAAAATATTTTCAACAATTTTACCATAAATAAAATAACCACCAATTAAAGTTGCCAAGGCTAATAGAAAAGTTATCATTTTTTCCCTCCTTATCTTCTAAGAAATAAAATATGATAGTTTCATTAATATTATTTTTACATCAGTAATTCATCGTGGATTTATTAAGCTATGAATATGGGTTTTTTTACAGATTCAATTATTTTAATTCCTGGTTCTCTTATTGCCTTTTCAAGCATTATAGAGTGTTTCAGGTCCCCCATAATTATAAGATCGTAGTTTTTTGAGCATTCTAAAATTATTTCATGAACTTCACCCTTAAGAAACTCTCTTTTGATTTTTTTTCCTGCTTTTTCCATGTAAACTTTTAACTCTTCAGTATCAATCTTTTGATCGCCATTAACCGTAACAGCTGTAAATTCAATGATATTTGAAAATATTTCCATAAAATTAAAAAGTGCTTTATTTGCTCCTATCTTTTGATCATCTGCTAACATTATTTTTTCCAAGGAATAATTTTCTAATTCCGGTACCAGTATCACAGGTTTATGGTGTGTATTTAATAATTTTTTTTCTTCATGAGTTAGCTCGTTTGATTTTGCAAGTATTGCCAGGTCAAAAAATTTCAATTCTTCTAACAAGATTTCGGAAGAATCTCCGATCATGTTGTAAAATTTAGAGCCTTCCATCATAGAGAGAAATGTCTTTTCTATTCTTTCTGAACGTTCTTTTTCAGATTTTGTTATCTTTTGATATTCGCGGTCAATGTTTTTAATCTTAAGTCTATATAGATCATCGGCAGCCATAAATTCTTTGAATTCATCTTCATCTACGACTGAATGTATAAACATCCCCACAATTTCCGCATCAGGATAGTGTTCTTTAATAACTTTTGAATACTTTGTCAAGTATTCAACATCTTTTTCCTCAATAAATGCAACTAATACCCTGTTTAACATTCCTATCACCTTCCTTTAATTTTTTTTGCCAGTAAACTCTGCCTGTAAGGAAATGCCTCAGTTAAATATTATATTCAGCAATAAAGTTATTCTTTATAAAAAAACAAATTCCTTCTATAATTCCCATTGAGATAAAAAAACATGAAGCTGGCATGTTATTGGAATACTAAAAAGAGTTGAAGGGAGAAAAAGAGACGCGAAGAATTTCGGAATTAAAAAATTTCCCCTTCTGAAATTTCAGAAGGGGAAATGATTATGAGTTTACTAGAGAGACATTTCATTGAAAATTTCAAGGGACTTTAAGGCATTCTCACGGGGTCTTACCTCTATAATATAGGTCATCTCTTTCTGCCCCATGATGTCAAAGTGTTTTTTAAAATCCACGCCCCCCTTGCCTATTATCTGGTGGTCACTTTTTCCGTTGTTGTCATGCACGTGGCAGGTTCTTATTCTGTCTTTATGCCTTATGAAAAAATCCACCTCGTTATATAGGTTTTCATATGAGTGTCCTATATCCCATGTCAAAAAGAGGTTTTTATTTTCCTCTAAAACTTCCTCGAGAGTTTCCTGTACCAATTTCTCAGGGAAACGTCCGGAGTTTTCTACACAAAGAATAGTCTTGCCCATAGAATAATCTGCAAGTTCAATAAGGGATTCTTTTAAAATTACCTTGTATTCATCATGGTAGGTTTCATCAAGGTATGATTTTCTGTCTGTGAGGGTAAAGCATACAGCTGGGCCTACATGCATAGTGAGACGAGTTGCCCCTATATCACTGGCAAAATCTATGACCTTTTTAAATCTTTTGATCGTGGCGATTCTTATATCCTCTTGAAGCTGAAGCAGTGTAAGATCTTCGGGAGCGTGGAGAGTTATCTCGACCCCTAAATCCTCACGATATTTTTTTATCTGTTTTTTTTCTTCTGCTGTAAAATTTTCTGGGAAAAATATAGGCATATTTACGTTTAATTCCACTGAAGAGAAACCATTGTCCTTTGCATATTTTATAGAATCAAATATATTTTTTTCTCCAGAAGAAGCTGCGTATCCAAATTTCATAGAGTTTTCCTCCTTTAAAATAAAGGAAGTCTATTTATAGACTTCCCATTTTATAGATTATTTATTAAAGTACAACACTTTTTGCAGACACGATATTGTCCATTTTTTTGAATTCTTCAAGGATAGTACCGGACACTTCATCGTCGATAGTCAGTATCATGATGGCTGTGTCCCCTTTGGTCTTTCTACCTACCTGCATGGTGGCTATGTTTATTCCCTTTTCACCTGCTAAAGTTCCAACGTGTCCTATTACTCCAGGGACATCTTTATTTTTTATGAAGAGCATGTATTCAGTAGGCTTTACTTCAAAGTCGAAACCTTCAAGCTCAACTAATTTTCCTTCAGCATTTGAACTTATAGTTCCTGCAATTGTAAATACATAATTCTTGCTGTTTGTTATTTTAATTGTCACAAGATTGGAGTAGTTTCCAAAATTCTCCACAAAGTGCTTTTCTTTTATTCCTATCCCTGCATTTTCAGCCATTATTTTGGCATTTACATAGTTGACGCTGTTTCCAAGAATAGGCTGTAACAGGCCTTTTGTAAAGGCTAGGTCGGCCATTTGAGTATCTAGCTTTGACACATCTCCCCAGTAGTTGATCTCTACAAATTTTACAGAGTCCGTATAGAGCTGATAGTATATTTGTCCAAGGTTTTCCATAAGTTCTATGTATGGCTTTACTTCTTTTAACCCCTCTCTTTCCATAACAGGGAGGTTTACCGCTGTTTCAACAATCTCTCCGTGAAGGCCGTTTGCCACCTGCTGTGCAATGGCGATACCTACGTTTTCCTGTGCCTCGGCTGTGTTTGCGCCGATGTGAGGAGTAGGGATAAAGTTGTCAAATTCGTATAGGGGACTTTCGTATCTAGGCTCTACGGCATGGACATCTATCCCAGCACCTCTTATCTTGCCACTTTTCAGCCCGTGATAAAGGGCATCTTCATTTATTATTTTCCCTCTTGCCACATTTACTAGGATGACGTTATCTTTCATTTTTTCTATCTCTTCAGAGTTAATCATATCGATTGTTTCCTCTGTCCTTGGTGTGTGGATAGTTATAAAATCGGAAACTTTTAGTAGATCATCTAAATTTTCAACTTTTTTAGCACCGAATCTGCTGAATCTCTCATCGGAAATATAAGGATCATAAGCGACAACTTTCATTCCAAAGGCCTTCATTCTAGTGGCCATAAGTGAACCGATTCTTCCAAGACCGATTATCCCTAGAGTCTTATTATAGAGCTCGACCCCTTCAAAGGAGTTTCTGCTCCATTTTCCGGCTTTCATATCCTGATCAGCTATTGCTATATCTCTGGCACATGCCATCATAAGGGCGATTCCTAGTTCGCATGCAGAGATAGAGTTACTTTCTGGAGTATTTGCTACGATTACTCCTTTTTTTGTAGCGGCGTGTATATCTATATTGTCTGTACCGTTACCTGCACGGCCTACTATTCTTAATTTTATTCCCTTTTCCAAGAGTTCTTCGTCTACCTGTGTGGCACTCCTAACTAAAAGAGCATCATATTCGTGGATTTTTTTCAGAAGTTCCTCACGACTGATACCGATGCAGACATCTACGTCAAACTGCTTTTGCAGAAGTTCTATTCCCCTTATATCCATTTTTTCTGCAATAATTACTTTGAATTTACTCATTTAACTTCCCCCTTTGAAATGTTTAAAATCAAACTTTATATTACCCTAATATATCAACTTACCCATTTTTGATATAGTGGGATTTTTTACAAATTGGTTATCAAAAATAACAAAATATTTCTGTGATAACTTTTAGGTATATTATCATAAAAGTCAGAATAATTCTAGATAAACTTAACATTTACGGGCTTTAATGAGGTTTTGTCCTCGATGAAAAAGTTAAAAAATTTCACTATTTTAAAAAAAAATGATATAAATTTTTTTAAAAAAACCAGGTTAAAAATTGATTTCAGTAGTAAAAAAAGAGCCTGATAAAGTGATACTTCTGAAATAAAATCTCAAAACATAAAATATCCCTCCCTTAAATTCCAAGGAGGGGTGTAATTTAATTCATTTTTTTATAATTAACCCAAGTTGCTACTTACTATAAAAATACTAGGTTTAGATATTTACAGTCTAAGAAATAAAGACTTGATTTTTGTATAACTTTTTCTCAACGGTTCAATAGAATGTTAAATTTATTACAAGTTTTGATAAATATATTGGTGTGATTATTTTTATTGATTTTCAAGGTAGCAACTTAGGTTATATAAAAAAATATCTAAAAAAAATTGGATTCAAAGTAGAGGCAGATAGGATTTTGTACCTGACTTAAAATAGTCTATAGGTACATATTTCTGTTTGCCCTTATCTTTTATTTCAATGGTATCATCAGTTTTCACTTTAAAATATTCTCCTTTCTCTAGGGCAATATGGCCGGATTCGTAGAGCTTGTTATCTATGGTCAAAATAACTTTTTTTGAATTATAGTAATTGCCGAAGGTATTAACTATGCTTTGAAGGATCATACTCTCATAACCAGACCCGGCGTTCATCTCTGTCAGAAAAGCCCTGTTGAAATCGATATATACTATACCGTCTCTGTTTAGATAAAGACTATTAATCTCAGTATTTGAAGAAAAAACATCCCCAATACTGCTGTTAGGAAGCTCTTTATACACATTTTCTAAAACCTTTCTCGTTATATCATTTGTTCTAAAAATTACCTCTTTTTCTTTATAATAGATCTTTCCATCTTCGATATTTGGATAATAAAAATTTATGTTTTGCATCAAAGGAATGTTTCTTTCTACTCTACTGAGAGAAGAAGTCAGCCTCGTATCTCTTGAGACAAATACTGATTTAACGAGCCCAATATTTTTGGCATAGTAATTTATTGTCTTATAATCAGGTCCCTGAGTAGTGACCTCAATAGCTTTATAATTTCCTGAAGGGGTGGTGATATCCACCGAGGTTCCGGTTATTGTTCTTGTTCTAGAAGCACTGAGAGTCCAAGTTGTCCCTACTTTAACCGGTTCCATTAAAATAATTTCTCTATTCTCTCCATTTTTTTCTAAAAGGTTTTCCCGGTAATATGCCTCTTCCCTAGATAGGATTAAATGAACCTTTTTGTTTTTGATCTCAATTACTTTTGCCAGAACCGTACCGCTGCTATCCACCCTTTCCTGTAATCTGAATTCTGATATATAGTCTGTATAGACACTGTATGAGGCGTATTCATTTCCATCCCCGATATAGGTATAGCGTGTGTTTCCAATTTTAGGGTAATAATCCTCAATTTTATGTAATGCAGGAGTTTCCTTGCCGCTCTTGGATCCACATCCAGAAAACATAAAAAATAAAAGTAGAAAACTGATAAACGGCATGATTTTTTTCATATTAACACCTTCTTTTTAGATGTCTTTTTAATATTTTATAAAAAATATTAAATTAGGAATCACTTTTTAGTTCTTGGAATAATATTCTTAATCTTAATAGTCGCATATACTTATAATTCACCATGGTTCCTTTATTTTGGTAAGTATCCATACCAAATAATAAAGTCGGCATAAGTTCTGCCCAAAATTCTATTAAGTGATAAGAGGATTTGGATCTTTTTATTTAATAATTGGTCTGAGATTACTCTAAATATTGAAATAAAAGGAGTGTGTTTAAATGAACGGAAGAATGATAACCGTAAAAGGAAAGGGGTGTACTTCAGCTCCTCCTGACTGGGTAAAAATAGTTATGAATATGGAGGCTAAAAGTTTAAAGTACGAAAAGACCTTGAATTTAGCAGCTAAGCAGCTGGAACAACTGAGGAAATCTCTTGAAGAACACGGTTTTGATAAAAAAGACTTAAAGACGACTAGTTTTAATGTTGACACTTCTTATAGGAGGGTAGAAGATGAAAACGGAGACTACAAACGTGTTTTTGAAGGCTATACATGCTCACAGAACTTATATGTTGGGTTTGAAATCGATAACAAAAGACTGGGAAGTACTTTGTTATCGTTATCTTGTTGTAAGTCAAAACCAGAATTTTCCATAAGGTATCAGTTAAAAGATAAAAAAATCATTGAAGAAGAAATTCTCAAAAATGCTATTGCAGATGCCACAAACAAAGCTAAAGTAATCGCAGGTGCTGCTGATATCAGTTTGGGAAAAATTATAAGTATTGACTACAGTTGGAGTGAGGTGAAATTTATAAGAGAGAATTTTGAACTTATGGAATTATCTTGCAAATCTTCTCTTGAATCTATAGATATCGAACCAGATGAGATTGAAGCAAGTGATACAGTTAGTGTCGTATGGGAAATTAAATAATTGATAAATAACTAGTAAGAATGAAAATAAAAACCGGTGGTATGTCATATTAGACACACCACCGACTTTAAAAATTAATCTTTTTAAAAATCTACTTATCAATTCAATCAGAGCAGCTTTTAATTCAAAACCTTTTTTTCAGCCTCCGAGGTGCCCGAATAAATGGAAGTTGCTGTTCAAGGAAACCTCTCTCTTTCCTTCGGGGCGGAAACACGATCCAAACTCATGCATCCCAGTGAATTAAAGTGATATACGAGCGTCTAACTCCTTGATCATTATAGTATCTCCAGCTACAATTTTTACAAGGAGATCATTCCAGGCAGGTCTATCCATGCTCTTCCCTGAAATTCTTATCTGATAGATATGACTTGCATTGACTCTACAATCTCTCTCACTAAAAACTGTAGCATAACTTTGTCAAAAGGTCAATGCGACTTTTGATAACTTTTTGTGTTGAAATTCGACTCTCTAGTCCGATAAATACGTTCTCAAATTTCTGTCTTATAAGGTATAGATGCTTTAATCATGGCATGTCCGTAGGGAAGAGTTTTGATAGTATAAAAAAGTATTGCCAGTCCCTGATGAGTTATAATATAATAAGTTTAATGACAGGAGACCGAAAGGAGAATATATGAATATAAATATAAGACATGAAAATGAAATGGATTTTAGAAAAGTTGAGGAGGTAACACGAGAAGCCTTCTATAATCTTTATTTTCCTGGGTGCAATGAGCATTTAGTGGTTCATAATATTAGAAATCACAGGGATTACATAAAAGAACTTTCGTACATAATAGAAATAGATGGAGAAATAGTAGGAAGTATATTTTATACCCATTCAAAAATTGTAGGTTGGGATGGAAGTGAAACTAAGACAATATCCTTTGGACCAGTTTCTATACATCCTAAATATCACAGGATGGGACTTGGAAGAAAACTTATAACTCACTCCATAGAAGAAGCAAAAAGATTGGGATACAGTGCTATATTAAACTTAGGTTATCCATATCACTATGAGCCTTATGGTTTTTTAGGAGGAAAAAAGTACAATATAGCAATGGAGGATGGTAATTTTTATATAGGGCTATTGGTGTTGCCATTGTATAAAGATGCCTTAAAGGGTATCTCAGGTTATGCTAAATTTTCAGATGTGTATGAAGTTACAGAAGAGGAAACAGAAAAATTTGATAGTACCTTTCCAAAAAAAGAAAGATGTTTCAAGGAAAGTCAAAGAGAGTTTGAAATTGCCTCTACAATGATTGATGAATAGTATTAATATGATGTCCTATTAGATTGCAGTGATGCCATTGAAAATTAAATATGGATAGATACCTACCCATAGAATTATATTAATAGAGAAATATTGACAGATTTTCTAAGGAAGTCTAGCAATTCAACTCCCCCGTGGGAATATCGGTCTGCTAAAAGAAGCACTGGCCAATTTCAAGCTGGAAGCTCTGTTGTGTCCAGTAAAAACAATATTGAGACTGTCGTTTATATAACCAAGTTTGGAAAGAAGTATCACAGAGGAAATTATCCGACCATAAAAAACTTGTCTGGATCTCTACCTAGAAGTGAAGCCACAGCAAAAGGACATAAAAAAAGAAACTCCAACTAGAATCGAGCCATGGGCTATTTTGAATATTAACAAACGATTATATATTGACATAATTTTGTTTTGATGATATACTGATCCTAGTAGTAAAGAACAAGATTCATATCTGATTTTAGGCACCTCAGTTTAAATACTTTGTGATCGATTAGTATGATTTGTACTCTATGCTATATAAAAGTATTTTACGGAGGTATTACAAATGTCAAACGGAATAGTTAAATGGTTCAATGGAGAAAAAGGATTCGGATTTATCACTGCTGAGGACGGAGCAGATGTGTTCGTACACTTTTCTGAAATAAACAAGCCTGGTTTCAAGACTTTAGAAGAGGGAGAAAGAGTATCTTTCGAAATCACTAAAGGTCAAAAAGGACCGCAAGCTTCTAACGTAACAGCTGAATAATCAAAAACCTGCCAAACGGCAGGTTTTTTTATGTGCAAGCATCAATAATGCCACTACTATTTCTACTCTAAGCCTTTTTAGACAGCAATCCTATGTCTCTTTAATACCCTTTAATTTTGCTTGTGTCGAAATTTAATTGGAGAGGGACTATAAATGTTAGTGATAATTTATCCAGGTTTCACACTGACTTAAATAATTTCTTTTTCAAGAACGATAGTTTCACTACCTAAATAATTTACTTTTATAGAGTATTTTCCTGGTTTTAAATCCTGAACAACAAAAAATCCATCATATTCAGGATTTATGCTATCATAATAAATTCAATCTTTTTCCACTTCTATTATCACATAGCTGAAGAACCTATTTCTCTTTTGAGTGCTTATATCTGGAAGATATATAGAACCCATTTTGTGCCTGTCATCTCTTTCACTGCTATAGTCATAGTCCATTTTGAAAAACTCGTTGAATTTATACTCAAATCTTATTCCAAGGCTGAAAAGCTCTCTTTCGTTATAGTTTACTTTAAATTCATAGGAGTATTTCTCATCCTTATTGAGCCTTTTCCTGATTTTTCCGCTGTATTTCCATTTGGGATTCGTTCCTTCATTAATAACATCCGTTTATACTGTAAGTGAAATTTCCCCCTGCCGTAGTTCATGCCTATCTTTCCCGTGTTGAATTTATTATATGTTATGAATATATTGGTGTAATTATTTTTATTAATTTTTAAGGTAGCAATTTAGATTAATTATAAATTTGAAATTTCAACCTGTTTTTCTCTGAATTGTTCTGAATGTTCCCCCGTTTAAGAACTCTATATTTGAATAATAGTTTCCTATAATAAAACTGAATGCAAAGAGCATGATGCATAATGCTATAGCTATAAATAGATTATCCCCTACCTGAGAAATAAGAGCAGATTGTGTAAGCTGTATTCCTGTGATGCCTTCAGTCTGTGCTAGAAATCAGTACAACTAATGTGGTGGCACTACAGATCAGAATCGGATCAACGAAAACTCCAAGATTTTGAAGAAGATCCTGTTTTACAGGAGGACTGACTTCAGATATAGTATCGGCATTTTATAAACCTAAATTTTATTTGGCTGGTAAACAATATAGTGGTATAAATCTCGATAAGATTTGATTTATTTCACACTTTATGCTATAATTACTTCGGATAATGTAAATATGTAGAAGTTGGAAAGAGTGGGTCTGTGCCCGCTCTTTCTTTATAGTTTTTTTGGAAATGGGGTGAAAATAGCAAGATATGGAAAAAAGTACAAAGGCAAATATTGTAGAAAAGTTGTGGGAGCTTACGAACCCTGTTACCAGTGAATTTGGGCTTGACATAGTGGATATCGAATATCTCCAGGATGGGGGATATTGGTACGTGAGGATATATATAGAGAAGCCAGACGCTGAGATAACCCTAGTGGACTGTGCCAATGTAAGTAACAGAATTGAAGAGAAAGTAGATGCCCTTATAGACAGGAAGTTTTTTCTAGAGGTGTCTTCTCCCGGGATAGAGAGACCGCTAAAAAGCGAAAAGGATTTTATTAGATTTGCTGGAGAAAAAGCTAGATTGATTCTTAAGCATAAACTTGAAGATTCTAGAAACTGGACTGGAGAAATATCTAGTTATGAAAATGGAATCATCTATCTTGATGTAGAAGGGAAAAAGCTAGAGATTCCTTTCAACGAGGTAAAAAAAGCCAACCTAGTCTTCGAATTTGGGGATTTTTAATATTTCAGGAGGTAATTTGAATGAAGAGTAAGGACGCAAAGGTTTTCCTCGAAGCCTTGACGGAACTGGAAAAGGAGAAGGGGATAAGCAAAGAAAGTCTTATCGAAACTGTAGAGCAGGCTCTTCTTGCTGCATATAAGAAACACTATGGAGAAGAGGATAGCTCTATAGAGGTAGAGATAAACAGAGAAACAGGAGATGTCAAAGTATATGAGATCAAAACTGTAGTAGAAGAAGAAGACCTTTACGACTCAGCTTGTGAGATCATACTTGAAGATGCACTTTTGGAAAAAAAGAGAGCAAAAGTAGGGGACGTAATAAAAGTTGAGGTCAACTGTGAAGAGTTTAGAAGAAATGCTATTCAGAATGGGAAACAGATAGTTATACAAAAGGTAAGAGAAGCAGAAAGGCAGTTTGTCTTTGATAAGTTTAAGAGCAGAGAAAAGGATATCATAAATGGAATAATCAGAAGGATAGACGACAGAAGAAATATCTTTATCGAGTTTGACGGTATAGAGGCGATGCTTCCTATCGTAGAGCAGTCACCATCTGATTTATACAGAGTAGGGGACAGGTTAAAAGTATATGTTGTAGAAGTAGAGAAGACAAGCAGATTTCCAAAGATACTCATTTCTAGAAAGCATGAAGGACTTCTGAAAAAACTATTTGAATTAGAGATACCTGAGATTGAAGATGGCCTTATTGAGATAAAGGCAGTCGCAAGAGAAGCTGGTTCTAGAGCCAAAGTGGCAGTTTATTCTGAAAATAAAGAGATTGATACAGTCGGAGCATGTATAGGACAAAAGGGTCTCAGAATTAAAAATGTAGTAAATGAACTTAACGGGGAAAAAATAGACATAGTAGAATGGCTGGAATCCCCAGAAGAATTTGTGGCAGCAGCTCTGAGCCCAGCAAAAGTAGTTAGTGTAGAGGTGTTGGAAGACAAGGTGACGGCAAGAGTAATCGTAGACACATCGCAACTCTCCTTAGCTATAGGTAAAAATGGTCAAAATGCTAGGCTTGCAGCGAAACTTACGGGGATGAGGGTAGATATAAAAACTCCTGAGGTCGCTGCTGAGGAAGAAATTTAATGAAGAATAGTGACTCGCCAGAAAGAAGCTGTGCTGTTTGTCGGAGCAAAAAACCGAAAGATTCCCTTTTTAGAATTGTGGAAAAAGACGGTCAGTTTATCTACGATAGGGAGCAGAAAATTCAGTCTCGTGGGAGCTATGTCTGCAGAACTCATGAATGTGTGAAAAGATTGTTGAAGCATAAAAAGTATAAGATGGAAATTTCCGAACTAACTAAAATGGTAGATGACCTTAAAAAAAATTCTAAGGATTATATGGGAATATTGAATGCTATGAAAAATTCTCAGTTTCTGACATTTGGGATTAACATGGTTTTTGAAGATATAGACAAAATTCATTTTCTAATAATCGCAGAAGATATCAGTGAAAAAAATGACAAAAAGATAGTTTCAAAAGCAAAAGAGCAAGGAATAGCATATGTCCATTATGGTGATAAAAATCAGCTTGGAGAGATATTCGGTAAGGCTGAGATTAATGTTATAGGCGTTAAAAATAAAAAAGTGGCACGTGGTCTCATGGAGTAAACGTACTGGAGGTGTTATTATTGAAGACAAGAGTACATGAATTAGCTAAGAAGCATGATATGTCAAATAAGGATTTTTTAAATCTTCTTCATGAAATGGGAGTGGAGGTTTCTTCACATCTTTCTGGTTTAAGTGATGAAGCTGTGAAAGAGATAGAGGAGTATCTTGAGTCTGAAGAAAATACAGATTCAAAGAAAAAAAAGAAAAAAAGAAGCAAGGGGTCATCCAAAGAATCTTCTAAGGAAAAAGATGAGAAGGAGAAGGGGAAAACTACCAAGAAGAAAAAAGGTAGAAGATCTGACTTTACAGTAAAAAAAGCAGAAGAAGTAGAAGAAGTTGTAGAAGAAGATGGAATGAAAATAGTAAAGCTAAGAGGTGAAATCACAGTTGGTGAATTTGCAGAGAAGCTTGGAATCAATGCAACAGAGATCATAAAAAAACTTTTCCTTAAAGGACAGATGCTTACAATAAACAGCACTATGTCTTTTGAATTGGCGGAAGAGATGGCTGTTGAGTACAATGCACTTATAGAGATAGAAGAAGAAGTAGAGATGGAGTTCGGAGAGAAATTTGACCTTGAATTAGAGGACAAAGAATCTGACCTTGTGGAAAGACCGCCTGTAATAACTATAATGGGACACGTTGACCACGGAAAAACTTCACTTTTGGACGCTTTGAGAGCTACTAATGTAGCAGACGGAGAAGCTGGAGGAATCACTCAGAAGATAGGAGCCTACCAGATAACTAAAGATGGTAAGAAAATCACATTTGTAGATACTCCTGGACATGAGGCTTTTACAGATATGAGAGCCAGGGGAGCTCAGGTTACAGATATAGCTATCCTTGTAGTAGCAGCAGACGACGGAGTAATGCCTCAGACAGTAGAAGCACTATCTCACGCAAAAGCCGCAAAAGTACCGATCATTGTTGCGGTAAACAAAATAGATAAGCCTGAAGCAAATCCTTTGAGAGTCAAGCAGGAGCTTATGGAACACGGACTTGTGTCTGTAGAATGGGGCGGAGATGTAGAATTTGTAGAGGTATCTGCTAAGCAGAGAATGAACCTCGATGAACTTCTTGAGACAATCCTTCTTACTGCAGAAATCCTAGAACTGAAGGCGAACCCTAAAAAAAGAGCTAAAGGTGTAGTTCTTGAATCTAGACTAGATCCAAAAGTTGGACCTATAGCCGACGTATTGATACAAGAGGGGGAACTAAGGATAGGTGACGTTATCGTCGCCGGGGAAGCTCAAGGTAAGGTAAGGGCTCTCATGAATGACAGAGGAGAAAGAGCAGAGTCAATAGGCCTCGCTCAACCTACTGAGATTATAGGATTTAATATAGTTCCAGAAGCTGGAGATGTAGTATATGTAATCCAAAATGAACAGCACGCCAGAAGAATAGTAGAGGAAGTAGCAAAGGCAAGAAAGATATCAGAAGTATCTAGAAAGTCTATCTCCCTTGAATCACTCTCTCAGCACATGGAAGATTCTAATATAAAAGAACTTAACCTTATACTAAGAGCCGACTCAAAAGGTTCTGTAGAGGCTCTTAAGGAATCCTTACACAAACTTTCTACTGATGAAGTTGCGGTAAACATAATCCAGGCAGCATCAGGAGCAATAACAGAGAGTGATGTAAAACTTGCAGAAGCTTCAAATGCTATCATTATAGGTTTCCACGTAAGACCTACAACGAAGGCCCTTAGAGGAGCAGATGACTCTGGAGTGGAAATAAGAACATCAAATATAATCTATCATATAACTGAGGATATAGAAAAGGCTCTTACAGGAATGCTAGACCCTGAATACAGAGAAAATTATCAGGGAAGAATAGAGATCAAGAAAATATTCAAAGTAAGCAAAATAGGAAATATAGCGGGATGTGTAGTTGTAGACGGGAAGGTGAAGAGTGATTCTAATATAAGACTCCTTAGAAACGGAGTTGTAGTTTACGAAGGGAAACTCGATTCACTGAAGAGATTCAAGGATGATGCTAAAGAGGTTGTTGCTGGTCAGGAATGTGGACTAAACATCCAAAACTTCAATGACATCAAAGAGGGAGATATCGTCGAGGCTTTTGATATCATTGAAATAAAAAGAACTTTAAAATAAACGTAGTAGCAGGAGAATGCATCTTCTGAAGCTTTCTGTGGTTATTTGGAGAAAGAGGGTGTTATCATGAAAAAACAGAGAATTGCTGCCATTGAAAAAGAGATAACAAAAGTAATTTCTAATGTTTTGTTTGGAGAACTTAAAAATCCGAGAATAAAAGGGATAGTTTCTGTAACTCATGTTAGAGTGACACAGGATCTTAAGTTTGTGGATGTTAGTTTTAGCATTCTTCCTATGGCAGGACAGACAGTAAATAGAGAAGCCGTATTAAAAGGCCTCAATGAAACAAGAGGGTATTTCAGAAAAAGAATCGGTGAAGAGATAAAAATCAGATTTGTACCTGAGGTAAGAGTTCATCTAGATGACAGTATAGAACATGCAGTCAAGATTTCCAAATTACTAAACGAAGTAAAGGAATAGTGGTTGTATGTTGTGGGAATATAGTGATGTGGCGGAGTCCCTTGTGGACTCCAAGTCTCGGGAATGGCATGTGTCAAAATGCCTTTCCAGACTTCTCCTCAACAGAGGAATAAACACCGATGACAGATTAAAGGATTTCCTCAATCCCCACATTGATAAATTTAGAGATCCTTTTGATTTTGAAAGGATGAATGAAGTTGTCAAAAAAATAGTTGATATCAAAGAAAGAGGCGAAAAGATTTTTATCTACGGGGACTATGATGTAGATGGGATAACTGCCGCTACTTTTCTGGTATTGGTTTTTAGACAGATAGGAATAGATGTGGACTACTATATCCCAAACCGGATGGAAGAGGGATATGGTCTAGACAGAAAGGCTATCAATCATATAAACAGTAAAAAAGGCAGGCTCATCATAACTGTAGATACAGGTGTAAATTCTATAGAAGACGTGGAATATGCAAATGAATTGGGTATAGATGTCATAATAACTGACCACCATAAGATAATCAAGGAAAAAGGCGATGAACAGCTTCTGATAATTAATCCGAAATTTAGTGAGGAATATCAGTTTAAATTTTTGGCTGGTGCAGGAGTGGCACTTAAAGTGGCTCAGGCTGTATATATGACACTGGGAGAAAACTTGGAGAAACTATATCAGTATATTGATATAGTTATGATAGGAACAGTGGCAGACGTAGTCCCTATGGTGGATGAAAACAGGATCATAATACGAAAAGGTCTTGAGGTAATAAAAAATACAAGAGTAAAAGGGCTGGTTTACCTCATGAAGTATCTGAGGCTCCAGAATAAAGAGATAACCACTACCGATGTGAGCTTTTTTATCTCCCCACTTTTAAACTCTCTAGGGAGGATAGGTACGTCAAAGGTCGGAGCAGATTTTTTTATAAATGAAGATGAATTCGAAATATATAACATCATTGAAGAAATGAAGAAGTCCAATAAGAAGAGAAGAGAGCTGGAAAGAAGTATCTTTAATGAGATAGATGATGAAATTCAAAAGATGAAGGACAAGAACTTTAAGTATCTTTTTCTGAAATCTTCAAAGTGGCATCCTGGTGTCATAGGTGTGGTGTCATCAAGACTTTCTATAAAATACCATGTTCCTGTAGTTCTTGTGGCGATAAAGGATGGGATAGGAAAGGCTTCCTGCAGAAGTATAGAGGGTATTAATATATTCAATATCCTCAAAGAGATGGCAGATAAGTTGTTGAGATTTGGAGGACATGACCTGGCATCTGGCTTTATAGCTAGAACTTCTAATCTTGATGAGATAGAGCATAAGCTCAAAGGGTGCCTTGAAATATCAGGCAAGAAAAAGGAAATGAAAACTCTAAAGATAGACGGTACATTTCCTATTGAAAATATAGATGAAAATATGTTAAAAGATTTAGAAAAAGTTTCGCCCTATGGATTAGAAAACGAACATCCTATTTTTATTGATGGAGGGCTTGAGTTTGAAAACCTTAAAAAATTTGGTGTTGAAAACAGACATTTCAAAGCTTTTATAAAAAAGAACGGTAAAAGATATTCTGCTGTTGCCTTTGATCTAGGATCTAAAATAGACGAAGAGGGATATAAACTTCAGAGATTTGATGTAGCTTATTATCCTGAAAAAGTATATTATAAAGGCGATGAAATACTGCAGATCAGAATCAAGGACTTTAAGGTAAAAGATGATTTTTATAATATTTTTACATAATAAATAAGGAGGAAATTGATGAATTACGAAATTAAGAAACTTGAAAACTCTACTGTTGAAATCTCTTTAGTACTAGAGGGTGCGGAAGTTAAGGGGTACAAAGATGAAGTGATAAAAAATCTTGCTGGAAAGGCTGATGTTCCTGGATTCAGAAAAGGTAAAGCACCTGCTTCGGCAATCGAATCTAAATTCAAAGAGGTTATCCAAGAAGAAGTGACTGAGAAAGTACTTCATGCACATTATGAGACTGTATTAAATGAGACAGGAATAAAACCTGTAAACTTTGTAAACTCAGCAGATGTAACTTTAGAAGATGAAAAATATGCAGGCAAATTCTTAGTAGATGTTTACCCTGAGTTTGAAGTTGCAAACTACAAAGGTCTAGAAGCTGAAAAGGAAACTTTTGAAATGAATGATGAAGTTTTAAACAGCGAAATAGAACTTATGATAGAAAAGGAATCTAAGCTTGCTGATGCTCCGGAAGGTTACAAAGCTCAAATGGATGACACTTTAGACCTTGCTTTTGAAGGATTCATAGACGGAGAAGCATTTGAAGGTGGAAAAGCTGACTCTCATATGCTAAAATTAGGTTCTAAAATGTTCATAGGGAACTTTGAAGAACAATTAGTAGGATACGAAGCAGGACAAGAGGGAGAAGTAAATGTAACTTTCCCTGAAACTTACCATGCACCAAACCTTGCTGGGAAACCTGCTTTATTTAAAGTAAAAGTAAATGCAGTAAAGGTAATGGAAAAGCCAGAACTTAATGATGAATTTGCAAAAGCTCAAGGTTTTGAATCTGTAGAGGATCTTAAAGCTAAGAAAGCGGAAGAGATTAAGGAAAGAGAAGAGGCTAGAATTGCAAACGAGTATAGAGGAAAACTTCTTCAGCAAATAGTTGAAAATACAGCTGTAGATCTTCCTAACTCAATGATTGAAAGAGAGATCAAAGGAAGAATTGCTGAGATGGAGCAGCAACTTTCTATGCAAGGTATCGGACTTGACATGTACCTTAAAATGTCAGGAATTACTATGGAAAAAATGAATGAGCAGCTTAGACCAATGGCAGCTCAAAAAGTTAAGTTAGACGTAATCTTAGATGCAATAGCGACTGCTGAAAATATCACAGTTTCTGATGAAGAGCTTGCTGAAAAAATGTCAGAAGTGGCTAAGATGTACGGAATGGATACTGAAAAGCTTACAGAAGAGCTTACAAAAGCAGGAAACTTAAACACATTTAAAGAAAATGTAAAAATGGATACAAGAATCCAAAAGACAATGGACTTCATTGTAAATAATGCAAAGTAATTTATAAAAGAGTTGATAGGGCAGATTATTCTGCCCTATACCTCTTAATTTTAATTGTTATAAAATGAGCAGCTTAAGGGACAAGAGGGTCACTTGTGGCTTTAGCTACTGATTAAGGAGGGGTAATAATGTATAATCCAACAGTAATAGAAAACACAGGCAGAGGAGAACGTGCTTATGACATCTACTCCAGACTTTTAAGAGATAGAATTATATTCTTGGGAACTGAAATAGATGACCGTGTGGCTAATTCCATAGTAGCGCAACTTTTGTTTTTAGAAGCCGAAGATGCTGAAAAAGATATTATTATGTACATCAATAGTCCTGGAGGGATAATAACCGGTGGAATGGCAATCTATGACACCATGAATTATATCAAACCTGACGTACAGACAGTGTGTATAGGGCAGGCAGCAAGTATGGGTGCGCTTCTTCTGACAGCAGGAGCCGCTGGAAAAAGATATTCACTTGAAAATTCAAGAATAATGATACACCAGCCTTTAGGTGGAGCCAGAGGACAGGCTACTGATATCGCCATACAGGCAAAAGAGATATTGAAAATGAAAGAACTCACATCTCAGATAATTTCCAAAACCACAGGACAACCTCTTGAAAAGGTAATGGAAGACACAGAAAGAGATAAGTACATGAATCCCTATGAAGCAAAAGAGTATGGACTAATAGACTATGTATTTAAAGGGACAAGAGGTGAGGAAAAAAATGGATAAGGAAACCAGATGTTCCTTTTGTGGAAAAAAAGAGGGAGAAGTTGCAAAGCTTATAGCAGGTGTAGGTGGAGCCTTTATCTGTAATGAATGTGTGGAAGCTTGCGTTGAAATGCTCGATTTTCCAATAGATGCTCTTCCATATGACAGAGAAGATTTTTCTGAAATCAACCTTTTAAAGCCTAAAGAGATAAAAACGAGCCTTGATGAATATGTAATAGGACAGGAACATGCAAAGAAGGTGCTAGCTGTATCTGTATACAATCACTATAAAAGAATACTTCATAAAGATAAAAAAGATGAGTCAGATGTGGAACTTCAAAAGTCCAATGTACTACTAATAGGACCTACCGGTTCAGGAAAAACTCTTCTTGCTCAGACTCTAGCAAGGACTCTTCACGTGCCTTTTGCCATAGCAGATGCTACTACTCTTACAGAGGCAGGGTATGTAGGAGATGACGTAGAAAATGTACTTGTAAGACTGCTCCAGGCTGCAGACTATGATGTAGACGCAGCAGAAAGAGGAATAATATACATAGATGAGATAGATAAAATAGCTAGAAAGTCTGAAAATACATCTATAACAAGGGATGTCTCAGGAGAGGGAGTGCAGCAGGCACTTTTAAAAATTATAGAGGGAACAAAGGCACAGGTTCCTCCTCAAGGGGGAAGAAAACATCCTCACCAAGAGCTGATTGAAATAGATACTTCTAACATACTCTTCATAGTAGGAGGTGCCTTTGAGGGTCTAGATAAGGTAATAAAGTCAAGAACTAAGAAAAAGGTAATAGGGTTTGGAGCAGATATGAAGTCTGACTCTAAAGAGTCAGAAGATGAAATACTTTCAAAGGTTCTTCCTGAAGACCTTGTGAAACACGGTCTTATACCGGAGCTCATAGGAAGACTTCCTGTGCTGACTACCCTTGAAAATCTAAGTGAGGATGCCCTCATAAGCATTCTTGTAGAACCTAAAAATGCGATTATAAAGCAGTATAAAAAGTTTTTTGAATTTGAAGAAGTTGAACTCGAATTTGAAGAAGCTGCATTGAAGAAAATAGCCCATATGGCTATAGAAAGAAAAATAGGTGCAAGGGGACTGAGATCAATATTAGAAAGTACTATGCTTGCACTGATGTATGAAGTTCCATCAAGCGGAGATGTGGAAAAAATAATAATAACAGAAGGAGCTGTAAGCAACAGTAAAGAAGCTGTTATTGTAAAAAAGGAGGGGTAACTCAATGATTAGGACACCGTTTATACCTACGAGAGACTTAGTTATCTTCCCGGGAATAATAACGCCACTTTTTGTGGGAAGAGAAATAAGTATAAATAGCCTTGAAAAAGCAATGTTAAATGAAAATAAAATAGTTCTTTGTATGCAGAAGGATTTCCTTAAAGAGGAACCTGAACTTCCTGAAGATGTTCACAGTGTTGGAGTTTTGGCAAATGTGCTTCAAACAGTAAAAATGCCAAATAACACCATAAAGGTTCTTGTGGAAGCGCAGAAAAGAATTACTTTGAAAAATGTGATTGAAGAAGAGGATTCTTATTTTGCTACATATAAAGTAGTAGAGACTAAGGAGCTAGACCCTGTAGTGGGCAAGGCACTTTACAGAAAGGTAATAAATATCTTTGAAAAATATGCAAAAATGAACAGTAGAATACTACCTGATCTTATTGCTAACCTCAGAGGACTCACTGATATCGAGAAGGCTTTTGATCTTGTAGCTTCAAACCTTCAGGCAACAAGTGAGGAAAAGCAAAAGCTTTTAGAGACTTTTGATACAGAAAAGAGAGGTTATCTTCTCATAGATATCATATCAAAAGAGATAGAAATAGCTGGGATAGAGAAAAAGATAGACAGTAAAGTCAAAGAAAAAATGAACCAGGCACAAAAATCATACTATCTGAAAGAGAAGATAAATGCCATGAAAGATGAGCTTGGAGAAAATTTTGAAGATGATGATATAGCTGAGCTAAAGGAAAAAATAAAGAAAGCAAAACTTCCTCAGGAACCGAAGAAGAAAGTGGAAAAAGAACTTTCCAGACTCACAAAAATGCCTGCTTTTTCTGCTGAATCAACTGTTTCAAGGACCTACATAGAAACTATAGCTGAACTTCCTTGGAATAAAAAAACAAAAGATATACTAGATGTAAAAACGGCTCATGAAATACTAGAAGCTGACCACTATGGGCTGAAAGAGGTAAAGGAGAGAATCCTGGAATACCTTTCTGTAAAAAAACTCAATCCAGAAATTAAGGGGAGTATCCTTTGCCTTGTAGGGCCTCCAGGAGTAGGGAAGACATCCCTTGCAAAATCAATAGCATCAGCTATGGGTAGAAAATTTGCAAGAGTCTCCTTAGGAGGAGTAAGAGACGAGGCTGATATAAGAGGACACAGAAGAACTTATATAGGGTCTATGCCTGGTAGGATAATAAGAACTCTAAAGGATGTACAATCTAAAAATCCTCTTGTTCTTTTGGATGAGATCGATAAAATGTCTAGTGATTTTAAGGGCGATCCTGCTTCGGCGATGCTTGAGGTTCTAGACCCTGAGCAGAACAAACATTTTGAAGACCACTATGTAGATATGCCTTTTGATCTTTCAGATGTGTTTTTCATAGCTACAGCCAATGACCTGAGAACAATTCCTGCTCCGCTCAGAGACAGGATGGATATAATAAACATTTCATCATATACCGAATATGAAAAACTTCATATAGCTAAAAGGTATCTAGTAGAGCAGGCAAAGAATGAAAACGGTCTAAGTAATATAGAGCTAGAGCTGTCTGACAGAGCTCTTATGAGAATAATAGACGAGTATACTAGAGAGGCTGGGGTAAGAACTCTGAAGAGGGAGATATCAAGACTCTTCAGAAGAGTTGCCAAGGAGATAGTAGATACAGATAAGAAAAAAGTGGTTATAAATGTAAAAAATATCGAAAAATATATGGGCAAAGTAAAATTCAGACCTGGAAAAATGAGAGAAAAAGAGTATAAGGTAGGAGTCGTAAACGGGTTGGCTTGGACTGCAGTAGGAGGTACTACCCTTGAGGTGCAAGGAGTATCAATGGCTGGAAAGGGTAAGCTTTCTCTAACAGGAACTCTAGGAAATGTAATGAAAGAGTCAGCTCACGTAGCTTATACCTTTGTAAGAGCCAAAGGGCAGGACTTTGGGATTGAGGAGCTTGACTTTAACGAAAAGAAAGATATTCACCTTCATTTTCCAGAAGGAGCCACTCCAAAAGACGGACCTTCTGCCGGAATCACAATAACTACAGCGATCATTTCAATCCTTTCTGGACGTGGAGTGAGGCAGGATCTAGCAATGACAGGAGAGATAACCATAACAGGTGAGGTCCTGGCTGTAGGGGGTATAAAAGAAAAAGTTATAGGGGCTCACAGAGTAGGAATAAGAGAAGTTATTATTCCTGCGGAGAACGAGTCAGATGTTTCTGAAATACCTTCAGAGGTGTCAAAAGATATGAAATTTAATTTCGTTAAAAACTATGAAGAGGTTGAAAATCTAGTTTTTAAACAATAGTAAAAAGGGGGAAGATTCCCCTTTTTACATTTGGGAGGTGTATTTTGTGTTTAAAAAGATAGAGGCCAAGGAACTGGGGAATGCCTTTGATATGATAGGAAAAGAATGGATGCTCATAACTGCAAAAGATGGAAGCAGTGTGAATACAATGACGGCTTCTTGGGGCGGGATGGGCCATCTTTGGAATAAAGATGTGGTTTACATATTTGTGAGACCTGGAAGATATACCTATGAGTTCATTGAAAATACAGGAGAGTTTACTCTTACATTTTTTCAGGAGAAGTATAAAGAGAAGCTTACTTATCTAGGGAAAGTATCTGGACGGGATGAAAATAAGATAGAAAAAACAGGACTGTCTGTAGTTTCAGATGGGAATTATCCTTATTTTAAAGAGGGTAAAACAGTTATAAAGTGCAAGAAGCTCTATAAGCAGAGACTGGACAAGGAGTGTTTTTTAGACCCTTCAATCGAGAATTTTTATAAGGACGATTACCACTACATGTATATAGGTGAAGTTGTAGAGGTATTAGAAAAGGAGGTATAGGGGATAAAATGAATATTAAACAGGCGGATTATGTAAAATCAGCTGTATTTGAAAAAGATTACCCAGAAGAAGTGGCCTCATATGAGTTTGCATTTGTAGGAAGATCCAACGTTGGGAAGTCTTCTCTCATAAATAGTATTACAGGCAGAAGAAAATTGGCAAAGACAAGTAAAACTCCAGGTAGGACCCAGCTTATAAATTATTTTATTATAAATAAAGAGTTCTTTTTTGTAGATTTACCAGGATATGGATTTGCAAAAGTTCCAAAGGCTGTAAAAGAAGAATGGGGAAAAACTATGGAAACATATCTGGCATCAGACAGGAATAAACTGGTATTTGTGCTGCTAGATATAAGAAGAATACCCAGTGAGGACGACATAAATATGCTAAAGTGGCTAGACCATTACAAGATTCCATTTAAAATTATTTTTACAAAAGTAGATAAACTTTCTAACAACGAAAAATTTAAAAATTTAAAAAACATAAAGAAAAAACTTGTTTTTGATAATTCAGATGTGTTTTTCCATTCATCTCTCAGTCACGCAGGTAAAGAGGATATATTAAATTATGTGGAAAGTGTTTTGGAAAGTGGAATATAAAAGGCTTTGAAAATATATAAAAATTTGATATAATTGAAAAATAAAAAAATTTACATTTAAATGATTTTTTGGGGAGGATACCTTAATTATGCCTAAAAATGGATCGGTCATAGTCGTAGTAAGGCAAACAAGTTAATACAACTGGGGTAGCTATGACTTACGGTATAGTTAAATATCTAAAATGCTTATAATTAGAAGTTTGTGCAGCTATCTTAGTGATTAAAGGACTAATAATAGCTGTTTTTTTATTGCAATGTATAAAATAAAAAAATTAAATTAGAATACAATTCAGGAGGGACAGTAATGGACGAACTAAATAAAATTTATTCTCCTAAGGAAATTGAGGATAAATGGTATGAAAATTGGGAAAAGAACGGATATTTTTCTGCTACAACAGATGAGAAGAAACCAAATTATTCAATTATGATCCCACCACCAAATGTAACAGGAATACTGCACATGGGACATGTCCTAAATAACACGATTCAGGATACAATAATAAGATTTAAAAGAATGAGTGGCTATAACACTCTGTGGCAACCTGGAACAGACCATGCAGGTATAGCGACACAGAATAAAGTGGAAAGAAAACTTGCTGAACAGGGACTTAAAAAAGAGGACTTGGGAAGAGAAAAATTCTTGGAAAAGGTCTGGGAGTGGAAAGATGAGCACGGAGGACTTATAACCAATCAACTTAGAAAATTAGGGGCATCTCTTGACTGGGAAAGAGAAAGATTTACAATGGATGAAGGCCTATCAAATTCAGTAAAAGAGATATTTGTAAAATTATATAATGATAACCTAATATATCAAGGTGAATACATGGTAAACTGGTGTCCTAGATGCGGCACGGCTTTAGCTGATGATGAAGTTGACCATGAGGAAAAAAAAGGTAGTCTTTGGCATATAAAATATCCTATTAAAGATTCAGACGAAGAATTTGTCATAGCTACAACAAGACCCGAAACAATGCTAGGAGACACAGGAGTAGCAGTAAATCCAAATGACGCAAGATATAAACACCTAATAGGTAAAACTGTCATTCTTCCATTAGTTGGGAGAGAGATACCTATTTTTGCCGATGAATACGTGGATATGGAGTTTGGAACAGGTGTGGTAAAAATGACTCCTGCTCATGATCCTAATGACTTTGAGATCGGGCAAAAGCATAATTTAGAAATCATAAATATAATGACAGAAGATGGGAAAATCAATGAGCTTGGAGGTAAATACCAAGGACTTGACCGTTTTGAGGCAAGAAAAGCGGTAGTGGAAGATCTTAAAAATGATGGTATTCTTGTAAAAACAGAAGATCACATTCACAAGGTGGGAGGATGCTATAGATGCGATACTGTAGTAGAGCCTAGAGTATCTAAACAGTGGTTTGTAAAAATGAAACCCCTTGCTGAAAAAGCACTAGAAGTAGTAAGAAACGGGCAGGTAAAAATAGTTCCTAAAAGATGGGAAAAAGTTTATTATAACTGGCTAGAGAATATAAGAGACTGGTGTATTTCAAGACAGATATGGTGGGGACACAGAATACCTGCTTATTACGGTCCAGACAATCATATGTTTGTAGCTAGGAGTCTAGAAGAGGCAGCAGAACAAGCAGAGGCACACTACGGTAAAAAGGTGGAACTAACACAGGAAACCGACGTACTTGATACTTGGTTCTCATCTGCCCTATGGCCTTTTTCTACTCTTGGATGGCCTGATAAGACCAAAGAACTAGAGATGTTTTATCCGACTGCTACACTTGTAACAGGAGCAGATATACTTTTCTTTTGGGTAGCTAGAATGATAATGATGGGCCTCTATGAGATGGAAGAGATCCCTTTTGAAACAGTATATCTCCACGGAATTGTAAGAGATGAAAATGGTAAAAAGATGTCTAAATCTCTTGGAAACTCACCTGACCCGTTAAAACTGATCGATGAGTATGGAGCAGACGCTATAAGATTTACAATGCTTTACAACACATCTCAAGGACAGGATGTACATTTTTCTGAAAAGCTAATAGAGATGGGGAGAAATTTTGCCAACAAAACATGGAATGTGTCGAGATTTGTACTTATGAATCTTGAAGGTTTCGATATAAAATCCGTGGCAAAAGATGAACTTAAACTTGAACTAGTGGACAGATGGATATTCTCAAAATTCAATAGGACAGTAAAGGATGTAGCAGTTAAATTAGACAGAAACACTCTTGACGAGGCAGCGAAGTCTGTATATGAATTCCTAAGAGGAGATTTCTGTGACTGGTACGTAGAGATGGCCAAGGTGAGACTTTATAATACTGAAGATGAGGTTTCTAAGAAAACAGCCCAGTATGTACTATGGACAATCTTGGAGTCATCTCTTAGACTTCTTCACCCTTTTATGCCTTTCTTAACAGAGGAAATATGGCAGAAGTTAGGTGCAGAGGGAAAAACAATAATGCTTCAGAGCTTCCCTATATGCCAAGAAGAGTTAGTGGATGTAGATTCTGAAAAAGCTTTCGAATATATTCAGACAGTTATATCTTCTGTGAGGAATATAAGGGCTGAAATAGGAATATCTCCAGCAAAACCAGTAAACATGATAGTAAGAACTTCTGATGCATTGGAACTGAAGGCACTTCAAGACAACAGAAGCTTTCTTCTAAACTTAGCTAAACTTGAAACTCTTGAAGTAGGAGAAAACCTTGAAAAACCTAAGCAGGCTGGATTTAGAGTAGCTAAAAATTCTGAATTATATGTTCTTTTGACAGGACTTCTAGATGCTGAATCAGAGATAAAAAAAATAAATGTTCAAATAGAGAAAATACAAAAGGATCTTGATAAGGTTACAGCAAAACTTTCAAATGAAAAGTTTACATCTAAGGCCCCTGCACAGATAATAGAAAGAGAGCAGAGAATTCAAAAAGAATATCAAGATAAGATAGATAAACTTCAAGAAAACCTGAAAAACTTTTTATAATGTGTAGGCAAAGTATCCGACATAAATGTCGGATACTTTGTTTATCTTTATAGCTTTTTAAAAGATTTACAAAATAAGTTGGGATAATTAGGATATGAGGAAAAACCTATTAAATATAAAAGAAATAAATAAAAACTATTAATATTATGTTTATAACAGGATACTTTATTTTTTTTTGTAAATTCTTTTATAAACCTTTAAATATGGGTTTTTATAATTAATTTAAGTATTAAATTTTTATAAGGTTTTATTAAATATATAGTGAAAATTATTAAAATATATGATAGAATCATAGTAAAGATTACGTTATAATAGGGAGTGAGGATATTGGATTTACACTATCTAAGAATATTTTATGAAGTTGCAAAGGAAAGAAGTTTTACTAAGGCAGCAAATAAATTGTATATAAATCAATCAGCAGTGTCTATTCAGGTTAAGAAATTTGAAGAGCTTTTAAATACGAAACTTTTTGACAGAAGTTCTAAAAAAATAAAGCTGACATATTCAGGAGAAGTTCTCTATAAAATGGCCGAAGAAATCTTCCAAAAAGTAAAAAGAGCTGAAAAAGAGATGACTAGAATAATAGAGCTAGATAAGGCTAAGATATCGATAGGAGCAACTTCTACAGTAGGAGAACCTCTGATCCCTAAGCTGATGAAAGGATTTTCTAAAGTTCATTCTGAGATCGAGTATGATATATTCTTCTCTGATAAACTAAGACTCCTAAAGAGCTTGAAAGAAGGAGAACTCGATGTTATAATAATAGACGAAGAACATATAACAGATCCAAATCTAGAGGTCATTGAAATAGACAAATTTCCATATGTACTTGTGAGTAAGGAAGACTACAGGGATATAGAAGAAGTGACAAATACACCTCTTATATCTAGAAAAACTATTCCCAACAACAACGAGGCTATAGCCGCCCTTGAAAATAAATACAAGATATCTTTTGATAATCAAATCTCAGTTATGGGAAGTCTTGAAACAATAAAAGGGATGGTAAGAGAAGGGGTAGGAAATGTAATTCTACCGTATTATTCAGTTTATAAAGAGGTGGAATCTGGAGAATTTAAAATAATAGAGAAGATAGAAGAAGTGGAAGACGCCTATCAAGTGGTCATAACGAAGGACAAGAGAACACTTCTTGAAATAATAAAATTTATAAACTTCACTCAAAATTTTAAAATTATATAGGGGGATTTATGAAACTTATTGATTCATACATAAAGACTTATAATCTTCTAGAGAGTTTTATAAAGGAAGAGGAAAAAGTTAATGTAACTGAAAAAGTAGCAAAAGATCTTGCTAATGTTTTTGAAAATGGGAATAAGGCTCTCATATGCGGAAACGGAGGAAGCAATTGTGATGCACTTCATTTTTCAGAGGAGTTTACAGGTAGATTTAGAGGTGACAGGAAAGCTCTTCCTGCAATATCCCTCTCAGATTCATCACATATAACATGTGTAGGAAATGATTATGGATTTGACTATATTTTTTCTAGAGGTGTAGAGGCCTATGGAAAAGAAGGCGATTTCTTCATAGGAATATCAACAAGTGGAAACTCTGCAAATGTAATAAAAGCGGTGGAAGCGGCTAAAAAACTTGGTTTGAAAACATGCCTCCTTTTAGGTAAAGATGGAGGGAAGTTAAAGGGAATGTGTGACTATGAGTTCATAATTCCAGGTGAAACTTCAGACAGAATACAGGAGATTCACATGATGATTCTTCACATTATAATCGAAGGTGTAGAAAAAATAATGTTTCCTGAAAACTACAAATAAAAAAAGAGCCCTAGGGCTCTTTTTTTATTTGTCTAATGAACAGCTGTTTACTTCATCATCTAGGGTGGGCTTGTCCACGCTAATTACTTTTATTTTCTGGTCTATTAATTTTTCACCACGTTTCTTGTCAAAATAGTATATTATTCCAAATGAGAGGGCTAAAAATAAAAAACTCATGAAAACTCCTTGTCCCTCACTAAATCCTAATTTCTGACCTATAAAATATCCTGCCATCATAAAGAGAATTGGCATGAGGTAAACTAATGCTGCAATATTGAGTAGGGATGAATCTTCAATCTCAAATGTAACAATATCCCCTATACTCAATTTCTCGTCATATTTAAATGAAAAAGTAGACCCCATCTTGTTGCTAGAACTACACCCCGAACAGTGTGCACATGCACTATCTCTATACAAATGAACCTTTATACGGTTGTGATCAATCTCCTCTATAATCCCCTTGTTTATCATAAAAACACCGTCCTTGAATTTAATAGTTGATTTGCGATCTGACTGACTTACAAATTATATCATAGGAGGGCTTCTTTGTAAAAGGTGGATAGGAATATACCTTGAAAAGTAAAGGGGGATATGATAAGATTAGAATAAAAGTTTTTAGGGGGTAAACGTGGAAAAAGCTAAGGATAATAAAGAGGAAAAACTAATAGCTCTTTTTATATCTTTGTTTTTTTTATATCATTTCATAAAAGGAAGATTCTTTTTTGAAAGTAAAATTTTTGAAGTATTTTACCTAACTTTTGGAGTGTATTATTATTTCTTGATTGCCTATCCGCTCCTGATCTCATACTCATTCTCTTTAGAGGATAATAAAAAGAAAATGGTTTTAAAAACACGTCTGTTTTTCACAGTCATTTTTTTCTTTTTTTGTACTCTTATGATAGTGATGTTTCAAATGAGGAAATATAACCTCGAAGGCATAAGGTTGGAAAAACAGCTTATAAAAATATCCTGGGTAGAAGATGAGTTAGGTGGATTATCAACGATGCTTATAGATTTGCTATATTTTAATTTTGAAAAGCTGCACATTTATATTTTTTCAACTTTTATCATTTTTCTTTCTTCATTCTTTATTTTTGGAAGTACTATAAGAGGAATTATAAAAAGTATTGGAAACATAAAAAGTTTTTATGTGGAGAAAAAAGAGCTTATAAAAAGAGAAAGAGAGTTGGAGGAAAAAATCAGTATAAAAGAGAGTATAGAAAAAGAGATGCTCATGAAAAAAGAAAAGTACTTGCAAGAAAAAGAGCGTAAAATAAGAGAAAAAGTAAAAAAGGTACTTGCAGACAGCTCACAGGGGATGCCGTTAGAGTCTGAAGCTAAGAAAAGCCTCTATGGAAAAGAAGTTCTGGAGAACCAGCCTGAAGAAGTGAAAAATATAGATACGGGGTTATAAATGTCTATTGTAAAGAGTTGAAATCTAACTGGAAATAACCTTGCAGGAAATAAAACCTGCACAGACAGAGGGAAGGATGAAGTAAATGATATTGGCATCTAAATCACCGAGAAGAAAAGAGATATTAGAAGGATTTGGATTTAAACTTGAGATACTGACTTCAAGCATAGAAGAGGTTAGTGATGAAGAGGGTCTTCTAGAACAGATAATGGATATTTCAAGAAAAAAGTCTTTGGAAATATCTAAAATAAAAAAAGAAAGTTATGTACTGTCTGCAGACACTGTAGTTGTACTAGACGGACATATATTAGGAAAGCCTAAGGATGAGGATGAGGCCTTTTACATGCTGAACTCTCTTTCTGCAAGACAACACAAAGTTCTTACGGCGTATACAATTATGAATTCTCAAAAGGGAATAGATTTTACAAGCTACGATTCAACGGAAGTGTGTTTTAAGGAACTCACAGAAGAGGAGATAAGATGGTATATCTCTACCGGTGAGCCTATGGATAAAGCTGGTGCCTACGGAATACAGGGTAAAGGAGCGGTACTGATAAAAAAAATAGAAGGTGATTTTTTTAATGTGATGGGATTCCCAATTAGCAAGTTTTACGATGATTTGAAGCAATTAAATTTGAGTATAGATGAATTAAATAAAACTGTAGAGGTGGAAAGATGTTAAAATTTGTGAACAAAGCTCTCGGAATGTTTTCAGAGGATTTAGGTATAGACTTAGGTACTGCTAATACACTTGTTTGTGTAAAAAATAAAGGTATCGTTCTGAGCGAACCTTCTGTGGTAGCTGTAAACAACAAGACTAAAGAGATATATGAGGTAGGAGAAAAGGCAAAAAGGATGATCGGGCGTACCCCTTCGGTAATAGATGCAATAAGACCTCTTAAAAATGGTGTTATAGCAGATTATGAAGTGACTGAAAAGATGCTTCGTGAATTTTATAAAAGAGTTCACAAAAGAAAATTTCTTGCAAATCCTAGAGTTGTAATATGTGTTCCTGCGGGAGTTACGCAAGTAGAAAAAAGAGCTGTTATTGATGTAACTAGAGAAGCTGGCGCCAGAGAAGCCTATCTTATAGAAGAGCCCATGGCCGCTGCAATCGGTGCAGGATTAAATATATTTGAGCCTGAGGGGAACCTAATTATCGATATAGGTGGGGGAACTACTGAAATTGCAGTAATATCTCTAGGAGGCATAGTTAAGACATCATCCCTAAGAGTTGCAGGGGACAAGTTCGATGCTGCAATAGTCCAGTATGTGAGACAAAAGCACAACCTTCTTATAGGAGATAAAACCGCTGAGGAGATAAAAGTAAATGTAGGAAGTGCAATAGATCTAGAGGATGAGCTGACAATAGAGATAAGTGGAAGAAATGTCCTAAATGGACTTCCGAAGAATATATCGATAAATTCTTCGGAAATAAGGGAAGCTTTAGAGGAGATGATGCACCAGATCATAGAGGAGGTAAAAGTCATATTAGAAAAAACCCCTCCAGAACTATCATCAGATATAAAAAGAAAAGGAATTGTCCTTGTAGGCGGAGGGGCACTTATAAGAGGAATAGATAAGAAAATTTCAGATGCTCTGCATCTCGATGTACAAATAACTGAAAATCCTTTGAATGCCGTAGTAATGGGTATAGAGGAGTTGTTGAAAAACTTTGAAAAATACAGAGAGGTAATTATTTCTCCAGAAACAGATTATTAAGTTTATGTAGGAGAAGCCTATGAAAAAAATATTATTATTATATATATATATTTCGCTGTCTCTCTACGGTGAATTTTTAAGCACCAATGGAGAGGTGAGCTTTTTTTATGATTCTGAAATGCAAAGGTTTCACAGTGTGAGAGGTGATGTCTTTGATTCACCCTCTATAGCCCAGATAGATATGGGAGTTATGTTCGGAAAAGATATCTATCCCCTGAAAGACCACGTCAATGATGTGAGACTCATAGAAGGAACTAGTATACTTTCAATCAAAAGCAGGATAGACGGAATAAATATAAATACTTATATATTTCCATCTTCTCATGAGGGGAAAAAATTGTACGTCATAAATGAGTTTTTGAATCCTCCAGAGAAAAAAGATATTCAGATTCTCTATAGAATAATTCCTTATAGAGATACTGGTATATTAGGTTACCTTTCTCACAAAAATTATTATACTTATGATGAAGTGAGATTCAAATCACTTAACAACGGTTCGGGACTTTATATATCAAATGATGAATATCTAGATGTTTTTAAATTTCGTCGAGTTAAGGATAAAGATGTGAAATACCAGGAAGATAAACTTTTTTTTGTTACAAAAATTGTTGATAAAAAGAAAAAAAGTTATGACATGGTAGCTTTTGATTTTTCCAAAGAAGAATGGCCAAACAAAGTTATTTTAAATGCTGAGGCATTAATAGAGGAGTATCAGTTATGGGATGAATGGAACTGGGACTTCAAAAGGTATCCAAAGGATATAGAAGCACAGCTTTCTCATTTGAAAATGCTCATAACTGCTGATAAAATACCGGCAGCTGTATATTACGGTAAAAGTATTGAAAAACTGTCTACCAACATTGACCTAGCCACAATACTATCTATCTATAGGAAACCTGAAGAGAGCAGAAAGATTCTTCAGAATTATAAGTTTAAAAGAAAAAATACATCTGAGGATGTGGCTGTCTTACTATCCCTGTTTAAGAGCTGGGAGTTCTCAAAGGAACCTTTTGACAGCTCCAAGTTTTTAATAAAAGTCTATCCTGTAATAATGAGGACTTTGTATGGTATAGATTCTAGTGGGAAGTTTGACGTCGGAAATGAAGAGGTAGGAGTATACTACAATCTAATAGCACTTATGGAAGAGCTTCTTGAAAATTCTCTAGATATAAAAAATATTCCACAAGAGCTGATACTAGAAAAGCTAAAAAAAGTAAAAAAATATGTGGAACTTAATTTCATAACTCCTGACGGGATAAAGGATAACCCCAAATCCACAGAGGTTGATCCGAGAAATATAAAGTTTATAGAGATCTATCCTGAAAACTCCAAAAAAGTTTTTATAGAAGAGGAATTTAAAAAAAATTATGACAAAAGGTTAGGCTATCTTGTACTTGAAGGGGATCCGTTTATGGATTTAGAGTACAACTTAAACTTTGCCATGGTTCTATACAACAACTCTTTTGAAACAGATGGAGAGAGGCTGTATAAAAGGATAAGGGAATTAGTAGTGAAGAATAAAGGTTATCTGGCACCAAAGATGTACGCCAGAGAAAAAAATGAGGCGGGTATATACGGAAACCTTATATATCTATATCTATTTACAAATTATTACAGGGGGATAGAATGAATCTAAAACTTTATTTAGAATCCATACTGCTCTTGTCTGGAGATGAACTTAAAATTTCAGAACTCTGTAAATTTTTTAGAAAAGATCATCAAGAGATCATTAAAATATTGGAAGAGATAAAAGAGGATAGAAAAACTAGCGGAATAAATGTGGAGATAGATGGAGAAAATGTATACCTCATAACTAATCCAGCCAGCGGTGAGATCATCCATAAGTTTTTTAATCAGGAATCAAAACCTAAAAAACTCTCGGGTGCTGCTTTAGAAACCCTGTCTATAATAGCTTATAGACAACCTGTTACCAAGAGTGAGATAGAGGGGGTAAGGGGGGTATCTGCAGAAGGAGTCGTTCAGAGTCTAGAGGAGAAGAAACTAATAAGAGTTTGTGGGAAAAAAGAGAGTGTAGGGAGACCAAATCTATACGAGGTGACAGATAGGTTTTTTAGTTATCTAAAGATAGACTCTATAGAGGAGCTCCCAAATTATGATGAGGTGAAAAGACATATTGAAAGAGAAAATGAGGATAAATAAATATCTTTCTTCTATAGGAGTAGCATCTAGAAGAGAGATAGACAGGCTCGTAGAAAGTGGTTCTGTGATAGTGAACGGTACCATGGCAACACCTGGAATGCAGGTGTCAGAGAAAGATGTTATAGAGATAAATGGGAAAAAGCTTCATAAGAAAAGTGAAAAAAAACTGTATTTTATGCTCAATAAACCTACTGGAGTGATAAGTGCAGCAAAGGACGACAGAGGAAGAAAAACTGTGGTTGACCTTATAAAATGCAAAGAGAGAATCTATCCGGTGGGAAGACTTGATTTTGATACAGAGGGTTTGATTCTTCTGACCAATGATGGAGATTTTTTCAATAAATTAATGCACCCAAAATCTGAAGTGTACAAAGAGTACCATGTGGACGTTATGGGTAGGGTAAATAAACTTGAAATGGACAAACTCAAAAGAGGGATAAAACTAGAAGACGGGATAACCCTTCCTGCCAAAGTGGAACTTTTAGATTCTTCTCATGAAACATCAAAATTGAGAATAACCATCAGAGAGGGAAGAAATCGTCAAGTAAGAAGGATGTGTAAGGCGATAGGGCACCCTGTAATTCATCTGAAAAGAGAAAAAATAGGTGAATTGGGGCTAGGAGACTTAAAAAAAGGAGGGTTCAGAGAGCTAACCAAAAAAGAGGTCGAGTATCTATACTCTCTGTAATAAATTATGAAAAAAAGAATTTTTCTGGTGGATTTTGACAGAACAATAACTGACAGAGATACGACAGATGCCATCTTGGAAAGATACAACCCTGAGCTTTTAGCAGATACCCGTAGGATGTTTCACCGTGGGGAAGTGGATATAAAGAGATATCTTAAGATTCTTGTAGAATCTCTTTCTCTTACTGAAAAAGAGTTTGAAGAGGAAATCTCTGTTGGAGTAGAAATAGATTCTTTTTTTAAGAGTTTTTTTGAAAAAGAAAATGAAGTAAGAATTGTAAGTGCCGGGACTTACCACAATGTAATGTCAAATTTGAAAAAAGCAGGCATTGAATTTCCAAGGGAACATGTCTATTCAAATACATTGAAGTTTGATGGGAAAACTATAAAAGTGGAGTTCCCAGATACCGATTCCTTTGAAGGCATATGCAAAAGAAGAGTGGTTGAAAAGTATAAGAGAGAGTATGAAGAAGTGGTATTTATAGGAGATGGGGTGCCTCCAAGGCGCATAGGATATTTGCTAAAAAAGGTCTCAAGCTGGAAGAGTACTACCTTGCAAATAACATCGAGTACACTCCCTATGATAGCTTTGAAGAGATAATTAAAATTTACAGCATATAGGAGGATAAGAATGTCTTTAACCAGAGAAGAAGTTTTGAAAGTGGCTAAACTTGCCAGGCTTGAATTCAAAGATGAGGAGATACAGAAATTCCAGATACAGCTAAATGATATATTAGGATATGTAGATATACTGGATGAGGTGGACACAGAGGGAGTCGAGCCACTGATTCAGATAAACGAGGGAGTTGGGAAATTAAGAGAAGATGAGGTAAGAAGTTCATTTACCGCAGAAGAAGCACTCAGAAATGCTCCTCAGTCAGAGGGGGGCACTGTAATAGTTCCAAAGGTTGTGGGAGAATAGTTATTTTGCTTCTAACCCCAAAAATTAATCGCTTGGAAAATGAAAAAAACTGATTTTTAGTGAAAATAGATAGAGCGTAAATAAAAAGAGGAGGAAAAATATCTTATGGATAGATTTTATAAGCTTACTGCTTTTGAAATAAAAGAAAAGGTCTCTAGGGGAGAGATAAAGGCAGTAGATGTGATAGCTGATATTTTTGACAGGATAGAAAAAACTGAAAGTAAAATAGACAGCTTTGTTTCCCTGAGAAAAGAGGAAGCCTTAGAGGAAGCCAGGAAGATAGATCAAAAGGTAGCCAGTGGAGAGCCTCTTGGTGCACTAGCAGGAGTACCGGTGGCACTGAAGGACAATATGGTATCCTACAACGATCCTTCGTCGTCTTGCTCTAAGATTTTAGAGGGATATATAGGGGTATACGATGCAACTGTAGTGAAAAAAATAAGAGAATCGGATGCTATAATAATAGGGAAGACAAATATGGATCAGTTCGCAATGGGATCATCTACAGTTACTTCCTGCTATAAAAAAACTAAAAATCCTTGGGATACTGAAAGAGTTCCTGGAGGGAGCAGCGGAGGGTCAGCAAGTGCTGTGGCCGCACAGCAGGCCATAATTACCCTTGGTTCAGATACTGGAGGAAGTATAAGACAGCCCGCTTCATTTTGTGGTGTAGTAGGATTAAAGCCCACTTACGGAAGGGTTTCAAGATACGGGCTTATGGCTTTTGCATCTTCTCTTGATCAAATAGGACCATTTACCAAAACTGTAAAAGACGCCGCCCTTTGTATGAATGTAATATCGGGATCGGACGATTATGATTCTACTGTTCAGGATGTAGAGGTTCCTGATTATACAACCTTCCTTACAGGGGATGTAAAGGGAATGAAAATAGGAGTTCCAAAGGAGTATTTTGTAGAGGGGATGAAACCCGAGGTAGAAAAATCTGTAAGAGATGCAATTGAAAAATTTAAAGAGATGGGTGCTGAGATTGTGGACATCTCTCTTCCCCACACAAAGTACGGAGTATCGGCTTATTATATAATTGCTCCTGCCGAAGCAAGTTCAAACCTTGCCAGATTTGACGGAGTAAGATATGGACACAGAAGTGAAGAGTATAGCGGGGTAGAGGATCTATATGTAAAGTCAAGAAGTGAAGGCTTTGGAGACGAGGTGAAAAGAAGGATAATGATGGGAACCTATGTTCTGAGTGCAGGGTTCTATGATGCATACTACAAAAAAGCTCAAAAAGTAAGAAGACTCATGAAAGAAGATTTTGACAGGGCCTTTGAAAATGTGGATATAATACTGACTCCAACGTCTCCAAGTTCCGCTTTTAGATTAGACGACGAAAAGACACCTCTTGAGATGTACCTAGAAGATGTGTTTACAATTCCGCTGAATATGGCTGGACTTCCTGGAATATCTGTACCTGCAGAAGTAGTTAATGGTCTTCCTATAGGGATACAGTTAGTAGGGAAGCCGTTTGGCGAGGGAGATATCCTAAGAGCTGCTGATGCCTTTGAAAGAACAAGAGGGGAATGGGAATTTCCAGCGTTTGAATAATAACAAAAGAGGAATGGAGGTTTAAATATACATGGCTAGAGAATGGGAATCGGTAATTGGGCTGGAAGTTCACTTGCAATTGAAAACTGGGACTAAGGTATGGTGCGGATGCAGTGCAGACTATGACAACTCGGCACCCAATACTCACACATGCCCTATTTGCCTAGGGCATCCGGGAGCACTTCCAAAACTAAACAGAAAAGTTGCAGAATACGGAGTCAAGGCGGCACTCGCACTAAATTGCAGGATAAATAATGAGAGTAGATTTGACAGAAAGAACTATTTTTATCCTGACCTCACCAAAGGGTATCAGATAACTCAGTTTGATGTACCCTATGCAGAAGAGGGATATATAGATGTAAAACTAAACTCTGGAAAAGAGAGTAGAATAGGGATCACAAGAATACAGATAGAGGAGGATACAGGAAAATCAATCCATGCAGGAGAGGAATCCTTTATCAATTATAACAGAGCCTCTATACCTCTGATTGAGATCATATCAGATCCGGACATAAGAAGCTCTGAAGAGGCCTATGAATACCTAAACCTCCTAAAAACGTCCATAAAATACACCGGTATAAGTGATGTATCTATGGAACTAGGATCCTTGAGATGTGATGCAAACATATCTGTAAGACCAAAGGGTGAGGAGAAATACGGTACAAGGGTAGAGGTAAAAAATCTAAATTCCTTTAAGGCAGTAGCGAGAGCTATCGACTATGAAATAGGCAGGCAGATAGATGTAATCGAAAATGGTGGAACAATCAGTCAAGAGACAAGACTCTGGGACGATGAATCTCAAGTGACAAGGCTCATGAGAAGCAAAGAAGAGGCCATGGATTACAGATACTTCCCGGAACCTGATCTAGGGGTACTCTACATATCTGATGAACTTGTGGATAAAATCAGAGAAGAGATGCCGGAATCTAAAATAGATAAAGTAAAAAGATTTATAAAAGAGTATGGACTTTCTGAATATGATTCAAACATACTTTGTGACGAGATAGAACTAGGAGATTATTTTGAAACTGCGGCAAGAATAGCAGGAAATCCAAAGACAACAGCTAACTGGATAATAACAGAGGTGCTGAGAGTACTTAAGGATAGTCAGAAATCCATAGATGAGTTTGAAATCTCACCAGAGCATTTGGGTGAGATAGTAAAACTCATAGGCAACGGAGCTATTTCTGGAAAAATAGCTAAGCAGCTTTTTGAGATAAAACTCACAGACGAGAGAACTCCTGAAGAGATAGTAAAGGCCGAGGGGCTAGCTCAGGTAGCTGACGAGGGAGCCATCGAAAGTATGGTAGACGAGGTTCTTGCAAATAGTGCAAAGCTTGTGGAAGACTACCATAATGCCGATGAGGGAAGAAAACCTAGAGTCCTAAAAGGACTGGTTGGACAGGTCATGAAGGCATCTAAGGGTAAGGCAAATCCTCAAATGGTAACTGATCTTTTGACAAAAAAATTATAACAACTAAAAAGGATTCCTTAAGTGGGATCCTTTTTTAGTTGTTATTTAAAATTTTAATTTATCAGGGGCAAACCGTATTTTTCAGGAGAAATTACACGTATACACTTCTGAGAATATCCAATAATCCCCCAGGGATCAAGGGATCCCACTAGTTTTAAAAAATTGTCTTCAGACAACTCAGCTTTTCCATAGTACTTTTTCCCGTTCCAAGAGTCATACACCCAGCCACCTTTTAAAGCATTGCTGTTTTCAGAGTCTATCTCCATATCACCTACTACTTTTAAACCCATGACCTTTCTCTTTATAAGGAGGGGATCTGTATTTTTTCTGTCTACCTGAATCTCCCCTTCCATGGGGTCTCCTTTGGGGTATAGGGGGTTTTTTAGCCATACCACATGTCCTTTGAACACCTTATTTTCCTGAGTTATATGTATTATTGTTTTTCCTGACGGGATGAGCCAGTACCCTTCAAAGGATTTTCCCATTATATTTATTGATAATATCATAAAAATCAAAAGTTTTTTCATGGAAACCCCCTTTTATATTTTGGTGTTTGAAAATGTTGTTGCAATTAATTATGCAATTCAAGATTAATTTTATTTTATTAGATCTTTCTAAAAGTGAATATAACTTAGAGAGAAAATTGTCTTTTTTTTTAATTCTAAAAACGGTATACTATCTGAAGCTAAAAATTATGAATTCAGGAGGGAAAAATATGAAAAAAATTACAGAAAGATTTTTTAAATATATAAAGATCGATACCAAATCAGATGAAAGCAGACTAACTTGCCCTAGTACAGAGAGTCAGATGAGCTTTGCAAAACTAATGGTGGAGGAACTAAAAGAGATAGGGATGGAAGAAGTCTCATTAGATGAAAATGGGTATGTAACTGCAACTCTCCCTTCGAACATGGGGAAAGAAATTCCTGTAATAGGATTTATAGCCCATATGGATACTGCCCCGTCTTTTTCAGGGAATAACATAAAACCAAGAATTGTTGAAAATTATGATGGAGGAGAAATTGTCTTAAATAGTCAGGAGGATATAATAATGTCTCCTTTCGACTTTCCTGAACTAAAAAACTATCTTGGACAGGATATCATAGTCACAGACGGAACAACTCTTCTAGGAGCAGATGATAAGGCAGGAATAACTGAGATAATAACAGCTATGGAGTATCTCATAAAAAATCCTAATATAAAGCACGGGGAGATAAAGGTAGGTTTTACACCTGATGAGGAGATAGGAAAGGGGGCTGATCTTTTTGATGTGAAGAAGTTTGGGGCCGATTATGCCTATACAATCGACGGCGGTGAAATAGGAGAGTTGGAGTATGAAAATTTTAATGCCGCATCAGCAAGGGTAAAAATAAGAGGAAGAAATATTCATCCAGGGGCATCTAAAAACAAGATGATCAATTCTATACTTCTTGGGATGGAGTTAAACTCCATGCTGCCTGTGAGTGAAAGGCCTGAATACACTGAAAACTACGAGGGTTTTTTTCTTCTGTATGATATGAAAGGGGATGTGGAGATAACCGACATGAATTACATAATAAGGGATCATCATATGGAGAAATTTACTCAGAAAAAAAATCTTATTCAGAATTCTGTGGATTTTTTGAATAAAAAATATGGTTCTGGAATTTTTGAGCTGGAAATAAAGGACAGTTATTTTAACATGAGGGAAAAAGTCCTGCCTGTGATGGAAATAGTGGACATTGCAAAAAAATCTATGGAAGATATAGGAGTAAATCCCATAGTGAAGCCAACAAGAGGTGGAACCGATGGAGCCAGGCTTTCATATATGGGACTTCCATGTCCTAATATATTCACAGGGGGACATAATTTTCACGGAAAATTTGAGTATATTCCGGTGCAGTCAATGGAAAAATCTGCAGAACTTATAGTTAGAATATGTCAGAATTATGCAGAAAATGAAGTTTTTATAAATAAAAAAAATAATATATAAGAATTATTTTACAATAGATTTTGACAGTTAGATTGTTTATGTGTATAATAAAGAATATTCCTTATATAAAATATAAAGAAAGGGGATTTTATGATTTTTAACAATTCAATAGGGCTTATAGGTGATACCCCTGTGGTAAAACTGTCCAACATTCAAGAAGACGGAATGGCTGAAATATATATAAAGTTAGAGGGTAAAAATCCCGGAGGAAGCATAAAGGACAGGGCTGCCCTAGGAATGATAGAAGAGGCTGAAAAAACAGGAATTCTACAAAAAGGCGGGACAATAATAGAACCCACAAGTGGAAATACAGGTATTGCATTGACATTTATAGGAGTTTTGAAAGGGTACAAGGTCATAGTAGTAATGCCTGATACAATGAGTGTAGAGAGACAAAATATAGTGAAAGCATATGGTGGAGAACTTGTGCTAACTGATGGGGCATTGGGAATGAGAGGTGCAATAGAGAAGGCTGAAGAACTTTCTGCTACCATGCCTGGGACTTTTATACCTCAACAATTTACCAACAGAGCAAACCCTGCAAAGCATTATGAAACCACAGCAGAAGAGATCCTTAGGGATTTTGACCATTTAGATGCTTTTGTGACAGGAGTAGGTACCGGGGGTACAATAACAGGGATAGGTAAAAAACTTAAAGAAAAAATCGATAAGATCAAAATATATGCTGTAGAACCGGAAACATCTGCTGTGATGTCAGGAGAAGACCCTGGAAAACACAAGATACAAGGTATAGGGGCGGGATTTATTCCTGATATATTAGATCTTGATATTGTGGATGAAGTGGTAAAAATAACAGATGCAGAGGCTTATGAAGCCGCTAGAGACACTGCAAAAAAAGAGGGTGTTCTCCTAGGTGTATCTTCAGGGGCCAACATTGCTGCGGCAATAAAAGTGGCAAGAGAGCTAGGAGAGGGTAAAAAAGTATTGACGGTATCTCCAGACGGAGGAGAGAAATATCTGTCTACAGATCTTTATGGATAAAAATTTATAAATTCTTAGAATTTAAAAAATGGGAAGAGAGGTATGGCTATGTTCCAAGGATTAAAATACGATTTAGACAATATACTTAAACAAGATCCTGCTGCAAGAAGTAGACTAGAAGTATTTCTTCTTTATCCGAGTATTCACTCGGTTCTTTTCCATAGAGTATCCAGTTTTCTTTATAAGAGAAAGTTTTTTTTCCTGGCTAGACTAATATCTCAATTTTCACGTTTTTTAACAGGAATAGAAATACACCCAGGGGCTAAGATAGGAAAAGGACTTTTCATTGACCACGGTATGGGAATAGTAATAGGTGAAACAGCTGTGGTAGGAAATAATGTGACCCTATATCATCAGGTTACTCTCGGAGGGACTGGGAACGAGAAGGGGAAAAGACATCCTACGGTAGAAGATGGATGTATAATAGGATCAGGAGCCAAAGTATTGGGGAATATAACGCTTGGAACCAAAAGCAGAGTAGGAGCTAATTCGGTGGTCTTAAAAGATGTCCCTGCTGGAGCCACAGTAGTTGGAATACCAGCAGCGATAAAAAAAAAGCAATATAAGATAAACAAAGAAGCTGAAATAGTTTTTAAAAGGGCTTAAAATTAAACTGTGGGAAATTTCCACAGTTTTTTTATAAACTTTTTTAAAAAGAAATTGTCTAAACTTGTATTAAACCAGTTAGAGATAAAAAATATAAAATATGGATAAAAAATTAGTATACTGATATAGAGGGAGCAGCATATGAGTAAAATAGATATAGGGAAACTTATGATAGGAAATATAAAATTGACAAAACTTTTTAAAAATTCTTATTTTGATCTTTTAAAAATAGAGAAAGAGATGATGATGGAGATAAAAAAACTGGATTTTTCAAAGGAATTTTATTTTTCCGAAAAAAAGATAAATTTTCTGGAAAGTTTTAAACAGAATTTCTTTACTTTTCTTATATTGAGTATATTAAAACAAAGCGGAATAAAGAATGAAAAACTTGTAAAGTACGGGAAAGTGATATACTGTTTGAGAGTGATAATAACGTGTACAGATAATATTATAGATAACGAGAATAAGGGTGTTCTTTTTTTGAAGACACCAAAAAATCCTGTTGTGAATAATGTACTTCTGCTCATGGTGTGTCAGAACATAATGATCAGCACACTGAAGGTCCTCGGAGATGACAGGGGAGAAATATCAAGGGTAATATTAGAAAAAATTCATAGGGTGGCAGAAAGTGAAGGGATGAGGGACGAGAAACTTTATGAAAAATATCCTGATCCTCAGGAGGTAATTAAAAAAATACATATGGGTATAGGAGGTGAACTCTTACAGCTTTCACTATGGGCACCTATGAAGTTGGAAAAATCTGTATCATTGGAAAAATTTAATAATGGTTTATACGATATTGGGATCTCCCTTCAGGGGCTAGATGATCTAAGTGACATGGAGGAGGACCTTGAGGCTAAAAAGATAAACCTCGGGATATCTTATCTTATAAAAGATCTATCACTTGAAAAATATAATTTGAAAGTTAAATTTCCTACAGACTATGAAAAAACTACCGAAGAATTCAGAAATTTTTTGTCTAAATACACAGGAGAGTGTATAGAAAAGTCTCTGGAAGGCTTTGAAAAGCTGAGAAAAGGTGGCTATCCTATTTCAAGAGAGGAAGCGACACTCCTTATGAAGATCCTTTTCAAACTGAGGGGGCTGGAGAAACTGTGGGAGATTGGTTACGAAAATAAATAGGAAAATTTAGCATTTTTATAATCTTATTTTAATTATGAATTTTTTAATTGGAGGTGTATATTTATGTCAATAAGCACAAAAACAGGAGACAAGGGGAAGACTAGTCTATGGAGCGGAGAAAGAGTAGAAAAATCTAGCATTAGAGTCGAGGCTTACGGAACAGTAGATGAACTTAATTCATTTCTAGCTGATGCCAAATATTATGTGAAGATCGAAAGAGTAAAGGAGATAATCTCTGAAATACAAGACGATCTTTTTAAAGTTGGAGGTGCCATTGCTAGTATAGGGGCCTTTAAATATCCAGTAACAGAGAAAGATGTAGATAGAATAACAGGTTATATTCAGGAATTCGAAAGGGAGATATCTTTTAAGGGATTTGTAATTCCTGGGACGACCATACAGTCAGCAAAGTTAGATATATGCAGAAGCATAGCAAGGAGAAGTGAAAGGAGAGTTATCACTCTTTCAAAGGATGAAGACATAGACGAAAATGTAAAGAAATATCTCAATAGATTGTCTGATTTGATATATATAATGGCAAGATATGAGGAAAAATCTGAGGGGAAGCTACTCCTCAAGAGGTGGGATTAAAAAAGGAAGGTTTTTTACCTTCCTTTTCTTCTACATAGAGCTTAAAAGATTGTCTTTGAGGGTTCTAAATTCAAATAAAATTTCCTTCAAAAGATCTTTGTCTTCAATTGAAAATCTGAAATATTGGTTCAGAGTAGTAACTAGCTTGTTTAGTCTAGATTTTGAAATTCCCTCTCTAAAAACAAGGACAAGCTTCTCTTTTATTCTCTCTTTGGATGAGAGTATTTCTTGAAAAACCGCTATATTGTCTAAATGCTCCTTTATTGTAGATTCTTTTAGTTCTTTTTCTTTAAGACTCTCTTCAAAAGCCTCTATACTGCATATTTCTAGGTCCTTTAGAGTAACTGCATCAATGGTTTCAGGCTCAGTGTAAAGACCAATAGGTACATTTAATCTAAGGAATTCTAAAGCTCCATCTGCAGAGTTCCAGTACTCACCAAAATTTTCCCAGTAGTAAAGAAACTTATTCTGAATGGAATTAAAAGGAATATACTTATGTGATTCTTCTTTGAAGAAACTGTTCTCTTTTTCAAGTTGAGCATAGACTCGCATATTTTCACTGTTGAGGTTACATATTAAATTTTTTGATTCATCGAGCCTTCCCAACACATATAAAGAGAGAATCTTATTGAAAACCATAGATGGGTTCCTGTCTTTATCGTAGTTTCTTATAACATTTATAACAGAATTGTGATCATTTAATTCAAAAAGAGTGTCAATTAGAATCTCACTTACATCCTGTTCATCATTTGGGTTAAGTTTCAATAGGAGATTAAAAATTTCCTTAGCTTTAATAGGGTTACCTTTATTTAGATACCTTACACCTAGGGTATAAAGGAAAGTCAAAAAATCTCTGTTTGAACCGTATTTCCAGCAGATCATATCTTCAGCTTTTAGGTTTTCTAGGATTAGTTCCAGGTCTTTTTCACCCTCTTTAAATATTTTTGAAACCTTTAGTTGTTTTTCTTGACCAAGGGCTATATCGATGAGTGAATTATATGATTCAAAGTGGCATTTAAGGTTTTTTACAATGATCTTAAGAATGCTTTCAGATTTTAAAATATCTTCTTTTTCAAGGGCAACCATTGCCAAGTTGTACTTTTCAATATATGTGTTTGCTTTATTTGGAAACAATATTATAAACTCATTTTCTGCAACCCTTTCCAGAGTTGGAGTAATTATTAAGTTCTTTTTCTTTATTTTTCTTACCAAAAAAATCCGCTCCTTCTATAAAAAATTACCCCGTATTCTATCACAAAGAGAGATATAATTCAAGGATGCTTGCTCTTGCAAGGGTCTTTGAAATAATGTATAATAAGCGAAGGGTAAAAAATCAATTTTTATATGTAAAATAAACACTGCAGCTAATTATCCAATAATATTGAGATAATTGGCTGTAAAATATTTTTCAAGCATATTTTCATGGAGTTAATTGAAATTTCATCAAAAATAGTTCTATGATGAATATACCAGATCGGATTCCGTGTATGGGTTTAATTTTATTAGAGTTTTGTATATAAAAAAATTAGATAGTTAAGAAGAGGTGTGTGCGATGATTGGTTTTCCACTAAGAAAAATGCTTCCATCGAGAATAATGCTTATATTTTTTGTCATTGCGATATTTATAGGCAGTTTTCTGTTGCTTCTACCTGCTGCAGTAACCCCGGGAAATGAGATAGATTATCTCACTTCTATTTTTACAGTTACTTCGGCAGTGTGCGTAACAGGTCTCACAGTGGTAGATGTCAGTAAAGTTTTTTCACCTTTTGGTCAGGGGGTTATACTTTTTTTCATCCAGCTAGGTGGGCTAGGGATAATGACTTTTTCATCTATTTTATTTATGATGATAGGTAAAAGAATAACTTATCACGAAATGAGAATACTGAAAGAAGACCTCAATGCAGAAAATACCGGCGAGATAATTTACTTCATCACAAGGCTGGTAAGGATTGTTTTTACTATCGAGATTATCGGTGCTGTATTTTTAACTTTGGAATTTTTGCAAGAGATGCCCTTTAAAAGGGCCCTTCTTTTCGGAATTTTTCACTCAATATCGGCATTTTGTAATGCTGGATTTTCTCTCTTTACAACAGGTCTTGAGGGATATTCCGGAAGCATCATTATCAACTTGACAATTGCACTTCTTATAATATTGGGTGGGATCGGATTTGCAGTTATAAGTTCTTTTATTAACTATTATAAGACGAAGAAAAAAAGATTTAATCTGAGTTCTAAAGTGGTTCTCCTCATATCTACCATACTTACCATAGCGGGAACGGTGCTGTTTTTTGCACTGGAATACAAGAATCCTGAGACCATAGGAAACATGAATATATTTAACAAGGTCATGGCATCTTTTTTTCAAAGTGTCACTACAAGAACTGCTGGATTTAACACGGTGCCCATGGGGAGTCTTACGCCGGGAACGATATTTCTTTTCTGTGTTCTTATGTTTATAGGGGCTTCTCCCGGATCTACCGGAGGAGGGATAAAAACCACGACATTTGGGGTAATAATGGTCTACGTAGTGGGAATAGTCAGGGGACAGGAAGATATAGAGATGGCAAACAGAAGGATCTCATGGGAGATACTAAACAGAGCTCTGGCTATATTGGTTATCTCAGTGGGGTATGTGAGTGCTATAATTTTAATTATGCTCATGACGGACCACTTGGGATTCAGTGAGACAATATTTGAAGTTATATCGGCTTTCGGAACTGTGGGACTTTCAATGGGGATTACGGCTGATATGAATGAATTTTCAAGAATATTGATAGTAATAACAATGCTGATAGGAAGAGTAGGACCCCTTACTTTTGCTCTGGCACTAGGGGAACAGTTGAAAACGAAGGAAAGGAAATATCCTAAGGAAAATATTTTGATAGGATAAATTTTAAATATTAAAATTGAAATAAATAAAACAGATTATTGGGGAAAGGTGGAATTATGGCGAAACAGTATCTTGTTATTGGACTAGGAAGATTTGGAACAAGTGTAGCAAAAACATTATATGAAGCAGGGGAGGATGTTCTGGCAATAGATATAGATGAGGATCTTGTACAGGAAGCGGTAAACAACAATATAGTTGACAACGCTGTTACTCTTGACGTAGCTGACGAAAGAGCCATGAAAGAGATAGGGGCTGGAAACTTTGACGTAGCCTTTGTATGTATCGGATCTAATCTTCAGTCGAGTATAATAATAACTCTGATTCTTCAGGAAATGGGAGTAAAAACTATAATAGCCAAGGCTGTGACCAAGAGTCATGGTAAGGTACTTGGTAAAATAGGAGCTACAAGAGTAGTATACCCTGAGGAGTATATGGGGAAAAGAGTGGCATTGCTGGCAATGGAGCCAAATATGATAGAACACCTGAGATTTTCTCAAGATTTTCTTTTAGTGGAGATAAAGGCACCTAGTATATTCTGGGATAAAACTTTGATGGAGCTGGGGATCAGAAATAAATATAATGTAAACATCGTAGGGATAAAGAAAAGCAATGGAACCCTAGACCCGACTCCTAAGGCAGACAGTGTAATTGAAAAAGATGATATCCTTTTGGTAATAACTGATGCAAAAACTGCCAAGCAACTTGAAGACCTAAAATAATATAGGAGGAAATAATGCATAACTTTGATGTAATAGTAGTAGGAGCCGGGCATGCTGGATGTGATGCAGCTCTTGCATCAGCAAGAATGGGTATGAGGACGGCTATATTTACAATAACCCTAGATAATATAGGGGTAATGTCTTGCAATCCATCTATAGGTGGACCTGCAAAATCTCATCTTGTTAAGGAGATAGATGCCCTAGGTGGAGAGATGGGTAGAAACATAGATAAGACTTTTATACAGATGAGGGTGCTGAACACCAAGAAAGGTCCCGCTGTAAGGTCTCTAAGAGCCCAAGCAGATAAACAGCTCTATCATATGGAGATGAAAAAAACAATAGAAAACACGGACAATCTTGAATCTATTCAAGGGATGGTAACAGAGGTCCTGGTAGAAGAAGGGGAAATAGTAGGAGTAAAAACCAAAGTAGGTGTAGAGTACAGGGCAAAGGCAGTAATTATAGCATCTGGAACCTTCATGAGAGGACTTATTCATGTGGGAGATAAACAGTTTAGAGGTGGAAGGATGGGAGAGCTACCTTCAGATGAACTTCCAGAATCCTTGGAAAAAATTGGGCTTAAGCTGGGAAGGTTTAAGACTGGAACTCCCCCTAGAATCGACGCACGAACGATAGATTATTCAAAAATAGAGGAGCAACCTGGAGATAAGGAACTTCTGAAATTTTCAGATAGAACACAGGATTCTGAAATAGAGGGAAGAGAGCAGATACCTTGTCATATAGTTTTCACCAATGAAAGAGTGCATGAGACTATTTTAAAAAGCAAGTCGAGGTCTCCACTTTTTAATGGAACAATACAGGGGACCGGGCCTAGATACTGTCCATCTATAGAGGACAAGGTATTCAGATACCAGGATAAAACAAGACACCACCTTTTCCTTGAAAAAGAGGGGTACGGAACAAATGAGGTCTACATAAGTGGATTTTCTAGCTCCCTTCCTACAGATGTTCAATATGAGATGTTGAGAAACATAGAGGGTCTTGAAAATGCCAAAATAATGAGATATGCCTATGCGATAGAGTATGACTATGTCCTTCCTGAGGAACTTAAATTTTCTTTGGAGTCGAAAAAAATAGAGGGACTCTACCTAGCTGGTCAGATAAACGGGACTTCTGGATATGAAGAGGCAGCTTCTCAAGGGCTTATAGCTGGGATAAATGCTTCTAGAAAAATACAGGGAAAGGATCCTGTGGTTTTAGACAGGGCAGATTCGTATATAGGAACACTTATCGATGATCTTGTAACCAAGGGAACCAATGAGCCCTACAGAATGTTTACTGCTAGGAGTGAGTACAGACTCATGTTGAGAGAGGATAATGCAGACCTCAGGCTCTCTAAAATAGGGTATGAAATAGGACTACTGCAGGAAAAAGATTATAAAAGAGTACTGAACAAGGAGAAGGAAACTGCAGAAATAATAGATAAATTGGAATTTCAGTATGTAGGCTCTTCCAATGAAAGAGTCAACGAAGTTCTTGAAAAGGCCGGAGAGCCGGCCCTGAAGTCAGGTACGACATTAAAGGAACTTCTCAGAAGACCTAAGGTGAGTTTTCAGGATGTAAAGTATGCCGCTGAACTCATTGGAAATTTTGACCTTTGTGGATATTCTAAAGATGCAGAGTATCAGGCCGAAGTACAGGTGAAATATGCAGGATATATAGAGAGATCTCTTAAGATGATAGAAAAACATAAGGCTATAGAGGGCAAAAAGATACCAGATGACTTTGACTATGAAACTGTATCTGGTCTTCCTAGAGAGGCTAAGGAAAAACTAAAGGGAGTGAGACCTATGAATATAGGGCAAGCTTCGAGAATATCGGGTGTTTCTCCTGCAGATGTACAGGTACTTCTGATAAATTTGAAAATGAGAGGGAAATAGTATGAGAGAATATCTTTTGAAGGGTATAGAATCTTTAGGGCTGAAATTTGATGGGGTGATAGTGGATAGTCTTATGGCTTACATCAACCTGCTCTTAGAAACCAACAAGCACACCAACCTCACAGCTATAAGAGACGAAGATTCTCTTATAGAGAAGCATTTTATAGATTCGTTGCTTCTCCAAAAATTGATATCTGAAAATACAGAAACTGCAATAGATATAGGTACAGGAGCAGGATTTCCAGGGATGGTACTAGCAATATGTAATCCGAAAATAAAATTCACCCTCATGGATTCAGTGGGGAAAAAAACTGATTTTTTGGAAATGGTAAAAAATGAGCTTGGCCTTGAAAATGTGGAAGTTGTAAATGACAGAGCAGAAGAGTATATAAAAAATGAAAAAAGAGAAACATATGATCTTGGATTATGCAGGGGAGTGTCAAAACTGAATGTTATCTTGGAATATATGATACCTTTTTTAAAGGTTGACGGGGTCTTTCTGGCTCAGAAGATGGAAGGTACAGGAGAGGAAAATGAATCTGAAAATGCTTTGCAGATACTTAGTTCAGAGATAGAGGAGACATATAAATTGCAGCTCCCATTTAGCAACGATCCAAGAACGGTGATAAAAATCAGGAAAAAGAAAGCCACTAACGGCAAGTATCCGAGAAGAACAGGGATACCTTTAAAACGACCCCTTTAATTGTTACGGAGGAGCCCATGAAAGACTTATTGAGAAAATATCATAAAGTTTTTGCTGTTTTTATTACAGTGATTTTAATAATGATATCTTGTAGTCTGTATACAACTGTGAGGTATAGTCTGCCTCAGACAGTGAGAACAATTCTCATGAAGGCGGTGGGGCCGGATATAGAGATGAACTCTATCGAATTTAAAGAATTTGGTCGCATAGAGGCTAGCGGGGTCACTCTTAAAGATGGTGAAGAACTCATTTTATCAGCTCCTAAAGTGGAAGTGAGATATACCTTTAAAAAAATAATAAGAGGACGTATAGACAGCATTGACGTGGAAAATCCAAAAGTATGGATAACCCGTGATAAAAATAATGATATAAATATAGTGGAGGCTTTTTCTAAAAAATCTAAAGACAAGCCATCAACCTCTAAGGCAGGGACTGGGGTCCCAATAGATATTATTACAATCAGAGGTGGAGAACTTCTATACAGGGATACTGCATATGAAAGGCCCATAGAAAAAAAAGTATATAATGTCAAAGGTTATGTCTCTTTTCATAAAACTAAAGGAATAAATCTAGACTTTGACGGGGATATAGGAGAGGAAAAATACAGGTTTTTATTTGATAACGGTGATAAGTATTCTCTAGGAATAAAGCTGAAAGATGTAAGTATAAATGACGATCTGATGCAATATGCCTATGATTCAGAAGATTTGTATTATCTTTCTGGAGTAGTAAACCTAGATTTGACCTTAGAACCTGGGTCCTTTACAGGTAGTGGAGATTTTAGAAATGCTAGTGTGACTTATAGGGGGCTCGCTGGTACTCCTAAAAATATAAGCGGTAATGTATCCTTTAACGGAGATAGGGTATATATAAATTCTGGCTACGACCTTGACGGGGAGAAAGGTCAGTTTCTTCTGAGTCTTGTGAGGGAAAAGGGGCTTGATCTAGACTTTTATTTCAAAGATGTGGATTATGCCTTTCTAGAGAAATATGATCTCCTGAAAAAGCAGAAGCTCCCTTTAGATGGAACTGAGTTTGATTCGGTTCATGTAAATCTAAACTTTAATAAGGACTATGATCTTGCCGTAAGGGTGAACTTCAAATCTCCAGAGTACGTTTTCAAAAAACTAAAAGGGGAAAATGTTCAAGGGGTATTTCGATATGAAAATGAAAAGTTTTATTTTGATGACGTAAGCTTTTTAGGGAATTTTAAAGATAGCTCCTTCCCACTAACAGGAAGAGTGGACCTTGAGTGTGTCCTAGATAAAAAAGGAGGGAATCTCAAGTATAAAATTTCGGATATAGAGAGCAAGACCAACCTGGAAAAAACCAGTGGAAATGTTTATTTTGATTTCGATAATAAAAAAATTAATTTTGATATGAAATCTAATCTGATCTCTTTTAAGGGAGAGGTGGACACCGGCAAAAAACTTTTATCCATAAAACAGGAAACAGAGAATGCCTTTGAGGTAAAAGTTGAAAACAGAGATTATGAAAATAAGAGCACCATGGAAATAATATACGATTATGATGAAAAAGCCTTCTTACTAGGGAAGGGTAAAATCAATATAAAAACAGGTGAACATGAGGTTACAGCGGATATTTTTGCAATAAAAGACACCTTTAAGGTGAATTCCCTAGTCTATACAAAGGGAGACAGTGAAATAACAGGAGATGGACAACTCAATATAAAAACAATGGAATACGCTCTAAACTTTGCCAGTATAAATATGGATATAGGTTCTTTTATTGAAGTGCCAAACCTTGATATGAAGGGTGATTATAGTGGAAATATAGAGGGTAAAAACCTTGAATTTAACGGGGATATAAAGGTAAAAAACTTAAATGGAAAATATTTTGCAGAATTTAATAACCTTGAAGGGGATATATACGTCAAATATGACGGTAAGCTTAAAGGATACTTCAAAGGTTATCTAGACAAGCTCTCCTACATGAGCACATCCTTTTATGACTTCCAGTTTGACGGAAACTTAGAAAACGACATCGTGACCATAAAGGAGTTTGGGAACAACATTTTGACAATTCAAGGTACCTATAATATAATTGAATCAAATGTTGATTTTCAATATAACATTTCAGAGCTATCTAACAAAAAACTGGATTTTTTTCACACAGATTTTAATGCGGATAAAATACAGGGTAATGTAAGAGGGCCCATAAATGATATAAGTGCTGAAGCTCTTTTAGAAGGTGTCACTGTGAAATTGAAAAGGGGTAAAAATTTAAAGCTTTCAGGTAAGGTAGATTTTAATGATAAAAGGGTAAAATTTCAAAACTTAAAAGTCAATGAAAACATATTAAAGGGGTATTATAAGGTTGACGATAAAAGTTACAGTGTCAAGTTAAACTTGTTTGAAGAAAATCTTCCTGAATATTATGGTGATATAAATCTCAAATACCGTGTTATGGGTGAGGTGTATATATGGGGTTACGGTGACAATATCCGAAGTTATGGAAAGCTCTCTGGAGATAGAGTATATTTCCGTGGAAAGAAATTCCCAAATGTCTATCTTGAAGGGAGCTTTTTAGGTAAGACAGGTGAAGAATTCGGAAAGAATGGGAGAATTGACCTAGGTCGAATTATACTTTTAAATGATGCAGATGAAGATATTTTGGAGGCAAAAGCTTTTCTTAATTTAAAGGATAGATATCTTGATCTAAAGAGCAGCAAAAATAAGCTAGACCTGTCTAAAACGACCTATCTTTTTCCGTATACGAGGGAAGAGGGAATTATGGACCTAGATTTTGGAGTTAAAGGACCTCTGAAGAAACTGGTTTATAAGGTTAAGCTAGCTGGAGACTCTGTAAATATATCAGATATAAAACTAGAGAATGTAGATGTAGATGTGAAAGGTGACCTAGAAAAAATTGATCTAAATAAATTTAGTTTAGATTACCTTGGAAATAACCTCAGTGCCAAAGGAAATCTGAAATTTAAACCCTTTAATTATGATTTTAATATTCTTTCTTCTGAAATAGACCTAAAACTTTTAAACCTTTTTCTTTTTTCTTCTGGTATTGAAAAGATAGAGGGGAAATCTAAAATAGATATTCGTCTAAACAATGAAAAAAACAATGGTCGTTTTTATGTTGAAAACTTGAGAGGGGAGATACCTAAATATGGTATACTGATTCAAGATGTAAATTCAGACATAAGGCTAGATAATGATCGAGTGTTTATAGAGGAGTTTAAGGGAAATGTAAATAACGGAGAGGTTTCTCTCAGTGGATACCTTAAAATTCCATCTGTCGACGAAATCAAAGAAGATTTTGACCCGATGACTTCGCTAGATTACTCTCTGTCTCTAAAAATGGATAAAATAAGGTACGATTATCAAAATGTTGTAAAATTGATCCTAAGCAGTGATGCTATTTTTCAAGGAAATAAAGTTACAGGAAATTTCACCTTAGAAAGAGGTGAGGTAACAGGTATACCAAAAGTTTCAAGTAAAAATATTGATGATTTCAAATCAAAAGTCTCTGTTGAAAATAATGAGGTTATATATACGAGCCAAGAGCTAGGTTCTGATTTTTCAATAGCGGGGCCTGGAGAAAAAAATCTGGAAGTGGATATAAATGTGATTATTAAAGAGGGTATATTTGTAAAGCTTGATAAGGTGACTACTCTTGTAGAAAACTTGGAGGCAGTCATAAAAGGCGGTGGTAGATTTACTCTAAAAGATAAAAAAACCCAGTTTTTAGGTCAAGTAGAATCCCAAGGTGGAGAAATAACGATAAACAATAATCTTTTTGAGATAGACAGAGCCATAGCTATTTTTGATAAAAAAGATGAGTATTTTCCAAAAGTAAATCCGACCTTACTTGTAAGCGCAAGATCAACCATCTCAAATGAAGAGGTATATATAGGAGTGAGTGGAGAGTACAGAAGTATGGATCTGACCCTAAGCTCTAGCTCTGGACTGCCTCAGGAAGATATAGTAGCACTCTTGGCTTTTCATAAAACAATTGATTCTACAGGGACTTCAAATGTCATGGTCAAAAATGTGCTGGACAGTCAAATATCAAAACAGCTTTTCAGTCCTGTATCTAATGAAATTCAAAAGATACTAAGGATATCTAAGTTCAAGATTTCTTCTGATCTGGTGGCCTATGATGAAAACGAAGAGAACTATCAACAGAGTTCTTCTCTAGGATTGGGGGCATCCATTGAAGCTGAAAATCCCATATATAAGGATAAGGTGTTTTGGAATGCCAAAGCCAGGATAGCAGACACACAATACGGAGACTCGATAGATGAATACGATGTTATACTAGAGCATCGATTTGCAAAAAGTTTTTCATGGGGGTTAGGAGTTGGAAAGCTTCCTCAGGGAAGTTTAAATAAAGCTGAGGGTGAACAGTCAAATTTGAACTATCATATAGACTTCAAATTTAGAAAGAACTACGATAGTCTACTAGACATCTTCAGAAAAAAATAGTGGAGGGTATGATGAGAAAACAATTATTAGTACTACTTACATTTCTTTTTTCTCTTTTAGCTTTTGGTGACGATGCAAATTACCTGGTGAAAGAGATAGAGATCACAAACAACAGAGAGGTTCCTGTAGAGGTTGTCCAGTCTGTTATGGAATCCAAGGTAGGAGAAAATTATTCCACCAAGAAAATGGTAGAAGACTATAAAAGAATCAAAAATCTCAGTTACATAGAAGATGTAGTTATCTACCCGAAACTCTACGATGCTGGAATAAAACTCAGCATAGAAATCAAAGAGAGGAAAGATTCAAAAAAAATTTTAGAAGAAAGTGGAGTTATACCTTTGTCTGAGAGAGAGAATATAGACAAATCACTAGTTGTAAATTCGATAGAGATTTACGGTAACAGGTATATATCCAGAGAAGAGATACTGAATATGGTGCCTGTAAAAACAGGAGGATATTTTTCTAAAAGAAAAGTCCTGGAAGGACAGAAAAACATTTTAAATTCGGGATATTTTAGAGAGGCTACTCCTGAGGTTTATAAATATGGAGAAGGGGTGCTAGTAAGATATAATCTTTCAGAAAATCCAGTTATAACAGGGATAAATATCTACGGTAATACGGTATATTCTTCCGAAGAATTATTGAAGGGGATAAAAACTGAACCTGGAAAGATATATAACCTGAATACACTAAGAGATGATAAGGATGGAATTCTTGCAAAGTACCATGAGGCTGGATACGCTCTGACTGAACTTGCAAACATAGGATTAAATGAAAGCTATGAATTAGAAATATATCTCAGTGAAGGTGTAATAAGAGATATTCAGTTCAGAAAAATGGTAACTAAGCAAAAAGGTGCTAGAAGAAAAGCCACAGATAATGTTTTAAAGACTAAAGAGTATGTAATAGAAAGAGAGCTAGAATTCAAAGAGGGAGAGGTATTTGACTACAACAAATATCAGGAATCAATTAAAAATCTTATGAGACTTGGGCACTTTAAAAACATAAAACCTGAATACAAAAGCATCCCTGGAGACCCAGATGGAAGAATAGTGGTAATGCTCTTTGATGAAGAGAGGACAGCAGCACTTCAAGGGTCATTATCTTATGGTTCTGAGGTCGGATTCTTAGGTAGTTTATCTGTGAAAGATACCAACTACAAGGGTAGAGGTCAGGATTTAGGGGTAACTTATGAAAAATCAGATTCTGATTATAGTAAATTCTCATTAAATTTCCAGGATCCTTGGATAAAGGATACAGACAGAATCTCTTGGGGATGGAGTCTTTATAAGTCACAATATGAAGATGACGACAGCTATCTCTTTAATGATGTAAATAACTATGGATTTAAGGTAAACGCCGGAAAAGGACTCACTAAGAAAGTTAGAGTCAGTCTAGGAACAAAGGTTGAGTATGTGACTGAAGATGATGTAGATGGTAACAGAACAGATGACTATGGGCTAACGAGTATATTCCCGGCTATAACTTATGACACGAGAAATCATTTCTGGAATCCTACTGAAGGGGAGTATGCAAAACTACAACTTGAAGGTGGTTACGCAGGGGGTTATGAAGCTGACGTATTTGGAAACGTAACTCTTGAACTTAGAAAATACCACAGAGGTTTCTGGAAGAAGAATACATTTGCCTACAGAGCTATAGGTGGAATCATGACAGACTCTACTAAAGAATCTCAGAGATTCAGAGTAGGTGGAGGAAGTACTCTAAGAGGTTATGACGGAGGATACTACAAAGGAACAGAAAAACTAACCTTTACTGTAGAAAACAGAAGTCAGATAAATGATGTATTAGGTTTTGTGTTATTCGTAGATGCAGGAAGAGCTTGGAACCAAAACGGAAGAGATATATCTTATACAAATGACGGAGATTTTCCAGATGATATAGGAGTAGGTGCAGGGGTAGGAATGAGACTTAATACACCTCTAGGACCTCTAAGATTTGACTTTGGATGGCCTGTGGGAGATACAGACCAGTCTGGAATGCAGTTCTACTTTAATATGGGACACACATTTTAAAAATTTATAATACAGGGGGATAAATATGAAAAAATTAACGATTCTAGCTCTGGCGGCGACAATGTCAATGTCGGCATTTGCCATGAAAGTGGGATATGTAAGTTCTCAAGAGGTATTTTCAAAATATTCAGGGACAAAAATTGTAAAAGAGCAGCTAGTGAAAGAAAAAAGCAGATTGGAAAATGAGATCAAAAGGCAGGAAGTAGAGTTACAAAAGCTGAAAGTAGAGCTTCAGGCAAAAGGAAACTCTGTTACACAGCAGGAGAAATCTAAATTCCAAAAGCAGGCTGAAGAGTTTCAAAAGTATGTAAACCAAGCTCAGATGAATTTGAACAGACAAGAGCAGGAAAAATTTAGTCAAATAACTAAAAATATTGATGCCTCTATTCAGTCAATTGCTAAAAGAGAAAAATTTGATTACGTCTTTGAAGAGGGAGCGATCAAGTTTGGCGGAGAGGATATAACTCAAAAAGTAATAAACCAAATGGAAAAAGGCGAAAAAATAAAATTGAACTAAACTATATAGTGCACTGGGAGGCTGTTTTATGAAATACAAATTAAAAGATGTAGCTGCCCTCCTAGGCGGAGAAATAAAGGGAGATAAAAGTCTTGAGATATCAGGACTTTCTCCCTTTTTTCAAGCCAAGGAGACGGAGCTGACATTTGCTGCAGATGAAAAATTCTTAAAAAAAATATCAGAAACAAAGGCAGGGGCTGTAATAGTCCCACCTATACCCGGGCTTCCTGAAGGTAAGGCCTACATAGTTGTAAATGGTAATCCAAGAGAGCTTATGCCAAAACTTCTATCCTTTTTTAAAAGGAAAACCAAACCAATGCAGAAAATGATAGAAGATAGTGCCAAGATTGGAGAAAATGTCTCTATCGCTCCAAATGTTTACTTAGGGCATGATGTAGAGATAGGAGATAACGTGGTAATATCTCCAAACACAACTATATGTGAGGGGGTAAAAATAGGAGAGGGATCTCTAATCTACTCTAATGTAACAATAAGAGAGTTCAGTGAGCTTGGAAAAAGATGTATAGTCCAGCCTGGGGCTGTCATAGGTTCTGATGGATTTGGATATGTAAAGGTAGCCGGGAAAAATAGTAAAATAGAGCAGATAGGAAGAGTAATCATAGGTAATGAGGTAGAGGTAGGATCGAACACCACTATAGACAGAGGGGCTATAGGGGACACCATAATAAAGGACTATACCAAAATAGACAATCTGGTTCAGATCGCTCATAATGATATTATAGGGGAAAATTGTATAATAATATCTCAAGTAGGCATAGCTGGAAGCACTGAAATAGGTGACAATACAACCTTAGCTGGACAGGTTGGGGTTTCGGGACATTTGAAGATAGGGAAAAATGTCATAGTCGGCTCTAAATCCGCAATACACGGAAATGTAAAAGACAACCAGATATTGTCAGGGTTTCCTCTCGTAGATCACAGAGAAGATCTGAAAATAAAGGTATCTTTAAAAAAACTTCCTGAAATGATAAAAAAAGTAAAAGAGCTGGAAAAAATATTGCTTAAAAAATAAACAAGTAGCTTTTGCTGCTTTTTATTTTAAACCAGAGTAATATAAAAAAATTAAAGGAAATGATTCTTTTGTTTTTAATTAAAGATTAAAAATATAAAAATTATAGATATATTAAATTAACAGTGCATTTAAAAAATATTTTTGATAATATATATGTAGATAATGAATATAAAATTTTATAAAAATATTTATGTTATAAGATAGGGGGTAAGTTTTATGGAAGCAATTTTTAACCGTAGAAGTATAAGAAAGTATTCTGGGGAAAAGGTGGAAGAGAGCAAAATAGAAAAAATGCTTAGAGCTGCCATGCAGGCTCCTAGTGCAGGGAATCAGCAAGCATGGGAATTTGTGGTGATAAGGGATAAAGAGATGCTTAAAAAACTGTCGGAGGTAAGTCAGTATTCAAAAATGGCAGCCAATGCAGATGTAGTCATAGTAGTGCTGGCAAATGAAGAGTATATGAGATACCCTCTATACTGGCAACAGGACTTGGGGGCAGCTACTGAGAATATGATGCTTCAGGCTGTTACAGAGGGACTCGGAAGCGTCTGGATAGCAGCAGCACCTAGAGAGGATAGGATTGCAACTATGAGGAAGATCTTGTCACTTCCTAAAACAGTAATACCTTTCTGTATGGTTGCAGTAGGGTATCCTGACCAAGAGGTAAAAACTGCTGATAAGTGGGATGCCAATAAAGTCCACTATGAGGAATATAAACAGTCTTAAGATCAATAGACTGAGAAAAAGGGGGTTAAGCCTCCTTTTTTATTTATGAAATTTTGACAAATTACCATATAATTATGTATAATTAGTATTCGCAGAATGGAGGGGTTTTATTGAAGTGTCACTTATGTAATGGAGAAACAGAAGAATTTATTGTAAAAAATAAAAAATTCGAACATAAATATTATAGATGTAACAGCTGCAGTTTTATTTTTGTAGAAGAAGACGCTCTTTTGAAAAGCTCAGAAGAATTAGAAAGATATAAAATGCATAATAACTCAATCGAAGACCCCCTATACAGGGAGTATTTTTATAACTTTATAGATTATGCCTTTGAAAACCTTGGAGAAGTGCAAAATATCTTGGACTATGGATCAGGGCCTGAACCTGTTTTAGCATCTGTTTTGAGAGAAAAAGGATATACTGTGGATATCTATGACAAATATTTTTCATCTGAAAAGGTTCACCAAGACCGTGAGTATGACGTGGTGTGCACCACAGAAGTTGTAGAGCATATTTACTACCCCATGGAAGTTCTAAAGGAGCTCACAGAATGCTTAAAAAAGGGCGGATACCTCATAATAATGACTAATTTTCACAGAGACTCCTGGGAACATTTCAGGAACTGGTGGTATATTCAGGACCCTACCCATACTGTATTCTACAGTTTAAAGACCTTTAAATTTATAGCAGAGGAGCTCAACCTTAAAATTATGAAAAATAACGGGAAAAACATAATAGTTTTTAAAAAGGAGGATTGATGAAGGGATTAAAATGGAGTCTGTTTTTTCTTTATCTATTTTTGCAGTTAATAATTTTCTTTTCAGGATATTATATGAAAAATATAGGTGTTGATACAATTAGTACAACTGAAAAGGCAATTTCAAATTATAAAACCATATACATAGACAGCCCAAAAGATCTTAATAAAAAGTTAAGCCATAGAAAATATATTTATGCTGTAAGAAATATAGATCTAAATGATTATTCAGTAGAAGAAAAGAAAGAATTGTTTGTGAAGATGATGATGCCTGCAATAAAAATGTCTAGAAATCAAATATCTGCAAACAGGAAGTGGGTAAAAAAAATAATCAAAAGAGGAAGCGTAAAACCAGCAGAAAAGGACAGATTGGAGAGACTGTTCAGTGCTTACCGTATAGAGGATGGAGATACTAAAAGATTACTTGAAAAGATGGTCGTTCTACCCACTTCATTAATTCTTAGTCAGGCCGCCCTAGAGAGCGGATGGGGTACTTCTAGGTTTTTTCAAGAGGGAAACAACGTTTTTGGACTATGGTCCTATGATACCAGCGATGAACGGATAAAAGCAGAGGAAACAAGAGAGAATGGTTTTACTGCATACTTAAAAAAATATAGTGATTTGAAAGAGGCTGTAGACGGGTATGTTCTTCTTCTCTCTACAGGGAGCGCATATGAAAATCTTAGAAAGGGAATAAGAAGAGGCGAAAGTTCTGAGGAACTGGCAAAATATCTGATAAAATATTCTGAACTTGGATATGTTTATACTGATAGGATAGAAAAAGTTATAAGGGTTAATGAGTTTGCAAAATATGATATTTAGGAGGCAACGTGGACAGAGTTTATTACAGTGAGAATTTTAATGTTGAAGAGATAGAAAATGTAAAAGAAGAACTTCAGAAACTTCTGAAGAAAGACCTAAAAAATGTGGAAGAACTTGAAAAATATATAGATGAATACAATGAGTTGAGTGCTATAGTAGAAGAAGCTATGGCTTGGAAATATATTAAAATGACTAGATTTGCAGATCAAGAGGAGTATTCCAAAGATTTTAATTATTTTTACGGTACGGTGGTAGCTGAATTTAACAAAGAGTCATTCCATATTAATAAAAAGATATACGATAGTCCTTACAGCAGAGAACTACCAGAAGAGAGATACAGAAATTACAAACTTATTCTGAAAAATGATATTGAGATTTTTGATGAAAAAAATATTCCTCTTCAGATAAGGGAAAATGAACTCTCTAATAAATATGGAGAAATAATTTCAAAAGTAAATATTGAATTTAATGGGAAGAACTATACCCTTTCTCAAATGAATAGATTTTTGAAGGATAACGACAGGGAGATTAGGGAACAAGCCTGGAGAAAGATATATGCTGCAGTTTCGGAAAACAAATCAGAGTTGAACGGACTTTTTGACAAGCTTCTGAATATCAGGGTCGAGATGTCTAAAAACAAGAACTTTGAAAACTATAGGGACTATATGCACAAGGCGAAAGGGAGGTTTTCATACACTCCAGAAGATTTATACAAATTTCATGATTCTGTGGAAAAAGTAATAGTTCCTATGCTTAGACAGATAAATGAAAAAAAGAGATCTAAAATAAATCTTGATACCCTCCGTCCTTGGGATACTGAGGCAAGTGAAGATGGAAAAATATTAAAACCCTTCGAAAAAGAAAGAGAACTTCTGGAAAAGGGGATATCTGCCCTAGGGGACGTGAAAGAGGAGTTTGGGTCAAAACTGAGATACATGGCTGAAAAAGATTTTTTGGATCTTGAAAATAGAAAAGGAAAGGCTCCTGGAGGATATAATTATCCCCTGAGTGAGAGCGGGGCGGCATTTATATTTATGAATGCTGTGGGGGTACACAGAGATGTGGTGACACTTATGCATGAGGCAGGGCATGCACTTCACTCTTTTGCTACAAAAGATGAAAGACTTATGTATTATAAAGACACCCCTAGTGAGGTTGCAGAACTAGCATCTATGTCTATGGAGTTTCTCAGTATGGACAAATGGAATAGATTTTATGAAAAGGAAAACGACCTTAAAAAAGCGAAGAAGGAGCAGATTATAGGGGCACTTCAGACCTTCCCATGGGTCATGACAGTGGATGCTTTCCAGCATTGGATATATCTAAATCCAAATCATACTCAGGAAGAGAGAGACACAAAGTTTGAGGAACTGATGGACAGGTTTAATACAGGAATAAACTGGCAGGGGTTAGAAAGTGAAAAATCCGTAACCTGGCTAAAACAGCTTCACATATTTGAAGTACCCTTTTATTATATAGAATATGCCATAAGTCAGCTAGGAGCTATAGGAATCTATAAAAATTATAAGGATAATAGGGAAAAAAACCTTGGGAGATATGAAGAGTTTCTTTCCCTAGGGTATTCTAAATCAATTGAAGAGATATATGAAACTGCAGGAATAAAGTTTGATTTCTCTGAAGGATATATAAGTGAACTTGCGAACTTCTTAAAGATAGAGCTAGAAAATTTAGGTTAGAGAAGTTTTTTAAAAAAGTGAGGTGAGTGCATGTATCAGTGGGTTGTTTTATTTTTGTTTGTCAGTGACATTTTAAGTAAAGTAATAGCAGAAAGAAAATTAAAATTTCATCCTAAAAGTATTTTAGGCGGGGCAATCCACCTATATTATGTCAGAAACTTTGGAATAGCATTTAATAAGTTAAACCATAGGAAATGGCTTATTCTTACATTGAATTTTGTTCTGCTGTTTTATATATTCTCCCTCTATACAGCACCAAATATGGATAAAATGGGCATCTCTTTAGTATTGGCAGGTGGTCTTGGAAATACTCTTAACAGATTGTTTAGGGGATATGTTATAGATTTTATTTATTTTAACATTAAGGGGTCTCCAGTTTTCAACTTGGCAGACTTTTATATCTTAGCTGGTATTATTATGATTCTTCTAGAAGAACTAATGATTGTCTAGTGTACTTTATGAAAGGGAAAAAATGGAAAGACTGAAATACCTAGGGGGATATGATCCCAAATTAAAGGAACAGGTTATAACACTCATAGAAAATAATAAGCTCGGAGAGGTAATGCTCAAAAAATATCCTGATCTCCATGAAATACCAACAGATAAAATGCTATATGACTATGTGATCGACATAAAAAACCAGTATCTGAAAAAATCCAATCCAATAAGCAAGGTCTCTTATGACTCAAAGATAAATTTTTCAAATCAGGCTCTAGGACTTCATACCTATGTTTCCAGAGTTCAGGGGAGTAAATTAAAGACAAAGAATGAGATTAAGATATCTAGCCAGTTTAAAAAGATGCCTTTGGAATTTTTGAGAATGATAGTGGTCCATGAGCTAGCCCATCTCAAAGAAAAATCCCACGACAAGTCTTTTTATAAGCTTTGTGAGTATATGGAGCCAAATTATCATCAGTTTGAATTTGATATGAGACTGTATCTCACTTACATGGATATTTTTAAGAAATCATTGTATTAAATTTCTTTGAAGTTGTAAGTTATCTGTGTTAAAATGTTCAGAGCTGATAGGATAAAGAGTTTAGTTTATGAATAGGAGAGTGTATGAAAAAAAGACTTTACTTCGATAAAAACGAAGATATGAAGTATATATCCCATCTGGATATGATGAGGTTTCTAGAGAGGCTTTTAAAAAAGGCAAAGATAGAGGTCAAATATTCCGAAGGGTTTCACCCGAGACCTAGAATGTCCTTTGGAAATCCAGTATCCCTTGGAGTGGAAGCCTATGATGAGGTAATGGATCTAGAGCTTTTGGTGGAAATGGACAACGATATCCTTCTAAAGAAGCTCAATGCTGCATGTCCTCAAGGCTTTAAATTCAATGCTGCAGAGGATGTCCCTAGAAAATCTAGCATAGCAGAAGAGTTTCAGATAATGGTATACGAGATAACAGGAGAAGCTGCAGTACTTGAAAAATTGAAAAAACTACTAGAGCAGGATGAGATCGTAGAGGTTAAGATCAAAAGTGGTAAAAGAAAAGAGAGAAATCTCAAAGATAGAATTCAGAGTTACGGGATAGATGGAAATAACCTTCGTCTTGAACTTATAAACACATCTCCAAACGTATTTTTGGGAATGGCTGAAATAAATCCCACAGAGGTTAAAATAAAAAAAATAGGATATAAAAAGTAAGAAAGAGGAGGAGAGTTAAGTATGTTGGATTTGAGATACATGCGTGACAACATCGAATTTTTGAAGGGGATGTTGAAAAACAGAAATGCCACATTAAATCTTGACGAATTTGAGCAGTTAGATGCAGAAAGAAGAGATCTTCTTATTGAGGTTGAAGCCTTAAAACATAAAAGAAACAATGTTTCCCATGAAGTAGGGAGACTGAAGAGAGAGAAGCTGGATGCGTCTCACATAATATCCGAGATGGGAGAGGTTTCTTCTAAAATAAAAGAGCTAGATTCAAAACTTTCAGAAATAGATGAAAAACTCCATTACTATCAAATGACTATACCAAATGTGTACCATGAATCGACACCTGTAGGAAAAGATGAAGAGGACAATATTCTTGTCAGAACTTGGGGAGAACCTGCTGAGTTTAACTATGAGCCAAAAAACCATTGGGAGCTTGGAGAAGAGCTTGGAATCCTTGATTTTGAAAGAGGAGCAAAGCTAGGTGGAGCTAGATTTACCGTGTATAGAGGTCTAGGTGCAAGATTAGAGAGAGCACTTATAAATTTTATGCTTGACCTTCACACAACAGAACACGGATATACAGAGCACATAACACCATTTTTAGTTAGAAGAGATATTTGTGAAGGTACGGGACAGCTTCCAAAATTTGAAGATGATATGTATAAGACCACAGATGAGATGTTCCTTATATCAACATCCGAAATAACACTTACAAATCTTCACAGAAAAGAGATATTGGAAGAGAGAGACCTTCCAAAGTATTATACTGCTCACTCTCCTTGTTTCAGAAGAGAGGCAGGTTCATATGGAAGAGATGTAAAAGGTCTTATAAGACAGCATCAGTTTAATAAAGTAGAGATGGTAAAAATAACTATTCCTGAAAATTCTTATGACGAACTAGAAAAAATGGTTGTAGATGCAGAGACTGTTCTTCAGAAATTAGGGCTTCCTTACAGACTAGTGCAGCTTTGCACTGGGGATATAGGATTTTCTGCTGCAAAAACTTATGATCTTGAAGTGTGGCTTCCAGGTCAAGGGAAGTACAGAGAGATCTCTTCTTGTTCAAACTGTGGGGAATTCCAGGCAAGAAGAATGGGGTTAAAGTACAGACCAGAGGGAACTAAAAAGAGTGAATTTGTAAATACACTAAATGGTTCTGGAGTGGCAGTTGGAAGGGCTCTTCTAGCAATAATGGAAAATTATCAGCAGGAGGACGGCTCAATAATTATACCAGAAGTTTTAAGACCTTATATGGGGGGAGTAGATGTTATTAAAAAGTAGTTTGTTTTTGCTTTTTATAGGAAATATCTATTTCAGTAAAACGATCAGTATGTTGATGATAGCGGCAACTCTGCTTTTGATAAATTTGTTTTGGAACAAGGAGTTTAAAAAGTGTCTAAAAAAAATGAAATTTTTGTTTTTTTTCTACCTGGGGACATGCCTTTTTCAGCTTTTTTATCTTCAGGAAGGAGAAGTTGTCTGGAGGCTATACAATTTTTATATAACTAAACCAGGGCTTACGTCGGTGGCAGTAAACTTTATGAGAATAAGCAACCTTATTATGATCTCCTGGATGGTAAATTCCAAAGGGATTTTGAGGGGGAGGTTAAGAAATTATCAGGTTGTGGTGGAAAATGTAATGGAGCTTGTTCCTGAGGTTTTAACCATGTTTAAAAGGCGAATGAAGTTAAAATGGTTTTTTAGATATATTTTGACTAGGATAAAGAGCAAAATATGACCTTGTTTGAGTTTGATTTTACGTTATAAATTTGTTAAAATATATGTATATAAAATTTTAAGTGGAGGGTTATCAATGAAATATAATTACAAAGATCTAGGTCTTGTAAACACAAGAGAGATGTTTAAAGCTGCTAACGAAAAAGGGTATGCAGTACCTGCATTTAACTTTAACAACATGGAACAAGCCTTAGCTATAGTTGAAGCTTGTGCTGAGATGGGTTCTCCTGTAATCCTACAATGTTCTTCTGGTGCTAGAAAATATATGGGAAAAGAGATAGTTCCTATGCTTGCAAAGGGAATGGTAGAGCACGTAAGAGCTATGGGTTCTGATATACCAGTAGCACTGCACCTAGATCATGGATCTGATTTAGAGTTAATAAAAGACTGTATAGACTATGGTTTCTCATCTGTTATGATAGATGGTTCACATTATGATTTCGAAAAAAATATTGTAATATCAAAAGAAGCTGCAGAATATGCACATAAATTTGACGTAACAGTAGAAGCTGAGCTTGGAGTTCTTGCAGGAGTAGAGGACGATGTAGTAGCAGACGAGCACGTATTTACTCAGCCTGAAGAAGTAGAGGAATTTGTATCTAGAACAGGAGTAGACTCTCTTGCAATAGCAATAGGGACTTCTCACGGAGCTCACAAGTTCAAACCTGGAAGCGATCCTAAATTAAAACTTGATATACTTGCTGAAATAGAGAGAAAGATTCCTGGATTCCCTATCGTACTTCATGGTTCTTCAGCAGTACCTGCAAAGTATGTAAATATGATAAAAGAGTTTGGTGGAGAGCTTAAAGATGCCATTGGTATCCCTGATGACCAGCTTAGAGGAGCTACAAAATCAGCTGTTTCAAAGATCAATGTTGATACAGACGGAAGACTTGCGTTCACAGCTGGAATAAGAAAAGTATTCGCAACAAACCCTAAAGAGTTTGACCCAAGAAAATACTTAGGACCTGCAATGAAAGAGATGAAAGAGTACTATAAGTCTAAAATAATAGATGTATTCGGATCTGAAGGTGCTTACAAGAAAGCATCTAAATAAATTTTAATAAAAACCCCGCCTACAGGCGGGGTTTTTATTATTCAGAGCATTTTTTAAATGTTTCAAACATAGATGTCAGTTGTTCTAACTCTTTAGTGTATTTTTTTATTAGTATATCATTCTCTTCGGCGTATGCTTTCTCAAGGTCTTTTTCAAGCTGATCCATTTTTTTTCTACAATCTTCTAACTTCGCTTTGCATTTTTCCATATAACCTACCTCCCGATAAAAAATATTACTATTAATTAATTACAACAACAGGTGAAAAAAACCTTTTTTAAAAAACTAAAAAATAATTAAAGATAGAAGAAACATTATCTCAAAATAAATTATAAATTTAAAAATTTCATTTTTATGTGGGTATAAAAAAATCTTGAAAATAAGTAAAAGTCATGATATACTTTTACGAGTGATAAAAGAAATTAAGTAATTTTAATGAACACAGAACCTAATAATTTTTGAAATGATTTCTAGAAAGTTCATTTCAAAAAAAAATCTCTTAAGACGAGTTTTTTTTTTCGTCTTTTTTTATTGTCAATTATTAAGTAAAAATTTAAATAGGAGGTATATTTTTGATGAAGCAAACAAAGTATATTTTTGTAACAGGTGGAGTAGTGTCGTCACTTGGAAAAGGTATAACTGCAGCATCTCTAGGGAGACTTTTAGAAGAAAGAGGATACAATGTAACTATACAAAAGTTTGACCCATATATTAACGTAGATCCAGGAACGATGAATCCTTACGAACACGGAGAGGTTTTCGTAACTGATGATGGTGGAGAGACAGACCTAGACCTTGGACACTATGAAAGATTTATCGACAAGAGCCTTACAAAATATAACAGTGTGACTACTGGTAAAATATACCAATCAGTTATAAATAAAGAGAGAAGAGGGGAATATTTAGGTAAGACAGTTCAGGTAATTCCTCATATCACCAATGAAATAAAATCAAGAATAGAGATTGTAGGAAAAGAAAATAGTTCTGATATTGTAATTACTGAGATCGGGGGAACAGTCGGAGATATAGAATCGACACCATTCTTAGAGGCTATCAGACAATTTAGATATGACGTTGGAAGAGAAAATGTGATTTATATCCATTGCGCACTTTTACCTTTCTTAAAAGCAGCAGGAGAGCTCAAGACGAAACCAGCTCAACATTCTGTAAAACAATTAATGACTTTAGGAATAAGACCTGATGTTTTAGTATGTAGAACAGAGCACCCTACAACTGAAGATATAAGAAAAAAACTTTCCCTCTTCTGTGACATAGATTCTGATGCTGTTATTGAGGCTCCTGATGCGTCTACTATATATGAAGTGCCGCTTATAATGGAAGCTAATGGACTTGCAAAGGTAGTCTGCAGAAAGTTGGGAATTGAAGATAAAGAAGTAGATCTTACTAAGTGGGAAGAGATGGTAGACAGAATAGTAAATCCTAAAGATGATATAAAGCTAGCTGTAGTAGGTAAATATGTAGAGCTAAAGGATGCATATATATCGGTAAATGAAGCGATAGAAAATGCAGCCTACTCTATGGGACTTAAAGCTAAAATAGATTATATCCAGGCAGAAAAAATAAATACAACTGATCTTAAATCTTATGACGGAATACTTGTTCCTGGTGGATTTGGTGACAGGGGTATAGAGGGTAAAATAGAATCGATCAAATTTGCTAGGGAGAATAAAGTTCCTTTTCTCGGAATATGTCTCGGAATGCAGAGCGTTGTAATAGAATATGCAAGAAATGTAGTCGGATGGGAGTCTGCTCACTCGAGTGAATTTGATAAGGAAACTAAATATCCTGTGATAGATATTCTTCCAGATCAAAAGAACATTGAAGATATGGGCGGAACTATGAGGCTAGGAGTATACCCGTGCAAACTAGAAGAGGGATCTCTTGCAAGAGACCTTTATAATGAAGAGTTGATATACGAGAGACACAGACATAGATATGAGTTTAACAATGAGTTTAAGGAAGATATTCAAAAGGCAGGACTTATAATTTCTGGATCTTCTCCAGATGGAAGACTTGCTGAAATTGTTGAAATTTCAAGAGATGAGCATCCTTTTTTCATTGCAGGACAATTCCATCCCGAATTGAAAACAAGACCAAACAGACCTCATCCTTTATTTAAAGGATTTGTAGAAGCTATCTACAACAGAAAAAAAGGTTTATAAAAAGTTCCAGGAGGATGAATATTAAATTCATCCTCCTGGAATTTTAACATTTTGAAGCTTATAGTAGAAAGTTAGTCAGTCTAATCTGCTCAACTGAGAGATATTATACAAAGCTACATATATTAATGTAAGGAAGAAGCAGAGTATGATTACAAAAATGAGGGTCTCCAGATTGAAACTCATTAAGATGCTTTTGACCAAATCAGATGGTTTTGTTAAAATGTGCCAGCTGTTTAGGCGTATAAAGCGACCTAGATATATGCCATAACTTGATAAGATCTGTACAGCGACAACGAACCTCCATCCAGACTGTATACTGAATTTTTTTTCGATTTTTTTGTGTAGCAAGTACAATGAAAGAAATCCTAACAACATACCTGTAAAAACAAAAAGAGAGATCATCAAGAAATCATACCATACAATGACATCTATACCTGTCTTATGGCTCAGATGATAGCCACCTCTGCTAATATGTATGAAATCTGTAATAAAATAAGATGCATTTGGATAAAAAATAATCCAGACCATCCCAACAAAAAATTGAGTTATTTTATGAATCCCTTTGATAATTAAAATCAGAGATAAAAACATTGGAATCCAGGCAAGAAAAAGGTTCCATATTAAGAAAATGTAATATGCATTAAGAGTAACTAGCGTGCGCACTGCTACCATGAGGCAGCCTGAAATAGAAAGTAGTATAAAAACAGCAAAGAGGTTAGATATTTTTTTTTCAGGAAGAATTCTATTTAATAAATTCATTTTATCAACCCTCCTAGATCAGAAATATAAAATCAATTGGAATTAAAAGTATACAAATATTTATACTGGAAATAAATAAAAAATCCTGTCCTTGGAAGACTTATCTAAAGTTGTGAATTAAACTATTTTTAATTTTGCATAAGTCGGATTATTAGATTAGAATTATATTGTGGAAGTTGTAGCTTATTTTTAATTGGTATAAATTGAAGAAAATACGGGGGAATTTTTATGAGAAGAGGTTCTATATATTATTTTTCAGGAACAGGAAACAGCTATTATACCGCCAAACTTTTAGGTGAGAAACTGGATCTTTCTGTAGAGAGTATAGATATGAAAAATATTCCCAAGGGAAGTCAGGAATATATTGGGATTGTATATCCTGTATATGCTTTTGGGCCTCCGAATATTGTTAAAAAATTTATAGAAAAATTAGAGGGGCTAGAGGGAGAATATGTTTTTGTGATTGCTACTTATGGCGGGCAGTGTGGACCTACAATGAATATAACGGAAAAACTTCTTAAAAAATCAAGAATTCAATTGAATTATGCTGGAAAAGTAAAGTTTCCAGATAATTATATTCTAAGTTTTAAAGTTCCAGAAGAAACTAAGCAAATGTCTATCTTGGAAGGATCCCAAAGAAGGATAAATACAATGGCAAAGGAGATTTTAAATAAATCAGTTAAAATTGAAAAAGAAAAATTTCCTTTCAATCTGATTCCTGAAAAAATACATTTTTGGGCGGCTAATAGGTTCAGGAAGATGGGTAAAAAACTCAAAGTGGATTCGAGCTGTACTCTTTGTGGCTTGTGTGTAAAAAACTGTCCTGTAAACAATATCAAGATGATAAATAAAAAAATAGTCTTTGGAGTGGTATGTGAACTTTGTCTCAGATGTGTCCACACCTGTCCAGAAGAGGCTATAAACTACAAAAATAAAACTCAAGGAAAGAAACGATATTTAAATCCAAAAGTTTATATGGATTAAAGGTAATATTTGTAAAGCAAATTGAAAAAATACTGTAATATTATATAATGTTTTTTAATAAAAATTTTATTTTTTTAATTTTATAATTGATTTTATTTCTGATTTACGGTATTATTTGACTAGTATGTGAACACAACATTGTTACAATATTAACATAATATAATGAAAGGGAGGATGTAGATGTCTTGTAAAAACCAACTTAAGGAAGAGTGCTTCAAAAAGTTAGATGAGTTTATCTTAAATCTTGATGATAAACAAGGGGCATTAATCACAGTACTTCACAAGGCTCAGGAAATATTCGGATATTTACCGAAAGAGATTCAGTCATTTGTAGCAGAAAGATTGGATTTACCGCTAGCCAAAGTTTACGGAGTTGTCAGCTTTTATTCGTTTTTCACAATGACTCCAAAGGGTAAATACCCTATCTCAGTATGTATGGGAACTGCTTGTTATGTAAGGGGAGCAGGAAAAGTACTAGAGGATTTCCAGAAACAACTGGGGATTGAAGTTGGAGAAACTACTTCAGACGGAATGTTTTCAATCGATGCACTAAGATGTGTAGGAGCATGTGGACTTGCGCCAGTTGTTCTTGTGGGTGAAGATGTTTTTGGTAAAGATGAAGCTAAAGATGTAAAAACAATACTAAGCACTTATAAAGCCAAAGGGTAAGGAGGTTTTCTTAATGTCAAAAAAGATAGCATCTTATGAAGAGCTTTTGAAAAAGAATAAAGAGTGTGAAGCTCTTATCGAAGTAAGAAAAAAATGAGAAGAAGTAGATCTTGAAAATGTCAAGGTCGCTAAGATAGGAATAGGGCAACCTACGCCTGAAGCCAAAAAACTTGCAGATGAAGTAGCAATAGAGATAATAAATTATCTTAAAGATCATAATATCAAAGATGTAGCTGTTATTCAGACGGAATTTTATGGATATTCTGGAGAAAAACCTACTCTAGAAATAATCATGCCAAAAATGGGGAATGTTGTTTTTGGAAACATAACACCAAAGGAAGCTGTAGAGCTAATAGAGAAATATATTTTAGACACAGAGAAAATAAAAAATTTTCTCGTAGATAATGACGGAAATAAAAAGTGTAATCATTAATTTAGGGGGTAATTAGATGTCAGATAAAAAGCACGTCCTAATTTGTGGAGGTACAGGATGTCTTTCTTCCAAGAGCAGACAAATTGCGGATAATATCAACACTGTCCTTAAGGAAAAAGGGATGGAGGATCAAGTAGAGGTAGTATTAACTGGATGTTTCGGTTTCTGTGAAAAAGGTCCAATTGTAAAAATAATGCCTGAAAATACATTTTATGTTGAAGTAAAGCCTGAGGATGCTGGAAGAATAGTAGAAGAGGATTTAATAAAGGGCGAGAAAATAGAAACTCTACTTTATAGAGATCCGAAAACTGGAAATAGAATTCACGAAGGTGAAAGCATGGAATTTTATAAGAAGCAGATGAGAATAGCTCTCAGAAACTGTGGTCTTATTAATCCTGAAAATATAGAGGAATATCTAGGTAACAGAGGTTACATGGCATTAGGAAAATGTCTTAATGAAATGAATCCTCAAGAAGTAATCGATGAGATGAAATTATCTGGCCTCAGAGGAAGAGGTGGGGGAGGATTCCCTACTGGTCTAAAGTGGCAGTTTGCTGCAAACAATGCTGCAGATCAAAAATATGTTGTATGTAACGCAGATGAAGGAGATCCGGGAGCATTCATGGACAGATCTATCCTTGAAGGAGACCCTCATTCAGTTATAGAGGCTATGGCTATCTGTGGATACTCTACAGGTGCAACTAAAGGTCTAGTATATATCAGGGCAGAATATCCTCTAGCAATTAATAGATTGAAAAAAGCTATGGATGATGCCAGAGAATATGGACTTTTAGGAAAAAATATTCTTGGTTCAGGTTTTGATTTTGATATAGAGATCAAATACGGTGCGGGAGCATTTGTATGTGGAGAGGAAACTGCTCTTATCCATTCTATGGAGGGAGAAAGAGGAGAACCTACATCTAAACCTCCTTTCCCAGCTGAATCAGGATACTGGGGAAAACCTACAAACGTTAACAACGTTGAAACTTTTGCAAATATACCTGAAATCATCTTAAATGGTGGGGAATGGTTTAAAGCTATAGGAACTGAAAAATCTGCAGGAACAAAAGTATTTGCACTTGCTGGAAAAATAAATAACGTAGGACTTGTAGAAGTACCTATGGGAACTACTTTAAGAGAAGTAATTTTCGAAATTGGTGGCGGTATCTCAAACGGGAAGAAGTTTAAGGCTGTTCAGACAGGAGGACCTTCTGGTGGATGTCTGACTGAAAGAGACCTAGATACTCCAATTGATTTTGACTCTCTTTTAGCAAAAGGATCTATGATGGGATCTGGTGGAATGATCGTAATGGACGAAGATAACTGTATGGTTGCAGTATCTAAATTCTACCTTGAATTTACAGTGGAAGAGTCTTGTGGAAAGTGTACTCCATGTAGAATAGGTAACACAAGATTATATGAAATCCTAGATAAGATTACAAAAGGTAAAGGTACTATGGAAGACCTTGAATTGCTAAAAGAACTATCTGAGACTATCAAAGATACATCTCTTTGCGGACTTGGACAGACAGCTCCAAACCCAATACTTTCAACACTAGACCAATTCTGGGATGAGTATGTGGCACACGTTGTAGATAAAAAATGTCCTGCTGGGGCTTGTACTGATCTTTTACAATACTCAATCAACGATAAATGTATCGGATGCACGGCATGTGCTAGAGTATGTCCAGTTAACTGTATAGCTGGTAAGGTAAAAGAAAAGCATGTAATCGACCAAAGTATATGTATAAAATGTGGAGCTTGCTATTCTACATGTAAATTTGGAGCTATTGATAGAGGATAAATCTTAGTTTTGGAAGACAAAATTAAAAGGAGTGAATCGGGCGAATGGAAATAGTAAAGCTTATTATAGATGGGAAAGCAGTAGAAGCGCCTAAGGGTGCAACAATAGTTGCAGCTGCTAAATCAGTGGGAATAACAATTCCTACTCTCTGTCATCTTCAGATGGGGGGGGCAGATTATAAAAATGACTGCGCTTCATGTAGAGTCTGTGTTGTAGAGGTAGAGGGAAGAAGAAATCTTGCACCGGCATGTGCAACCCCTGTGTATGATGGAATGGTAGTAACTACAAACTCAATGAAAGTAATGCAAAAAAGAAAAACAGTTTTAGAACTTCTTCTTTCTGACCATCCGAAAGATTGCCTAGCTTGTTCTAAAAATGGAGAATGCGATCTTCAAGACCTTGCAATTCAATTCGGTGTAAGAGAAGTAAGATTCCAAGGTAAAGAATCAAAATACAGACAGGACATTTCCCCTTCTATAATCAGAGATATAGATAAATGTATCATGTGTAGAAGATGTGAAACTATGTGTAACGTAATCCAGACCTGTGGGGTTCTTTCTGGAGTTAACAGAGGGTTCGAAGCAGTTGTTGCTCCTGCATTTGAGCAAGACCTAGAAGATACTGTATGTACATACTGCGGACAGTGTGTCGCTGTATGTCCTGTAGGGGCGCTTCATGAAGCCGACCATACATGGAGACTAGTAAAAGATATTTCAAACCCAGCTAAGAAAGTAGTTGTACAAGTTGCTCCTGCAGTAAGAGTTGCTCTTGGAGAAGAGTTCGGGTACGAACCAGGAACAGACGTAACAGCTAAAATGGTAACAGCTTTAAGAAGCCTTGGTTTTGATAATGTGTTTGACACTAACTGGGCTGCAGACCTTACAATAATGGAAGAAGGTACAGAGTTCAAGGGAAGACTTGAAAAATTCCTTGCTGGAGATAAAGATGCCAATTTACCAATCCTTACATCTTGCTGTCCTGCATGGGTTAAGTTCATAGAGCACAACTACCCTGATATGCTTGAAGTACCGTCTACAGCTAAATCGCCTCAACAGATGTTTGGTGCAGTTGCTAAAAATATCTGGGCAAAGGAAGAGGGGATCGATAGAAACGACCTTATCGTAGTATCTATCATGCCTTGTCTTGCTAAAAAATATGAAGCATCAAGACCAGAATTTGCTGACAAAAACGGAAATCCAGATGTAGACTATTCTCTATCTACAAGAGAACTTGCTAAACTTATAAAACAGGCAAACATCAACTTTAACGATCTTGAAGAAGGTGAGTTTGACAATCCACTAGGAGCTTCAACTGGTGCTGCGGATATCTTCGGAAGAACCGGAGGAGTTATAGAGGCTGCAACAAGAACCGTTTATGAAATGGTTACAGGGGAAACTCTTGAGAATGTTGATTTTGAACAGTTGAGAGGGATGGAAGGCGTAAGGATAGCTGAAGTACCTGTGGCTGGAGTCAATTTAAGAATAGGGATCACCCACGGTCTTGGAGCGGCAAGAGAGCTTCTAGACAAGATAAGATCTGGAGAAGAAACATTACATGCAATTGAAATAATGGCATGTAAAGGTGGATGTGTAGGTGGAGGAGGACAGCCTTTCCATGGTGGAGATTTCTCAATCATAGAAAAAAGAACGGCAGGAATAAATGCCATCGATGCTGGAAAACCGCTTAGAAAATCACATGAGAACCAATACATAAAAGAGATTTATGAAAAGCATCTAGGAGAGCCATGCGGACATAAATCCCACGAACTTCTTCACACACATTATTTCCCAAAACATAAAATGTAGTTTTTAAAGGCAACGGATAATCTCCGTTGCCTTTTTTCTTTTTTTTGTGTAAGATATAAAAATATGCTTTAAATAGTATTCTAAAGAATTGATGAAAATGATACTGGAATTCAAAAAAATAACAATGAGATAATATTTTTGAGCTTACAAGGAATAAGTGAGGCTAAAAAAATTATCTATTCTTTTTATTGATATGCAAAGTGTGCAAGAATCATTATAATGGCAACTATGGGAAATCTACATATAATTTCAAATTAAAAAAATTGACAAAAGAACTATTTAAGAAAAATAATATAAATATGATTATATAAGACTTTATTTTAGGAGGGCTATGTGAGAGTATTAATAGTTGAAGATGACCTTGAAATACAGCAGTTAGTAAGTTATTTTTTTAATAAAGAAGGCTACGAGGTTGAGACTGCTTCAGATGGTCTAGAGGGGCTTAGGCTCTTGAAAAAATCAAAACATGGCTTAGTTGTATTGGATCTTATGCTACCTAGTTTAGATGGTAAAAATTTTACAAAAATAGTAAGAGAACTTCCGGAAGAGTATGGAAATCCTGGGATAATAATGCTGACTGCCAAAACCGAGATAGAGGATGTTCTAGATGGGCTCGAAATAGGCGCTAATGACTATATGAAAAAACCCTTTGATCCAAGAGAACTGATACTGAGAGCCAAAAAATTCTTGGATACTGGGACGAAGGTGTCTAAAAAATACGTTTTTAAAAATGTTGTGGTAGACGACGACCGACATCTTGTTACAGAAAATGGAGAGGAGATAGAACTGTCTAAAAAAGAGTACGATCTTCTGCACCTTCTCATAAGAAATAAAAACCTTGTTCTCTCTAGGGAAAAGATTTTGGACAAAGTGTGGAACACCAACTACTATACTGGAGACAGATCTGTAGATATATACATATCCAAACTGAGGGATAAAATAGTTAGTATTTCTAAAAATATAAAAACAGTGAAGGGAGTTGGATACAAATTAGAAGAAAAGAAATAATAACCCTTATATTGATTTTTTGTCTTGAAATATTCTTTGTAAAGTCTAATATGAACATGATATCAAATCTCTATCAAGAAGTTGCTAAAAAAACTCTGAGGGAAGATGCACTGCTTATAAAAAATATTGCAGGTAATAATTCACGAGAGGATTTTCAGGATATATTCGGAAGTATTGAAAAAAGGTTTACTCTTATAGACTCAAAAGGGATAGTGATCTATGATTCGGAAAAGTATGATGAGGAATCAACCATGGAAAATCACAGTACAAGGCCCGAAGTTATAGATGCTATTAGAGACGGACAAGGATTCAATGTGAGAAAGAGTAGAACCCTAGGTGAGTTTCTTGCATATTATGCTATTCCATACACTGATGAGTATGGAGAAGATTATATAATAAGGGTGGCTAGAGGATATAATTCAGATTATAAAAATATCAGAAACATTCTTATAGAACAGATAATATTTTTTATTATTTTAAATATGTTTATTCATTTCAGCTATAAAAATTATCTCAAAAGGCATTTGTTTAACAAAGTGGATGAAATAAGAGAGGCACTAGAGGCTGGAAGTGAAGTTACAGAGATATATTCTAAGGGTGATGTTTGGTTAGTTGAATTTTGGAAGGTTGTTCAGTCGTGGCAGAGTAAGAACATAAAGAATCTAGAGAGGCTTAATTTGGAGAAACAGATACTCAGACAAGTGATCTCCTCAGTAGATATGTCAATTGTTCTTCTAGACGAGAATATGAAAGTAATTTTAAAAAATGAATCACTGAATTATCTCTATAGTTTTTCTCAGGGGGGTTACTACTATCAGGGAATGAAATATATTGAGATCATAAATGTAGTAAAAAAAGCCACGGTTGAAAAAAAAGATGTGAAAGAGGATGTCTATATATCTAAACTGAAGAAATATCTTGTGATAGGTGTTAAGTATCTGGAATTTAGAAATCAGTTTATTATAACTATAAAAGATGTAACTAGAAATCGTGAGATGATGGAGGTACAGAGAAACTTTATAAGCAATATAAGTCACGAGTTGAAGACTCCACTGACCAACATTAAAGGGTATCTTATAGCCTTAGAAGATGCCCCGGAGACGATGAGGGGGAGTTTTTTGAAAGTTGTGAAAAATAATGTGGATAAACTGGAAAACATAACCATGAATTTTTTGAATATATCAAAAATAGAAAATTCTAAGGTTCTGAATCTAGCTCCTGTGTCCTTTGAAAAAATACAGGAAGAGATAGAGAAAATGTTATCTCAGTACATAAAATCAAAAAATGCTGAAATAATATATTCAATAAATCTTTTGGATGCCAACAATTACATGAGGGTGGATTTTGATAAGCTGACTACTATACTTAAAAATCTCATAGAAAATGCTATAATTTATAACGATAAAAAGCCTGTCATAAAGATTGAGATAAAAGAGGTCTATGACAGATATAAGATAGTTATAGAGGATAATGGACTAGGAATACCCAAAGAGGAGATAGATAGTATTTTTGAGAGATTTTATCGTGTGGATAAGGCTAGAACCAGCAATGTGGCAGGAACTGGATTGGGACTTCCCATAGTTGAAGAACTTGTAGGGATATGCGGCGGAAAGATAGAAGTGGAATCTAAAGAAGGTAAGGGTAGTTTATTTAGATTTTTCATGCTTAAATAAAAACATCTGCGTTTTTTAAATGCAGATGTTTTTATTTTTTAAAAAATGAATTTAGATGAAAGAAACCATTAAATATAAAAAGAACTTTAAAAGCGAGATATACTGTAGTAATATATAGTCATACAGAATGTGAGGAGGAGTCTATGACATCTCAGCAGTACAAAGAGTTTGTAAAAATAAGGGGAAGATTCAGGTCAAAAGTAGATGAGTATAGAAAAAACTATCCCGTGTTTGCAGAAGAGCTCTTGAAAAAATATGAGGACCAAGAGAGGAATATGAAAGCCTTTGTTTACAATGAAAAACTTGACTATTTGGAGAAGAGTGATAGTATAAAATATGTGTGGGTTACGGATAACCCGGGATTTAACGAAAGCATGCAGAATAAATATGCCGTTGGTATATCTGGGAAAACAGGAAAAAACTTTATGGAAGAAAATGGATTCGTAGATGAGTTTGACAAGGAAGTGATTGTCTTAAATAAAAGTTTTATCCACACGAAGATAACTTCAGAGCTTGCTAAGTTTAGCAACTACAAGGATATACTAGAAGATAACCAAAAGTTTATGGCAGAGCTGGCATGCAGTTTTCAGGAAATATTTAACTGCGATATGTGGATACTAGGGATTTCAAATTTAAATAAAATTTTTAAAGTTTTTCGAGAAAATATAGAAAAAGATGGTAAGCTCGATAATATATATTTTTATTATCATTTTTCACAGGGACAGTTTAAGAAGGCTTACAATGTTAAAAAGAGTGAAAGAATAGACCAAGATCCAAAGGAAATATGTAAAATTATAGGAATAGAGAATAGAAATAAAATATTCAAGGGGTGATCGTAGATGAGAAAAAGACTCCTTATACTTGCATTTATAGCAGTCCTAGGAATAGCAGGGCATGCTTATATAAGTGGAAAAAATATAGGAAAAACGTCAAAAGAAAGTAGAAGCAAAAAAACAACGAAGACAGAAAAAGAAGGAGTGGTAGAGTTGTCTAAGGGAGATAAGATAGTTAAAAGGGAAGAGATAGATCAAAAATACAAATGGAATCTTAATGATATATATGAAAACTGGGGTGAATGGGAAGCTGATTTGATAAAGGCAAAAAAAATTATGGAGGAGATCCCAAAGTATAGGGGTAAAATAAAAAATGACCCCAAAATTTTTGCTGAACTTGTGGCAATGGAGAATGAACTGTCAAAAATAACAGATAAAATATATCTTTATCCATATCTCATGAGAGATCTAGATTCTACAGATGAATTAGCTTCAAAAAGGTTGCAAGAGATAATGGCTATTTATACACAATACAGTGCAACTGTAGCGTGGATAAATCCAGAAATTCTAGAAATTCCAAAGGAAAAAATGATAAAGTGGATAGACGAAAACAAAGAGCTTGAAGAGCACAGATTTCATATTATGGAACTTTATAGGCTTCAGGGACACGTTCTAGATGCAGAAAAAGAAAAACTTCTTTCCTATTACGGACAGTTTATGGGGGCACCTGGAGACATTTACAAGGAACTTACGACTTCTGATATAAAATGGAACGAGATCGAACTTTCTACAGGAGAAAAAACAAAGGTTACAAATGCAGTTTATTCTAAGATACTCTCTACCAATAAAAATCAGGAAGACAGAAAAAAAGCCTTCGAAGCACTTTATACAGCTTATGAAAACAATCAAAATACTTATGCGGCAATATACAGGTCTATCCTTCAAAAAAGTTATGCAACTGTCCAAGCAAGGGGCTATGATTCAACTCTGTCAAAGGCTCTAGAAGGTAATAATATTCCTGTGGAAGTATATGAAAATCTTATAAAAGTTACCAGGGAAAATACACAGCCTCTTCAGAGATATGTGAACCTCAGAAAAAAACTATTGGGGATAGATCAGTACCATTATTATGACAATCAGATAACCCTAGTAGATTATAGCGGGGAGTTTGAATATGATGAAGCGAAGGAATTGGTTCTTCAGTCTGTGGAACCTTTGGGAGAAGAGTATGTAAAGGGAATGAAAAAAGCTGTCAGTCAAGGATGGCTTGATGTCTATGAGACTCCCAATAAAAGGAGCGGAGCTTATTCTATAGGGATCTACGGAGTACACCCCTATATGCTTTTAAACTATAATGGAACCTTAGACGCTGTCTTTACCCTAGGGCATGAGTTGGGACATACTATGCATACCATGCTTTCTAGTGAAAATCAACCTTACTCCACCCATGGATATACAATTTTTGTGGCCGAGGTAGCATCTACATTTAATGAAAGACTGCTTCTTGATAATATGTTAAAAAACACCAAGGATCCATTAGAAAGGATAGCCCTCATAGAGCAATCTCTAGGTAATGTAGTTGGAACCTACTTTATACAAACCCTCTTTGCAGACTATGAGTATCAGGTACATAAAATAGTTGAAAGCGGAGGGGCCATAACTCCAGATATTTTAAGTGGAATAATGGATCAGTTATTCAAAGATTATTTCGGTGATACAGTGGCTATAGATGAACTTCAAAAGATAATATGGGTGAGAATTCCTCACTTTTACAACTCGCCTTATTACGTTTACCAGTATGCTACCTGCTTCGCATCTTCTGCAGTGCTCCATGATAGAATAACAAATGAAAAATACAGCAAAGCTGAGAGGGACAAGGCTCTGAAGAGATATCTAGAACTTCTTAAATCTGGGGGAAGTGACCATCCTATGAATCAGCTTAAAAAGGCAGGTGTCGACCTAACCAAGACTGAGACTATAGAGGCTGTGTCTAAAGATATGAATGCGCTTTTAGATATTTTGGAAAAAGAGATGGGGAATCTGAAAAAAAAATTAAAGATCTAATAAAAAAATCCAGAGAAAGCTCCAGATAAATCTGAAACTGGGTTATTTTTATGGGAGTGAATTATTTATTACCCTGACTTATATCAACTTTAAGAAAGAACTCTAAATTTAGAGTTCTTTTAATTTTGTTAAGTTAGCCTATCCAGTATTGTCCTTAGCGAGAGTAAAATATTAAAGAATTGGAAAACCAACACTTAGGAAAGTGTAGTAGGGCATCTTTTATATAATTTAAGTTTTAAAATAGAAACAGCAAATATAGTGTCTAAATTTACAGGAATTTTTAGTGTTTTGTAGAAAAAGATATTTATGAACATAAAATTTTTATGTGTGAGGATATAATTCAATTGCAATCAATATAGGAATAAAGTATAGTAAAGAAGAGGACTAATATTTATGGGAGGTAGAGTATGATTATTTTGAAATGGTTTAAAAATGCCCTTCTCTTTATATTGAAAGAGATAGCATCTTTCCTTATAAAGATTGTGATGGTGATGGTAATAATAATAATTCTCTTGGCAGTTTTTGTTCCGAAAACCTCGGTGGAAAAGGCTCCGATAAAAAAGAATACATATATCGAACTTGAGCTCTCAAAACCAATAGGTGAAAGGGGAAGCTTCTCTATATTTACAATTGAGGGCGAAAGAGTTAACTTCTACAATATGCTAAACTACTTAGACAAGGGAAAAAATGACCAGCGAATAGATGGCCTTATCCTGAAAGTTGATAGTGTGGCTTTGAACAGGGCTCAGGTTGATGAATTGGGGAGAAAAATTAAGGAATACAGAGAAGCTGGGAAAAAGGTATATGCCTTTTCAAGAGGTTTTGAAAATAGAAACTATTCACTTGCAGTCAATGCAGATGAGATAATAATGCCTCCTAGCAGAGGAGCAGGATCTAATATTTCAGGATATTTTATGGAGCTTCCTTATATGAAAAGGCTCAGTGAAAAGATAGGAATAAAGTATGATGTTATACACGTGGGAGAGTATAAATCCTATGGAGAAAACTACGTGAGAGAAGGGATGTCTCAGGAATTTAGGGAGAATATCACAAGGCTTCTAGACAGAATATATTATAATTTTGTTCAGGATGTGTCGGTAGCTAGAAATATAGATGAGAGGGACTTGAGTAAAAAAATACTAAACGGAGACTTTGTTTTGGCAGATGCCTTTAAAATGAAGCAAGAGAAACTGGTGGACACACTTATGTACTACCATGAATTCTTGAAAGAAAGAAATATAGTGAACACAACTACTCTCGGAAAATATTCTAGAAGTGTGGTTGGTCATCAGGGTTCAGGTAAAAAAATCGCACTTATTTACGGGGACGGAGAGATACTGTATACAAATAGTGGAAGAAGCGCACAGCAGGCAATAACACCAGATACAATGATTTCGGAGCTAGATATTGCAACGAGAGATAAAGAGGTGGCTGGAATAGTCCTGAGGATAGATTCTCCAGGAGGTTCTGCCCTGGCATCTGAAGTCATAAATGCCAAGATAAGAAGTATAGAGAAGCCTGTCTATGTGTCTATGGGTGGAACTTCTGCATCTGGAGGATACTATATATCTGCATCTGGAGACAGAGTTTTCGCAGAGAGGGATACCGTCACCGGGTCTATAGGAGTAGTGAGCCTGGTACCTGATGTCAGTGAGCTAGCAGGAAAATTGGGAATAAAAATGGAGTCCGTACAGAAGGGGAGGCTGTCTGGAATATATTCTATAACTGACGGAATGACTAAAGAGGAAAAGGATAGAATATACGAATCGAGCTTTAAAATATACTCTGAGTTTAAAGAGAGAGTAAGTTCAGGAAGAAATATCCCGATGAATCAGCTCGAATCCATAGCAGGAGGAAGAGTTTGGCTAGGGGAAGAGGCTTTAGAAAAAGGGCTTGTAGACGGTATAGGCGGTCTTCAGGACACTATAAGGCTTATGGCCAAAGACCTACAAATTTCAGAATATAGTGTTGTGGAGATAAGAAAGGAAAATCCTTTTGAAAAACTGTTCATGAACTACAAATATCTAGAGAATTTTTACAGCAGGTTTAATAGTCTTATTAACCTGGAAATAAATAATGATGAAGAGATGCTTGATAATGAGCTTCTTATTAAACCAGTAACATATTTACCATATAAAATATAAAAATCCAGAGATATCTTCTCTGGATTTTTATTGCTTAGGGATTCAGATTGTATTTAAAAAAAACTGAAATTTTCTTGATTAGTCGAATAAACTATGTTAATATTAAAATATTACGAAATACACACGTATTAACAGTAATTTGAAAGTCGTATTTTTTTAAACTTAATTAATCTCGAATGATGATACTCTGATAGAAATAGATCAAAAGAAAGATTCCCTCTGGGAAAAAAAGCGATGGGATATAGAGAAAATATTTTAAGGAAAAACCTATAGAATAGATAAAATAAGTACCAGACGCCATAGAAGAAAATTTCAAAGATGTATTTACAAAGATGCCCAGCGGTCCAATGGTGAAAGTTAAAGATATAGGCAAAATTACTTTTATAAATTAGAAAAAAATATGAAGGAGTGATAAACCATGATAGCTAAGAGTTTAGTAGACCTAATAGGGAATACTCCCTTACTGGAACTTTCAAATTATAACAAGGCCAGTGAAATATCAGCTAGGGTGATCGCCAAATTAGAATATTTTAATCCATTAGGAAGTGTAAAAGATAGGATTGGTTATGCGATGATAAAGGATGCCGAAGATAAAGGGATTATCAGTAAAGACAGTGTGATAGTGGAATCAACAAGTGGAAACACAGGTATAGCTCTTTCTTTTGTGGCAGCGGCGAGAGGATATAGACTGATACTGACAATGCCTGACACTATGAGTGTGGAAAGACGTAAACTGCTTAAAGCTCTAGGAGCTGAGCTTGTTTTGACACCTGGGTCAGAGGGAATGAAGGGTTCTATAAATAAGGCCAAGGAGTTAGCCGAGGATATTCCCAATGCCGTCATCTTGCAGCAGTTTGAAAATCCAGCCAACCCCGATATCCACAGAAAGACAACAGCAGAGGAGATATGGAGAGATACTGAGGGGAAAGTAGATATCTTCATAGCAGGAGTAGGAACAGGGGGAACGATAACAGGAGTAGGAGAAGCTCTGAAAGAAAAGAATCCTGAGATAAAGATAATAGCTGTAGAGCCAGAGGACTCTCCTGTACTTTCTGGAGGGAAACCTGGGCCTCATAAGATACAGGGTATAGGGGCTGGATTTGTGCCTACCGTGTTCAAAAAATCCATAATTGATGAGGTATTCAAAGTAAAAAATGAAAGTGCCTTTGCAACTTCCAGAAAACTCGCAAAATTAGAGGGACTTCTGGTAGGGATATCATCTGGAGCGGCACTTTTTGCAGCCACTGAGATAGGGAAAAGACCTGAAAATGCCGGGAAGAACATAGTTGTCCTTCTACCAGATACTGGGGAGAGGTATCTTTCTACATCTTTGTTTAAAGATGAATAAATTACTGAATTTACACAGTGTTACTTTTCTCTTGAAAGAAAAGTAACCAAAAGTTCAAGGCTATGAAAAATCAGCTAAATAACCTTGAAAATCCAAGAAAAACTCGAAACTCACTACGCTCAGACATCGATTTTTTCTAAGGATTTTACTGCGGTCATTCTTAACGCTGATTTTATCAATGCCACTTACAGATCAAAAGATTCAAATGATTTTTAAAATCTTTTAAATCCTTTAAAGTCCTTAAAGTGCCTATTCGCAGGACGAGCGTGAAGAAATATGATCAATTTTACGTAAAGAAAATACAATGTTTGAGCGTAGCGAGTTTTGTATTTTTAGTAAAATTTATTATATTTTAGCTTGGACAAGACAAGGCTTGATTTTTGGTTCCTTTTCATCAAGGAAAAGTGACAGAAGCCTTTGGATAAATTCAATAATCTATTTAAAATTAAAATATTAAAAATGAGGGTGGCCAAGGGGGTCACCCTCATTTTATCATTGATAAATAAATCATTAGGAAATATAATATTAAAAAAAACAGATTTAAGGAGGGAAAATGCAAGAAAATAAGGTCAACAATGAATTTAAATTTTCCGATACTGATATAGAAGAAAAGATAGAGCTTGAACCCTTTGAAACTATATATCACTATGATCTGAGATTCTCCTTTGGACTCATGACCAAGGGGAAGCTTCTTCTGGTCTATGAAAATGAAAAGGGAAGAAGGGTGCCTTTGAAGACTCTCACTAAAAAGAAAACTATTCTAGGTGGATATGCCTATCTTTTGGAGGGGAAGGCCATTGACAATCTATATTATATCGCTATAGAAAAAACTGAAATCCTTAAAGTTTCACCTGAAAGAAGCAGGAAACTTCTTTTAGACAGAGATTTTCTTTTTATGTGTTTAAAAAACGCCAAGATGGATTCCTTATCGTTGATAGAAGAACTGGTGTATCGTCTAGATAAAAATATTGAAAAATTTCTTGCTTATGTCATCCTTAACTATTCTGAAAATGGTCAGATGAGAATAAAAAATTTTTCACTATTTTCTGAGTTTATAAAGTGTAGTAGAAGCAACTTTTATTTGGCTTTAGGAAAGTTAGTTGACAGGGGAATCGTAGAAAGGGATGGTAGAGTTATCACCATAGTGGATTGGGAAAAATTAAAAAAATTTTCTGAAATATAAAAAGAGCTCCATTATGGAACTCTAGTTAATAGTCAGGACTCTGACTTATATAACCCTTTTGAGAAACCAAAAATTCCTTTAGAAAAAAGATTAAAGCCCCTGCAAAAACTATAAAAAGTATAACCAACGAAAGAATAACTTCATAGTATCCTACCATTAAAAGCTTTGACACCCCTAAAAAATTACCACTGTTTGCATGTGCCATAGCAGTAGCAGAAGTGGGGAAGGTGAGTGAGATCCCTGTCACTCTAGGAGCCAGACCACAGTAACTTATGTCTGGTTTTTTTTATCCAAGGGATACCTCCAAAAAATTTGCTTTTATTTTATAAAATTAAAATAATCGTTTTTTCTTTCAGGATAATTAAGTACCTTTGCATTGGGATAACCAACTGCTATTGCGTGATGCGGAGTGTGACCTTCTGGAATTTCCAGATCTTTTATAAATTCTTCTTTTTCAGGACCTCTGAATATCCCAAATATAAATGCACTCCAGCAGGTACCAAGCCCCATAGACTCAGCTTGAAGTAAGATGTTTTCAGTGGCTGCTGATATATCCTCTACCGAAGTAATGGCATCATTCTTATGAGAAACAATTATTACGGTGGGAGCCTTATGAAAAATATTAAAATCAGGATTATTTGCCATTTTACGCATTTTTTCGTTTTCTGCGTCTTTTGCTGTATATTTCGATCTGTCACTCATCTTTTTAATGAGTTCTTTATTCTGAACCACAGTGAAGTGCCAAGGTTGCTTATTATGGCCGCTTGGAGCCCAAGCACCTGCTTCTAATAAGGCCATAATTTCATCTTTTTTGACTTGTTCCTCTTTGTATGACCTTGTGCTTCTTCTGTTTTTTATTACTTCTAGTATTTTATTCACAGTAATTCCCCCATTTCATAAATATACTTATTAAGCCTTATTGCTTACTGTTTCTGTCGCATCTCATACATCTTGTAGCTTCTCTTAAAGCTTCTTCTCTTGTATAAACTACTTTTATATTTTCAAAGTTTTTACATCTGTATGTTGATTTTGTTTCTTTTTCTTCCTGTTTGGGAATATTCCATGTAGTCAGATCAAGCTGTTTTTCAGGAATTTTAATCTCATCTCCTACATAAATTCCCTGGCCACCCAAAGCCTTATCAATACTAATTGCTACTTTTTTAGCTTCTGCTATGGCACTGATGGCAATTTTAGAGTATCCCCCCATATCTCCGGCTACATAGACGTCTTCTGCTGTTGTTTTGTAAGTGTTTTTATCAAATGATATCCATCTGTCAGAACCGATCTCTATATCACAATCTAGATAGCTGTAGTCTGCTCTTTGACCTATTGCCATTACCACTAACTCAGAATCAATTTTAATAGTTTTTTCTTCATCAAACTTCGGGCTGAACCTGTACTGACTATCCATTGTGGATATGCATTTCTTGAGTTCAATTTTCTTTAAAGAATCTTTTTCTTCAAGATACTCGTTTATGGTATAACCATTTAAAAAATTAATCCCCTCTTCGGCTGCTCCATGTTTCTCTTCATGAGAGGCAGGCATACCATCACACTCTTCAAGTGAAACAACTGTCACATCAGATCCGCATCTCATAATGCTTCTGGCAGCATCCATGGCAACATCTCCACCACCGATAACTGTTACTTTTTTAGGGAAATTTCTCTTTCCTTGAAGCTTTATCTCTTTTAGAATATCCACTGCACTTACGATATATTCTTTATCAGGGCCCACTTTTACACCTGTCATCAAACCTGTTGCAAGAATAGTTACATCATTGGCTTTTCTGATTTCACCAAGTTTTATATCTTCTCCTACTTTTACTCCTGTTTTAATCTTTACACCAAGATTTTCAATAAGTTTTATTTCTCTGTTTATTGCTTCATTATTTATTCTGTACTCTGGAATCATTATTGCGGGAACTCCACCTGCCGTTTTTTCAGCTTCGTATATAGTTACATTATAACCGCTACGACTAAGGAAATAAGAGGCACTTAGTCCTGCTGGTCCGCTTCCGATAATAGCTATCTTCTTCCCGTTACTTTCCAGTTTATCTTCTTTGATCTTGTTATCTTCAAGAGCCAAAGTTGAAGCGAAGTATTTAAGTGCTCTTACACCTATAGATTGCTCGAGCTCTCCTCTACGACATCTCTCTTCACAAGGTCTTGCACAAATCATTCCACAGACATAAGATAAGGGATTGGCCTGTCTCATTACTGCATAAGCTGTGTCCATATCATCTTCAGCCATGTATGCTACATAACCGGGGATATTTACCTCAGCAGGACATGCATTGACACACTGAGCAGAAGCTAATCTATGGCATACTCCAGGGTGGCATTTTTTCTCTGTAATATGTTCTTCAAAAATTTCTCTAAAGTTATTTAATAAAAACAGTACTGTTTTTTTCATTTTTCTTTCAGCAGGAATGACAGTTTTCTCTTCTAAAAGTTCTTTTAATATGTCTAGTTCTAAAATTCTTTTGCTTGTTCCGTTGCTTATTTTCTCAATGATTTCCTCTATCTCTTCTATAGTTTCATTTGTAGTTCTAAGCTCTTTAATAAGATATCTCACACAAAATCTGGCATAATCTACAGGACAGGTAAGGTCATTTAAAAACAGGATAGTATCTGCATCGATGTTTTTAGTATAGTCACTTAGAGGATTTTCAATATCTTTTAAAAGTACAATTTCACCGAAAGGTCCACCTATTTGAACCATTGACAGTCTTCCGTTGTTCCAGAGGCCTCCTGCCAATTTAGTAAAAATATCTATCAATGATCGATTTTCATCTATATTATATGTTCCTGGATTATTTATTTTGCCGCATAAAATGAATTTCTTCATTACTATTCTCCTCCTCTGATTTTATCTTTATCTATAATATCAGTCATAACGTTATACATGTTGTATTCAGGTAAACTTTGATTTACAATTTTATCATATCCGAATCTGCTTACCGGACAAACTTTGAGACAGTGTCCGCAGTATCTGTTTGTTCCCATAGACCAGCCACAGCTTTTTCTAACTGATCTTCTTTTAAATTGACCAAACCACTCATGTTCATCTTTGGGAATGCTGGCCACAGGACAGGTCTTATAGCACATTCTGCATCTTGCACAAAACTCCTCAAAATTCATGTCTTCTGTTGCATGGTCTAGCTCAATGTCAGCATCAATGGTTACACAGCATAGTCTTAATCTTGTTCCATACTCTTTGGTAATCAGCAAGCCATGAGTGGAATACATTCCAAGACCGGCATTTACTGCATGAGGGGGAAAGTTTATTTCATCACCTAATGCTGGAGTTGAAAGAGCCTTATATCCCTTACTTCTAATAAAATCGGCTACTTTATTTGCAGCATCTCCAGCTTCGGCATATATATGCCAATCAAATATCTTTCCAGTATCTTTTGTAGGATAAGGTATTTCTTCTATCTGATCCGCCTCCATCTCCATACCCAATACAAGCATAGTGTCATATGGGAAAGAGTCGTCAAAGCCCTCATTGATATACCTTCTGTCAACTAAGGTAAAGGCTCCAATCATTCCCAGGCTCTTTACATACTCTAAGATATTATCTTTAAGCTGCTTTAAGTCTTTTAAAGGCTTAACTTTACCGGCTTCTATATCTGCTTCTAGTTTTTTATTAAATTTTGGATTTTGTTTTGATAGAGCAATACCCTTCATTACCCTTTGTGCATCTTCTATGAACACGTCTCTGATTTTAGGTGTCATACCATCATCTTCAACATACTTTGCAATGTTTTTGATGTAGTCTGAATCTATGTCTATAGAGTCTCCTTTACCATCCCCTGGGTGTATAGAAGTATAGTGATCAAATAACTCTCCATCTATTTTTACATATGGGTTATTATCAGTCAGTTCTTTTCCTAGGTTATCTTTAGTGTAGGTATAAAAAAATTCTTTGTCATGCCTTAAAATTCCTTTTTCACTTACTTTAAATGGAGCTCTCTTACTAACTTTTGGCACATCTAAATAGAAAGTGTTATTAAATCCGTTGTCTTTCACTACTATCCCCTCCTTAAATTATTCTCAGTAGTTCTATAGAGTTTTGAAAAAATACCTGAAAGTTTCACTAACAGGTTTTTTAGTTGCCGATTTTCTTAAGGAATATTCCGATCTTCCCATATGACAGTGTATCTTTTACCGGACAGCTGCTTATACACTCAAAACAGTTAATACACTGGGGATTTCTGATGCTATCCTTATCTGACACAGCAATATTCATAGGACATACTCTGTTGCATTTTTTACAGTTTACACAACTTTTTTTATTTCTCTTCACTGAGAAAAATCTAGTCAAGCTTGCAATCCCGAACTTGGTTCCGTCTATGCAAAGATAGTTGCAGAATGGCCTTTCAAATACAGTTGAAACTATTAGAAAACCAGCCATTATAATTAATGATGCTGAGATGATAATACCTGAAAAATTACTTACTGTAGATGTGAATGTTTTATTGCCGTTTAAAGTTTCAAAGATATTTACCCCTATACCTGCAACTAAGAGGGCCATAACGATATATCTTGAAAACATCAAATATTTTTGAATATTTTGTGGCATCTTATATTTTTTTGTAAAAATCCTGTCCCCTATGGCACCAAAAAATTCCTGAAGGGCTCCGTATGGACATACCCATCCGCAGAAAAAGTTACCCACTACCAATGAAAAAATAAGCAGTAGTGGAAATACGGCCTTAAATTTCATAAATAAACTCGCTACTAACAATCCAATAAAAAAAAGTTGAACACTGTTTCTAATTAATTGAATTTTTTTGCTCAAATGACTCACCTCTATAAAAGAATGTAACAAAAGACCTCTTGGCTTATGTTATGTTAAAATAATAACATTTTAATAGAGATACTTCTGTCCTGTTTAGGACACTTTTTTTAATAAAAATAAATTTTAAATAAGTTGGAGGCTTTGTTTAAATGATAATTTGATTTTAGATACTCGCAATTATTTTAATTCAATTATTTTTTTTATTTTTATGGTTTTTTAAATCTTGTAAAATCACAATTTACACCTTTTGGTAAGTATTTCACCAAAAAGTGCCTTCTTTTTTTTAATTAGTTTTTTTTGTATACTGAGTGCACATAAAAAATTTAAAAAATTAGGAGGTTACAAATGCAAAGATTTACAATACCAAGAGATTTATATTTCGGAGAGGACTCGCTATCTCATTTAAAAAATATCAATGGAACTAAGGCTCTTATCGTTATCGGTTCAAAGAGATTAATAAACGATGGAACAGTACCTAGTGCTGTTGAATATTTAAAAGAAGCTGGAATAGAAAGTGAACTATTCGTAGGAATAGAAAATGACCCTTCAGTAGCTACTGTTATGAAAGGTGTAGAAGCTATGAATAAATTTAAGCCCGATACAATAATAGGAATAGGTGGAGGATCACCGATAGATGCGGCCAAAGCTATGTGGATCTTCTATGAGCACCCAACATTCACATTTGAAGAAGCTGCAAAACCATTTAACTTACCAGAATTAAGAAACAAGGCTAAATTTATAGCAGTTCCGACAACAAGTGGTACCGCTACAGAAGTTACATCATTTGCTGTAATCACAGACAATGAAACTAATATCAAATATCCAATCGCAGACTACAACATCACTCCAGATGTAGCTATTGTAGATACAAACTTAGTACAAACAATGCCTAAGGTATTAGTTGCAAACACAGGAATGGATGCATTAACTCATGCACTAGAAGCATATGTTTCAAAGGCAAGAAATCCATTTACAGATGCACTAGCTATGAAATCTATCGAGATGATCTCAGAGACTTTAATCAACTCTTATAACGGTGAAGACTCTGCGAGAAAAGATATGCATATCGCACAAAACTTAGCAGGAATGGCATTCTCAAATGCAATCCTTGGAATAGTTCATTCAATGGCTCATAAGACAGGAAAAGTTTTAAATATTGATCATGGATTAGCCAATGCAATCTACCTTTCATATGCTGTCGAATTCAATGCAAAAGATGAAATCGGAAAAGCACAATATGCTCATGCCGCTAAAACAATAGGTTTAGCCGGAAATAACGAAACTGAATTAGTTGAATCATTAGTAAACTTAATTAAAGAATTAAGAGAACAAATGGATATGCCTCATTCATTAAAAGAATTTGGAGTAGAAGAGGAGTTCTTCTTGGCTAACTTAGATGAGATCGCAAGAACATCTGTAGGAGACCCATGTACAGGAACAAATCCAAGAGATATATCTGTAGAAGAGATGAAAAACTTATTTAAAGCTGTTTATTACGGTGAAAAAGTGACATTTTAATTTAAAAGTCCTCCCGCTTTTAGGGGAGGACTTTTTACTATTTATCTCTTTCAAATATATAATCTTTTCCCCAGACATCCATTTCTTTTAAAATAGGGATGAGCTTTTTTCCTAATTCAGTTAAAGAATACTCAACCATTGGAGGCACAACAGGATAAATTTTTCTAGTGATTAATTTATTTTTTTCCAAATATCTAAGCTGCTGGGTAAGCATCTTCTGACTTATTTCTGTTATATACCTTTGAAACTCATTAAATCTTATAACCCCGTGATTTCCAAGTTCCCAAAGGATTAAGGCTTTCCATTTACCTCCTATTACCTCAAGAGTGAGCTCTATTTCGCATCTATAATTATTGCAGCTAACCTTATTTGATCTGTCTTCTGGCATGATCTCCCCCTTTAACTTAGTCGTTGGTAATTTCCTTGAACTTTTTAAGTTAAAAAGTTCAAGGTGATAGTGATAAAAGAATTGCAATACATATATATGAATTAACAGATTTAAACACAGATTTTATTATAGCAATGGTAAATAATTAAGTCAAACTTATAAATTTTGTTTAGGTTTGAATATAAAAATCAATAAGTTTTAAAAATAAAAAAGCACTATAAGAGTGCTTTTTTGGTTTGAATTTATATGGGATCTTGTTTTTCCTCATCTTTTAAGAGGGAAAAATTTATGTGACAGTAGCCTGAGGGGTTTTTTTCAAGGTACTCCTGATGATAGTCCTCTGCAGGGAAGAAATTGTGTAGGGGTTCTATTTCTGTCACGATTTCTGAACTATATTTCTTGGCTATAGATTTTACAAATTCTCTAATTTCAGGAAGATCGTCTTCTGAGGAGTAATAGACCCCAGTCCTGTACTGAGTACCTATATCATTTCCCTGTCTGTTTAAAACAGTGGGATCGATGATTCTGAAAAAATGATCTAAGATTTTATCAAGAGGCAGGATGGATTCGTCATACTTTACCTTGCATACCTCTGCATGCCCAGTCTTTCCTGAGCAGACCTCCTTGTAGTCAGGACTTTCTTTTGTTCCGTTGGAATAGCCCACAGTTGTATGAACCACCCCTTTTAACCTTTTAAAGTATGCCTCTATACCCCAGAAACAGCCACCTGCAAATGTAATTGTTTTCATAATAAATATCACCTCCATATTTTTTATACCTGAAGAGTTATCCTTTCCCTTTTAGGCTATCAAAAATATACTGAGTTATTTTTGACAAGGAGCACCACTTCGAAGTAAAATACCATAGAGAAATTAAGAAAGGGTGTGGTTTAGATAAGGACAGATATAGTTATAGGATTAGTTGCCAATATAAGGGAGAAAAGTGCCCAGTTTATAAATGAGGAACTAAAAAAATTAGGTGTGAAGGGACTGAATTCAAGTCATGGAACCATTTTGTCTGCTCTCTATGATAATGAAGGTCAGATGACAATGAATGAGATAGCAAAGTATATAGCTAGACGTAAGTCTAGTGTCACAGATATGGTGAAAAAACTGGAAAAATTAGACTATATAAAAAGAAAGCAGGATGAGACAGATGCTAGGGTGATAAATGTGACACTTACTGCAAAAGGGATTGAATTCAAAGAAACTTTTTTAAAAATATCGAAGGCCCTTCAGGAAAAGGTCTATAATGGATTTGAAGAAAGTGAAAAAGAAGCCCTTGTAAAATCACTGATCAAAATAAGAAAAAACTTTTTATAAAACTGCTTTTGAAAATCTGAAAAAGTAAAATTAAAGAAAAAACCTTGTAAAAATAAAAGAATTCACATATAATATAGTACGAAAACGTATAAAAAACATGGAGGTACTTTTATGGAATTGATTCAGGCAATAAAAGATAGGAGAAGTGTAAGAAAATTTACAGACTATTATGTAACAGACGCAGAACTAAATGAGGCTATAGAGGCTGCCAGATTGGCACCTTCTTGGGCCAATACTCAGTGTTCTGAATTTTTAGCTTTGAGGGACAAGGGAAAGATCAAAGAGCTTGTGGAAAACTGCTATCCTAAAAATCCGGCATCGGCTTGCTCGCTAGATGCCTCACTTGTAATAGTAGCATGTTACAATAGAAAAAAATCCGGTTTCTATAAAGAGATTTCATTTAATGATGTTGGTACATGGGGAATGTTTGACCTTGGACTAGCATGTCAGAACATGATGCTAAGACTTCACGAACTAGGTTTAGGGAGTGTAGTAGTAGGAGCTTATGATTCTAAAAAAGCATCTGAGATACTCGGTATAGAGGGAGATATCCAGATAGCGGCTATTATACCTGTAGGGAAACCGGCAGTTGAGACAAAACCTGTTCCAAGAAAAGAACTTTCGAAACTTTTACATATAGATAAGATAAAATAAGCCTTAGACACCTCTTGTAAAAGAGGTGTTTTTTTGTTGCAGTAGACTATCTTGTATGTTGCCAAGAGTGTTATCATATGATATAATCTTAAGGCATAAGTATAGTAAGAGGAGGCGTTTAAGTGGTTAGAAAATTAAAGACTAAAGGAAACAATGGTCAGATGGATATAATGAGACAGGCACAGGCAATGCAGCAGCAGATGCTTGTAGTACAAGAGGGGTTAAAGGAAAAAGAGCTTGAGACTTCTGTAGGTGGAGGGGCAGTTACTGTAAAAGTAAATGGTCAGAAAGAGGTCCTTGAGATAAAACTTTCAGACGAAGTGCTGAAAGAGGCAGTAGAGGATAATGACAAAGAGATGCTAGAAGATCTTCTTGTTTCAGCAGTAAAAGAAGCGATGAGACAGGCTGAGGAGCTTGCTGAAAAAGAGATGGCTAAAGTAACTGGCGGAATAAACATTCCAGGCCTTGTCTAAGAAAGTTCAAAAGAGGGGATTCCCTCTTTTTTTTCTATAGGAATTATTTTTGTCTGCCATTTGACAGCTTTAGAATTTTAAAGTTTAAATATATCCACTATTTAAACTTGTAGTATATATATATAAGAGTAATTGAAGAGTTACGATGGATGTGGTATACTTTTTTAAAAAACCAGGAGAAAATCTAAAATGGATAAAAAAAAGAGAAAGTATAGAATATACGGAAATATGCTGTATTTTATATTGAAATTCATATTGAAAACCTTGAAGTTAGAGGTGAAAAGAAGCGAAAAAATAGACCTTAACAGCAACTATGTCTATGGTTTCTGGCATAATAAACTGATAATTACCTCTGTCTGCCTAGATTACTATGAAAAAAAGGCAGGACTGGCAAGCCCATCCAATGACGGTGAACTTATAGCGGTTACTCTTGAAAAATTTGGATTTCAGGTAATAAGAGGATCATCAGATAAAGAAGCAGTGAGGAGTCTTATCAAGCTGGCCAAACTTGTAAAAGAGGGATATAGTGCAGGAACTCCTGTAGATGGTCCAAAAGGACCTATATATAAGGTGAAACCAGGAATGCTTTTCCTGGCACAAAAATCCGGAAAGAAAATGATACCGGTGGGGGGAGCTTTTTCTAGCTGCTGGACCTTTGAGAAAGCCTGGGACAAGTTTCAGTTTCCAAAACCTTTTTCTAAGATGGTATGTATAGAGGGGGATCCAATAGAGATACCTAAAGGTGCCAATCTTGAAGAATATGCTTTTATCCTTGAAAAAGAGCTGAACAGATTAGACAGAGAGGCTGCCGAGCACCTGAAAAAAGTAATATAAAATCAAGCCCAGATAAAATGAAATATATAAAATCAAAGCCTAATTTAGGAAAGGGGATAATTTTGTGAGTAAGAATTTTTATGTAACTACACCAATATACTATGTAAACGGGGACCCTCATGTGGGAAGTGCCTACACAACAATTGCGGCAGATGTCATTGCAAGATATAAGAAGACAATGGGATATGATGTGTTTTTCTTGACAGGAACAGATGAACATGGTCAAAAAGTTGAGGAGACAGCAAGAGAAAAAGGATTTACCCCACAGGAATGGACAGATAAAATGGCTCCAAGATTTGAGGAGATGTGGAGCCTTCTCAATGTTTCGAATGATGATTTTATAAGAACCACAGAGATGAGACATAAGAAAGCAGTTACAAAAATTTTGAAAAAAGTATATGAAAAAGGCGATATATATAAAGGTGAGTATGAGGGGAAATACTGTGTATCTTGTGAAACTTATGTGCCTGAGAATCAGATAGTGGGTGAAAATGGATGTCCCGACTGTGGAAAAGAGTTAAGAGTTGTAAAAGAGGAATCCTACTTTTTTAAAATGTCAAAATATCAAGATGCCCTTCTAGATCATATAGAAAAAAATCCCAATTTCATACTGCCGCATTCTAGAAAAAATGAGGTTATCTCCTTCATAAAACAGGGGCTTCAAGATCTTTCTATTTCTAGAAATACCTTTGAGTGGGGGATACCAATTGAATTTGCACCGGGGCATATTACATATGTTTGGTTTGATGCACTGACAAATTACCTCACAGCAGTGGGATATGAAAATAATCCCGAGATGTTCGAAAAATTCTGGGGTAACGGTGAAGTCGTACATTTACTCGGGAAGGATATTTTAAGGTTCCATGCAATAATATGGCCTTGTATGCTTATAGCAGCAGAGGAAAAGCTCCCAGACAAAATCGTAGCACACGGATGGTGGACTGTTGAGGGAGAGAAGATGTCAAAGTCAAAGGGCAACGTAATAGATCCTCAGGCTGAAACTGAGAGATACGGGAGAGACCCTTTTAGATATTTTCTAATGAGAGAGGTTCACTTTGGAAATGATGGAGATTATTCCACTACCTCAATGATAAACAGAATAAACGCAGATCTTGCTAATGACCTTGGAAACCTTCTCAACAGAACTCTAGGAATGTATAAAAAATACTTTGATTCTAAGATAGTTGCTGGAGAGGGTCATGAAGTTTATGACGATCAGATCAAGGAGTTGTGGAGGGAAACATTAGAATCAGTAGAAAAATCTATGGATAAATTGGAGTTTTCAAAGGCGCTTGAGGCAATCTGGAAATTTATATCTAGAATGAATAAATATATAGACGAAACTATGCCTTGGGCTCTTGCAAAAGATGAAAATAAAAAAACAAGGCTTGCAATGGTTATGAATAATCTGGCAGAGGCCCTCTATAAAGTAGCTGTGCTGGTATATCCTTATATGCCTGAATCTGCACAGAAAATATGGGAACAGTTAGGTTTTTCTGATGATATAAGAGATGCTAAAGTATCAGAGATATCTCCTTGGGGAATTATAGAGGAGGGGCACACACTTGGAGAGGCAAAACCTATCTTCCCGAGAATAGAGATACAGAAAGAGGTCCCAAAAGTTAAAGTGGAAGAAGACCTCAAAATTGAAAATCCTATTTCTATAGATGATTTTAACAGTGTAGAGATAAAGGTTGTGGAGATACTAGAGGTTTCCACAATAGAAGGGGCTGACAAGCTGCTTAAATTTAAGGTTAATACAGGAAGCGGGATCAGACAGATAGTTTCAGGTATTGCAAAATATTATAAGGACCATCAAGAGCTTGTTGGGAAAAAAGTTCTTGCTGTCTTAAACCTAAACCCTGTGAAGCTGAAGGGAGAGTTATCTCAAGGGATGCTTCTCACAACTGAGGAGAAAAAGAGAGTAAAGCTTGTAGAGATAGATGCTACAGTAAAAGCTGGTTCAAAGGTAAAATAACCAAGCAACTTAGAGATAAAATAAAAAATATGATATTTTTCAGATCTGATTTATAGGAGGTCAGTTTTATGGTAAAGGTAACAAAGGCAGTAATTCCTGCTGCAGGTCTAGGAACAAGACTTCTTCCTGCCACAAAGGCTCAGCCTAAGGAGATGCTAACTATAGTTGATAAACCGTCTCTTCAGTATATCGTAGAGGAACTGGTAGAATCAGGGATAGAGGACATAATAATAGTCACAGGGCGTAACAAAAACTGTATAGAGGATCACTTTGACTACTCATATGAGCTAGAAGATACTCTTTTGAAGCAGGAAAAACACACTCTCCTGGCCAGGGTTGCAGAACTCTCAAGCATGGTCAACATATTCTATGTGAGGCAGACCCATCCACTAGGACTTGGACATGCAGTTCTGAAGGCGAAGCCATTTATAGGAAATGATCCATTTGTAGTGGCCTTGGGAGATGACATAATGTATAACCCTGAAAAGCCAGTGAGCAAACAGATGATAGAGAAGTACGAAGAGTACGGAAGCAGTATTATAGGGGTACAGGAAGTGGCTAAGAAGGATGTCTCTAAGTACGGTATTGTGGACCCGGGGAAAAGACTGGATGACAAGACTGTTGAGGTAGAAGATTTTGTGGAGAAACCTTTTGTGGAAGATGCTCCTTCTAGGTTTGCCTGCCTTGGTAGATACCTCCTTGATGGTAAAATTTTTGACCATTTAGAAAATGCAAAGCCTGGAAAAGGCGGAGAGATACAGCTCACAGATGCAATTCTTAAGCTCCAGAAATCTGGAGAAAAAGTGGCGGCGTATAACTTTGAAGGTAAACGTTATGATATAGGTGATAAACTAGGACTCTTAAAAGCCAATATCGAATATGGCCTAAAACACGAAGAGACAAAAGATGGCCTCCTTGAATATCTAAAAAATGAATTAAAGATAGGGGAATAAAATAAAGTCTGACCAAAATGTAAATACATTACTGGTCAGACTTTTTCTATTGACTGAAAAGAATTAGAGGTCTCCGAAATTGATCATCTCTATATTTTTGTTAGTGATCAAATCTTTTGCTTCTTGAGATGTCAAAACATCTAATTCCATCATTCTCGGTTCTACATAGTTGCTGAAGTTTTTCAGATGCAGATCTATAAAGGCAGGATGTGCACATATTTCAAGGCTTGAAACACCATCCTTGGAGATGATATTCTTGAATTTTTCAAAGGTGGCATCCTTGTCGTAAAATTCCCAGTTAAATTTTTCAGTGGTTTTTATATCCTTGTCAAATCCATCGCTGTTTCTCTGTTCGGGGACGGTTCTCATGGCCAATCCGTATTCCTTGCAAATTTTACTCATTATTTTTAACACCTTTGGGATTCTGTGCACATGGTGGTGGCTGTCTGCATGTGTTATTTTATATCCTTTGTTATACAGGGCACTGAATTGAGCCCTAAGTTCAGCCTCTATAACTTCCTCTGGGCAGAGAGCGATCCTGTCAAAATCCCTGTCCATGACCCCGTTATTTCCCAATAATTCTTTTGAATTTGTGAGCGGGTGATAGCTTGTAAGGACGAAATGTATCCCAAGTCCTAATCTCTGATTATCTTTATAGAGGTCAAGGGCATGGTCTACATAGGGCATATTCATCATTATGGTAGTAGAAGTGACTAATCCATTTTTATAGGCCTCTATAATACCGTAATTTACACCTTTTGAATAACCAAAATCATCTGCATTTATTATTAATTTCAATTTGTCTCCCCCTTCTGTTTTTTTAAAAGTTATACAATTTTACATCAATGATATAATTTTTGATAGAAACACCCGGAAAAACCGGGCATTGTTAATATCAGAGATTATTTGATAATTTCAAAAAGCTTGATGGCAAGTTTTTTTGGACCTTCTTTTTCCATACCCCCTATACCCAGACGGGTCCTCACCTCTCCCACCTTGACACCTCTCTCAAACAATATACTGAAATATTTGTTTAAGAGCATATCGCAACGACCCTTTCTTTGGATTGGTCCAAAGGGATTTGCAAAGTAGGAGGTTACAAGCCCCTTTTCACTAGTGGTTCCCTTAGCCACTCTTTTTGCTTCTTTGAATACTTTAAGAGCGTCTTTTGAATTTTCAAAAAAACTTATCTCTTCTCCATTTTCATAATTGTTTGCATAAAAAATGTAGTCCACGGGATACTCTTTTACTATGTCATCGTAGGATGTGATTGGAAGAACCACTCTTGAATTTTCTCTGTCAGGGTTCATGAAAATACTTCTGTCCATGGACTGGTAAGCATATCCACGATCTAAATCATCCATTCTTATAAAGGCCCCAATTTCTGTACCAGAGGCTACTATTCGATTCTGGCAGTCTAATTTTAAAACCCCCATATCGTCAAATATTACTTTCATATCTTTTACATAATTTTCACTTAAGGCTCTAAGGGCCTCTATACTCTCGGACTTTCCGGCTCCACTGTCCCCCACAATAATGATGTTGCTCTCTTTACCGGTTTTTGTCACTACATTTACCATAGCTCCGTGCACCGGGAGGCTCCCCTGCTCCATCATATGTATGTTGTGGAGGGTAAGGATCATGGTCTTCATATATCCAAAATAATCAATATCTTCATGATAATTGGCATATCCTAGAATTATACTGTTCTCTTTATCCTTATAAAAACATGTTCTTTTTTCAACCTGGAAATCTTTCATCCCATATACATAGATTATGTCTGGTTTTTTATTCCTGTATTCATCCTCTTTTGCAAGTTCAAAAAGGTTGCAGAGAGTGACTCCGTGGCACATGAAATCTTTGTGAAAATATATATAAGCCAGAAGTGTACCTACCTTTGCAGGGTAGCAGAACCAATGGTGCTCATTTACCGAGGCTTCTAACAGAGGGGATGTGAAGACCTCTTCGGTTATTCCCTCCCTCTTGTTTTTCTTGGGGTATATGATAAAAGGAGGCTCTAGGATTATAGTTTCTATAAAAGGGACCCTTTCGAGGAAGGAGTATTCGTGAGGGGCAGGCCACTTTACTTCATTTACAATGAGCCCTGCATTGGCACCTGCAGGAAGCTGACGGTAAACCCTGTGCTGATATCCTATAACAGTCTCCTCTATACGTCTATAAACACCGAGGATCATGTTGCTGAAGTTGTTGTTTGCCTCTATAAAACCAACATTCTGAAGGCCTTCCCCCTGTCTTCTGTTTGATACGACAGAATATCTTTCGAGTTTTCTCCAGAATGAGTAGATTCCCTCTATGAGTTCAACAAAGTATTCCTTTTCCTCAAAATAAATGGCATATTTTGAATCTATTTTTGAGATATCTTCTACTTGCAGAACCAGGAGCAGTTTGAAAACAACTATGAGATTATCCACCATGTTTTCAAAATCATTGTCTGACCTTTTTATAAAGTAGTTATATACAGCGTTGTCCTTATTTTTTATGATCTCCATATATGATATCAAAACCGTTTTGAATGCTTGGCTGTCAAGGAGTTTTTCTCTTGTATCGCAGTACTTGGCAGTGAAGTTTATTATAGCACTCTGTCTGCTGAGTAGAAACTCTTTTCTCATAATGACTCCTCCCTTTTTATATAAAAATATAAAATTTCAATTTCAGAAATTTTCCCACTTGGTTTATCAAAGATTTTGTCACTTAAGTGACAAAATCTTTAAAATAATTGCTTTAATTCCAACCTCAATTTAATTTAAACAAAAAAGTACGACATTGAAAAAATAGATGTTTCTATCAGTAATTATAATCTATTTTTATCAAAAAAGTATATATGAAATAAAAGTAGTTGTCAATGCAGGGGTCTCATTAAAAAAACCCCTAAAATGCAGGGGAATGAAGTTAGACAAACAAATTTGTTTGTGATATAATGAGGAATCTTTGTTAAAAATTCATTGTTCAATGAGAAATATAAGGAAAATTCAGGTTGATCTCTAAAAAACGAGGTCAGCTTTATTTTTCAAAGGTAGTCGGGGAGGGATAGATGTCTGTTTTCTATGATACAGTTGCCAGAGAGCTGAAGATAAAGGCTCATCAGGTAGAAAATACTATAAAACTTTTAGACGAAGGTGCTACGGTTCCCTTTGTGGCAAGATACAGGAAAGAGCTTACAGGAGATCTCGATGAAACAGTTATCAGAGATATTCTTGAAAGAATGAACTACCTAAGAAACCTTCAGAAGAGGAAGGACGAGGTGCTTAAAAGTATAGAGGAGCAGGACAAGCTGACAGAGGAACTGAAGCATAAAATCCTGAAGGCTGAAAAACTCCAAGAGGTAGAGGATCTCTATCTTCCATACAAGAAAAAGAAAAAAACCAAGGCAGATATAGCCAAGGATAACGGATTAGAACCTCTTGCAAAAATAGCTCTAGGTAGAATAAGCTATGATGAACTAATAGGGAAGGCAGAGGCTTTTTTATCAGAAGATGTAATTAGCACCGAAGAGGCTATAGAGGGTGTAAAGCTAATTTTAGCTCAGGAAAACTCAGAGAATCCTTTATTTAGAGAGGAGATCAGAGAAAGGATGCAAAAATATGCATCTCTTTATTCTAAGGCTACAAAAAAAGCTCCTGAACTGGATCTAAAGCAGGTCTACAGGGATTATTATGAGTATAATGAAGCTGTTTCAAAGATACCTTCTCACAGGATACTGGCTGTGAACAGGGGTGAAAATGAAAAAATATTAAATGTTTCGATAAAGTTTGATGACAAGACGAGATCATTCATAGAGAGTATGATTTTGAGAGAATATAAGAATCAGAGTTTGAAAGATTTTTATCTTGAGATAATAAAAGATTCCCTAGACAGGCTGATTCTCCCATCTATAGAGAGAGAGGTCAGAAATCTCCTGACAGAGAAGGCTGAGGGAGAAGCTATAGAATCTTTTAAAGAGAATCTGAAAAATCTTCTTATGCAGCCGCCACTTCAGGATAAAAACATTTTGGGGCTAGACCCGGCATACAGAACCGGATGCAAAACTGTGGTGATAAATAAAGACGGTTTTTTCAAATGCGATGATGTTCTCTATCTGGTAGAAGGGATGCATAACCCAAAACAGCTAGAACAGGCAAAGAATAAGATAATAAAATATATAGATCAGTATGACATAGATATAGTAGCCATTGGAAACGGTACCGCATCTAGAGAGACAGAGAGTTTTGTGGCAGGGGTCTTAAAAGAGGTAAAAAAAGAGGTTTACTACCTCATAGTAAATGAAGCCGGAGCCTCTGTTTATTCTGCTTCTAAACTTGCAAAGGAAGAGTTTCCTGACTTAGATGTAACGGCTAGAGGTGCTATATCTATAGCCAAGAGAATACAGGACCCTCTGGCAGAGCTTGTAAAAATAGACCCCAAATCTATAGGGGTGGGGATGTATCAGCATGATGTAAATCAGAGCAAATTAGACAGCTCCCTAGGAGAGGTAATAGAAAGTGTAGTTAACTCTGTCGGTGTAAATGTAAACAGTGCCTCATGGGTTCTCCTGTCGTATATATCGGGGATAAAGAAAAACGCAGCCAAGAGCATAGTGGAATACAGAAAAGAGACAGGGAACTTTAGCAACAGAAAAGAATTGTTGAAAGTAAAGGGAATCGGTGCCAAGGCCTATGAGCAGATGGCCGGATTCTTAGTTATACAGGATGGGGAAAACATATTGGATAATACGATTATTCATCCGGAATCCTATGGTATAGCAGAGGAGATACTTGAGAAAGCAGGATTTACCCTTGATAAATACAGAAAAAGTATAGGGGATGCAAGAATTGCATTGAAGGACTTTGATATTGAAGCCTTTGCAAAGGAAAGGGGCTACGGAAAAGAAACTGTAAGAGATATCTATGCTGCTCTTATAGGGGATAGACGTGATCCGAGAGAAGAGCTAGAAAAACCTGTGTTGAAATCAGATATACTGAAGATGGCAGATTTGAAGCCTGGTATGGAACTAGAAGGAACAGTTAGAAATGTAGTCAAATTTGGGGCTTTCATTGATATAGGACTTAAAAATGATGCACTTCTTCATGTATCTGAAATATCGGATACTTTTATATCAGATCCATCTAAAGTCCTTTCTGTGGGACAGATAATAAAAGTAAAAATCAAAGACGTCGATTTTCAGCGGGAAAGGGTAACTCTCACTAAAAAGGAGAAGTAATTTATGAGGCTAAAAAAAGATTCTTTGCTTTTAAAAATAATCTTTTATAATAATATGGCAGTTCTTCTTACTGCTTCCATGATAGCTTTTATACTTACATTCATTACTTTAAAGGATATTGGTGCTCAGGTTACAAAACTTGCGGCGGAGAAGATAAAAACTTTAGACAGATATTATACTTTTTACATGTCTAAGATGCGTGATGATATCTTTATGATATCTCAGAACCAAAATGTTCTTTTAAATTCAGACATATCTCAAAACAATAAGATAAATTATCAGCTTTTTTCAGACAAACTGAAGTCACAGCTTGAAAAGCAAAATTATAAGATTTACAGCGACACAATTTTTTCTATAATAGGTGAAAGCAATGAAATTTTGGGAGAATCTGGAGATGAGGAGGTCCTAAAAAACTTTTCAACTTCTAGAAGCAGAAATTATCTCAACTTCATAAGCAAAAGATCTAAATATCAGATGAAAACCTCTTTTCAAGAAAGAGTAGGTGAAGATATACTGGTAAGAATATCGGTGCCATATTACGCTGATCCTGAGGTCAAAGCCTTTATTCTTACCTTCATAATTGATGACAAATTTTTGGAAGTATGTCATGATTTTATGGGCCTAGAAGACAAACATAAGATGTTTTTATTGACAGGGGGGGCTTATAGTAAAGGAAGCCTTGAAATTTCATCTGGAGAAAAATTTTTGAGTGATAAAGTTCGATCTGAACTACAACTCAGGGATCACAAGTATTTTTTTATGGAGAAGACTGTAAATAAGGCTCCTTATTACATGGCTTTGTATCCTATAAGGAGTACTAACGGAATATTTTTAGGGAGTATAGGTATAGCTCTTTCCCAAGAGGAAGTTATAAGGATAAAGGCTCTTGTATTTTTGTTTATAGCCAGTGTTGCAATCACTCTGATACTTTTTAATTCTACATTTTTCGGTAAGATTTTTTATAAAACCCTTACTCCTCTTGCAGAAGTAGCAGAGGCCTCTGACAGAATATCTCAGGGAGACTACGATGTAGATCTTAAAATAAAGAGCACAGGAGAGATAAGGACTCTCATAATGTCTTTTAAAAAAATGATCAAAACAATAAGATGCACACAAAATGAGCTGAGGACACAAAATTTAAAACTCCAGGAAAATATTTTCAGGATAAACGTAATAGAAAAGCTTTTGTTGGGGATACATGTGGAAGAGGATATTTTTCATGTAATAAGATCAATAGCTAACGCCCTTACATCTGAAATGGGTCTAGGATACAGCAGGTCCATATTCCTGAGATACAGCAGGGAGATAGAATCCCTTGTAGGAGAGTATGCCATCATAAACAGTAATGTGACAGGGACAAAAGATGACAGAGTGGCCGGTGCCGTAGGCGGCTTTAGATTCCAGAGTGAGTCATTGAATGAACTTGTTTCATACATAAAAATACCTGTAAGAAAGCCAAGCCTTCTAGCGGAAGCAGTCAATGATAAGAAAATAATATATTATAACGACAGAGGCTATAAGTACAACTTAGGGAATGAGTTTCTTATGAGTCTAGGTCTCAATAACTTCATAATTATTCCAATATATAGCAATGAAAGAGATTATGGGTGTATATTGGTGGATAATTTTATGAAGG